>NZ_JACGXB010000002.1:0-445656 GCF_014138065.1 Ochrobactrum sp. P6BSIII | reverse complement strand
ATAGCGGCGACGTGACATCAAAGACCTCCAAATCCGAGGCCTTTCAATAACTAATCCATTCAAATAGCTAGCCTATTTATGAGTGCACGGCCTAGAGCGATCTGGTAGAGATTAAATCGTCGGGGAGTTTCTCGCTGTCCAGCGGGCTCTCTTCTGACAGATGGTCGATCAGCGCACGCGCCGATGAGGTCAGCTCATCCAGCGAACGTATGCAAAGCGACAGGTGCCGTGTGGCCCATGCATCCGTTAGAGGGATTGGCGCGATGCTGGTTGTCGTCGTCATACGATGCGCAACCAGTTCCGGAATGATTGCCAGACCGACGCCTGCGGCGACCATCGGGCAGATGCTCTCAAATGTACGCAGCCGCGTGCGCGTCTTCAGCGTGACGCCCAGACGTGCCGCATGGGCTTCGATGTGATCGTAAAGTGCGCCTGAATAGAGCCCGATAAACGGTTCGTGCAGGACATCGGCAAGGCAGGTCGATTTTCTGGCGGCGAGGGGATGGTCTTGTCCCGCAATGAGAACCAGCCTGTCT
Source organism: Ochrobactrum sp. P6BSIII (assembly GCF_014138065.1). Taxonomy (NCBI): domain Bacteria; kingdom Pseudomonadati; phylum Pseudomonadota; class Alphaproteobacteria; order Hyphomicrobiales; family Brucellaceae; genus Ochrobactrum; species Ochrobactrum sp. P6BSIII. The sequence continues at coordinate 445,120 of NZ_JACGXB010000002.1, read as the reverse complement.
ATGGTGAAGGGGAGGAGAACCAATCCGGCGGTGTCGACAGCGTCCGACAATATGCCGATCTCAACAAAACCGCCGGAAACAGACCTTGCGATTTCCGCGCTCTGCCGTTCTTTCAGCTCGACATCGATTTGCGGATTGTCGGCCATAAACCGGGCAAGGCGCGCGGGAAGGTATTCGGTTACAGAGGCGGTATTGGCCGCCACGCGCACGGTTGAACGCATGCCCTTGGCATGGGTAATCAGATCGGTATGCATGTCGGTCATCTGGCGCAGCACGATGCGCGCATGATGCGCAAGCGCTTCCCCGGCCGCAGTGAGCGAAACACCACGTCTGCCGCGTTCGAGAAGCTTGACCTCGCCAATGGTTTCCATATCGCGCAGGCGTTCGCTTGCGGAGGGCAGGGCGAGCCCCACTTCCGCAGCGCCGTGCGTAATGCTTCCGGCGTCGGCAACGGCGATGAAAAGGCGAAGGTCTGTAAGGTCGAAACGCATGCTTATTTATCGCCCATATTCTGCCTTCGGTAAAGCCGAAGGCAGAATATGGAACTTCCGCATTTCGCAATACGGGGATTTCTCTATAGCGAAAGCATGACCCAATCAGTTGCACTTATCGTCACGATTACCCTCACTTTCCTCGGCGCTGGCTTCGTCAAAGGCCTGACCGGCATGGGATTGCCAACTGTTGCCATGGGTGTGTTGGGGGCACTGATCTCACCACTAACAGCGGCAAGCCTGCTTATCGTCCCGTCATTCATTACGAATGTCTGGCAGCTTCTGGCCGGGCCGAGTTTTCGTGCGCTGGCTCTGCGCCTTTGGGCCATGATTGTGGCAATCATCGCCGGAACGTGGATCGGCACCTTCATGCTGGTCGACGGCGAGACGAGCCTGACCACCGCGCTGCTCGGCGCATGTCTGGTCGTTTATGCGGGGTATACGCTGCTGGCCCGGCAATGGCACGTAGCGGCTCGGCACGAAGTCTGGCTCTCGCCGCTGATCGGTCTTCTGACTGGCTTGATCGCCGGTGCGACCGGCGTGTTCGTCATTCCCGCTGTTCCCTATCTTCAGGCGCTGGGGCTTAAGAAAGACGATCTGGTGCAGGCATTGGGATTATCGTTTACAGTGTCGACCATTGCGTTGGCCATCGGGCTTTCGTCGCGTCAGGCTTATAGCGGTGATATTCTCCTCATTTCGCTCGCTGCCGTCCTGCCAGCGCTGGCAGGCATGGCACTTGGGCAGGTTTTTCGCCAGAAAATAAGTCCGGAACGGTTTCGCCTCTGGTTTCTCGTCGGGCTTATGCTATTGGGAACGGAAATGCTGGTGAGACCGATATTCTTGATAAGCTTTCAATAGCGGAAGAATTTTCTTTTCCCCTCCGATACATGCGGATTTGCTTTCTTGTTCGCATATGTCGGAGACAGGATACTCACGCTCATCAATAGCGGGAGCTGTTGCAGTTCCCGGGAAAGCTTGGAATAGACAGGCCGCTTCTGGCTGTAGTGTGACATGACCCGACAGAAATCTCCTGACCATAACGGGTCGCCTGTGTCGCGATTCCGGTTGTTTAATCCGCTTCTTGCGGGTGCGACGCTGCGCGAGCGCGCGATTGCCTGCATTGGGGCGCTGGTTGGCATCGCTCTCACCGGTTTTGTCTCGGGTCTTCTGCTGGGCAACGGCCCGCATCTGCCGTTGATCGTTGCGCCCATCGGCGCATCGGCGGTGCTGCTATTTGCCGTGCCGAACAGTCCGCTGGCGCAACCATGGTCGATCATCGGCGGTAACACGATTTCAGCGCTGGTAGGCTTGATTGTCGCTCGCTATGTCAGCGACCCGGCTCTTGCTATCGGGCTTGGCGTTGCGCTTGCAATCGCCGCCATGTCCGTAACCCGCAGCCTGCATCCACCCGGCGGCGCTGCTGCGCTGACGGCTGTGCTGGGCGGTCAGGCGGTCGCAAGCTGGGGCCTGTGGTTTCCGCTCGTGCCGGTCGGGTTCAATTCCTGTCTGCTGGTGGGAGTGGGTATCCTGTTCCACAAGCTTGCCCGGCGGAAATATCCGCATAATGCGGCGGCTGTACCAGTGAGCCTGCACGAGACCAAGGACTTGCCTCCTTCAGTGCGAACGGGCATCCGGGAAGAGGATATCGACGAGGCACTGAACACGCTGGATGAGAGCTACGACATCGACCGCAACGACCTTGGCCGGTTGTTGCGACAGGTTGAGTTGCAGGCATCGATCCGCGCCCATGGTGATCTCACCTGCGCCGACATCATGTCGCGCGATGTTATCAGCATTGGTGAAACCGATTCCGCCGATCAGGCGCGTAATCTGCTGTTGCGCCATCGTATCCTGACCTTGCCTGTGACGGGTTCCGATGGGCGTTTGACTGGCATGGTTGGCCTGCGTGAATTGATCCAGCCGGGCGAAAGCCTCAAGGATCATGTGATTCCGGCCATTACGGCTGGGCCGGATGATGCTGCATTGAGCCTGCTTCCAGTTCTGACCGATGGTCTCACCCATGTGGCTGTGATCGTGGACGAGAACAGATTTGTGGTCGGCGTCGTGTCGAAAAGCGATCTTCTCAGCGTCATTGCACGTGTTTTGCCGCAAGCGGCGACATCTTCCATTCGAGCCGCAGCCTGACATCTTAATAGGGCCAGATGTTCCTGTTTTTAGCTGTTTCCGGTAAAGCCTCTCAAGGCTCTGCCGGAAATACGCTATTGAATAAAAAGCAGATTTTGGGCAGGGTCGACTCCCAAGACAATGTCGGTGAGTGAATATGTCCGTCCAGCGCGTTAGTTTCTATATTCTTCTGGCGCTCGTCACGATCGCCTTCGCCTGGCTGCTTATCCCTTATTACACTGCGGTCCTGTGGGCGGTTATTCTCGCCGTCATCTTCTATCCCGTTCAGCAATATCTTGTGCGGCTTCTGCGCGGGCGGCGCAATCTTGCAGCCTTCCTGTCGGTGCTGATGTGTATTTGTCTGGTCATCATTCCGGTGTTGATCATTTTCAGCTCGCTGGTTCAGGAGGGAAACTCCCTTTACCAACGGCTGAGCAGCCGCGAATTTGACCTTAACAGCTACATCACCAGCATTCTTTCCGTGCTGCCGGATTCGCTGGAAGACTGGCTCAAACGCTTCGAGCTTGGCAGCTTCGCCGAATGGCGGTCACGTATTTCAGCGACAATTTTGCAAGGCAGCCAGCTTTTCGCTGGTCGTCTCGTCAGCTTCGGCCAGAACACGCTGCAATTTTTCATCGGCTTCGGCATCATGCTCTACCTGCTGTTCTTCCTGTTCCGCGATGGTGCGGACCTTGGACGCAGAATCCGGCAGGCTATTCCGCTGAGCGACGACTATACGCGCCAGTTTCTGGAAAAATTCACCGCCGTCATCCGCGCGACGGTCAAGGGCAATATCATCATCGCGATCATTCAGGGCGCTATCGGCGGCATTGCCTTTTGGCTGTTGGGGATTGAGGCAGCCCTGTTGTGGGGCGTGATGATGACCTTCTTCTCCATGCTGCCAGCGGTTGGTGCGGCGCTTGTCTGGGTGCCTGCCGCCGTGTGGTTCTTTGTCAGCGGAGACTGGGGCAAGGGTGTCATTCTCGTTCTGATCGGAACGCTGGTTATCGGTCTCGTGGATAATTTGCTGCGCCCGCCGCTGGTCGGCAAGGGCACGCGCATGCCGGATTATGTGGTGTTGATCTCGACGGTTGGCGGCATTTCGCTGGTCGGTATCAATGGCTTCGTCATCGGGCCGTTAATAGCTGCCATGTTCATTGCCGCATGGTCACTGCTTGCCGAAGAGCAGAAGGATAAGCCCACTGCCGCCGACAGTCCCAAACCATCGGCGGTGAAGGCAAGACGCTCGAAATAATCAAGGATCAGGCGACTTTGAGCGTTTCCACTGGCAGGCCGGTATCGGTCATCTTGTTGTCGATACCGTTTTCGTCGAGGAACTGCTTCATCTCCGCATAGGTTTCGAACCATGCGCGGTTATATTTGTCGAACAGCGACTGATCCCAGTAATCTTCCAGACGGAACGGCTTGTCGCTGAAAACGTCATAGCTTGGAATTTTGTAGGTCTCGGCAAATTCGGCCGTGCGGCTGTCATAAGTGAAATAGATCGACGGCACGCCATTGGCGAGCGCCATCAGATTGCCGTGCAGGCGATAACCGAGCACCAGCTGTTGCTGGCGCACGAGGTTCTCATAATCGGCCACAACATCGGAATAGAACATCTTGTTCCGGTAGAGATTTTCAATTTCTTCGTCGAAATACCAATCGGCGGTCCAGCGATGTGCCTTCAGAGCGGCGATGGCATCTTCCTTCTGTTCGGGCGTGCCGAACACCATCTTTTTCTCATCAATCTCGCCTTGCGCCATCAGCGTGACGTCGAAGCGCCGCGCCATTGCCTTGATGAGGTCGCGGTGACGGGTAAGATATTGCTCGATGTCCTGTGCATAGGCAGGTGAAACCTCACGGCGCACCGTGACGCCAACCTTCTCTACGCTGTCGAGCGGCGGCAGCTTGATGCGCAAATGCTGGTTGTTGCGGCGAAAGGCCGTGGGGCAGCCGATGATGCGCACATTGCGAATGCCAATATCGTTCAGCACCTGCGCCGTATATGCACCGCGCACGCCAATGGAGACGGTCGAATCCGCGATGATGCGTAGCACGGCCTTGGTTTCTTCTGAAAGTTCCAGCGCGCCCTTGGAGGGGGCCTGTGCACCAATGCCAAAGGCGATGACCGGGAGCTTCAAGCGTTGCAAGACGGCGATGCTCTCGCGCCAGTTCATGTCCTTGTTCACATAGTTCGAGCCGCGCAGAATGACATAGTCATAATCCTCGCGCAGCTGGTCGATCTTTTCCGGCGAATAAGCGGTTATGGGAAGCTCGGACGCCTTTTCATAGTTCATCAGCTTGAGCGATGACTCGAACACAAAGGCATCGCCAATATTGTGATAGTGATTGATGCTGCCCTGCACGTCGGTGTGACGATACCAGCGCACATTGTCGTGGTCATACACTTCTCCAGCGGGAATCATCACGAGGGCGCGGGGGGCACGGGCCATTCGGTTTTCCTTTAATAAGAGCATTTCCAGCAAAAGTGTGAAACGGTTTTGCGTTCGGAAATGCGTAAGACAATGATTCCAGGTAAGCCAGGCTCAGCTTGCCTGAGAGAGGACAGTTTCACTCACTGCCGGCTTCGGTTTGCGAGGCTTTGCCTCGCGCAATCGGTTGTAAAGGTCGAGATGCTCTTTGGCGCAATCAACATAGTGTACAGGACGACGGACGGAATTGTGAAGTCGATCCCAGATACTCGGTTCGCTTAGAACTTCTGTGAAACGGTCGGCCAGATCTTCAGCGCTGCGAACACGGAAATGCAGCCCGTCTTCGCCATCGCGAATTTTCTCGGCCATGCCGCCAATATTGGAGCAGATCACCGGGCGGCGGTGATGCAAGGCTTCCTGGATGACGATCGGTGAGTTTTCCCACCAGATGGACGGCATCACCACCCAGTCGACCGACTGCATGAGACGCGGCATTTCCGCATTCTGATAAGCGCCATAAAAACGCACGCGGGGACCGGCCTCTTCGATCAGCTTCTGCATCCGCTCCTGAAAGGCAGGTGGCTGCTTTTCCAGATTGCCACCGAAAATCATCAGGCGGGAATCTTCACCCCACACCTGCTCCGGCACACGCGATACCGCGTCAACCAATACGTCGATGCCCTTGAACGGATTGATTTGGCCGAAAAAGGCAAAGCGGCTGCGGCGCGGGTTCGGGCCGGTCAGTTCGCGCGGAGGCGTAACCTCGCGGATGGCGATGCCGTTCTCGATGACAGCCATCTTGTCGGGGTTCAGCCCCCATTCGTGATAGCGGTTTGCCAGAAACTGGCTTGGCGAGATGAAGGCATCGGCCAGCTCCAGCATTCCACGCACAAAGCGCTCACGCTTGAGGAACCGTGCTGGCGGAACCTGCGGAAAGCAGGCGTGGCAATCAATGGGTGAGGCCTCGTTACAGAGCTTCGAGGTTCCGGCTTTCACCATCTGGCCGTCATTGTTGCAGATCGACAGGAATTCGTGGAACGTGACCAGAATGATGCGATCCGGCAAGGTCTCGCGGATTGCATAAAGCGTTTCCAGCCCGAGCCCCATCACATGATGGAAATGCACAATATCCGGATCAAAATCGCGCACGAAGCGCAGGAGATCTCGGCGGATTTCGTCCGTGTTCTTGTTCGACAGGTAGAAGTGATCATATTCGTCGGCGTGAAACAGGATTTCGTCGCTGGCGCGGCGCATGCTCATCAATGCCGTGGTACCGTGGCGCGGGATGGGGTGTCCGGCGCGGGCCAGATAGACCGATTGCACGCCGGGAATGGCATTCAAACCCTTGTGCAGGTTATAGGATGCGATTTCACCCCCGCCCAGCGAGATCGACGGGTGGGCGTGCGAGATGACCAGAACGCGGAGTTTATCGCTCATGCGGGTTCCTCAATCGGTGCGCTGCGCCTGCCAGCAAGAATCTTCGACCAGCGTGCATCAAAGACCTGACGGTCGATCCGCTCGATCAATGCGATGGTTGATGCTCTGTCAGTGACCGATACATCGTCGGATCCGAGCATCTGCGCCGATGGCAGCCAGTAGGAGCGCAGACCGGACTGTTTGAGTTTCAAGCCGAGATCGAGGCCTTTTTCATGCGTGCCGAGATAGCCGCGTGTGAAACCGCCAACCGAAAACAGTGCATCACGCGGCAGGATGCAGCATTCGAAGGTCGCCGTGGCGACTTCTGTGAGTGACATGCCGGAAACGGAATCCATTGGATAACCGGCATAGCGGCTGATGAGGGCTCTGTCGGATTGCGGCCCGGCAACCCAGGTTCCGGCCCAGCGTATGGAGTCGTCTTCGTAAACGAGCGTTGGAGACAAAACGCAGTCGTGATGTGCGTCGTAGGCCGTGACGAGCTTGTTCAGCCAGCCGGCGCGTCGCGGCAAAAGCGAGCCTGCCAGAAACACCACCTTGTCAGTCGTGACGGCGCGCGCACCAACTTCCAGCGCATCGTAAAGGTCTTCAGAACCGCTTGCCGAGACAAGCCGGATACGCAGACGATAGAAGTCGGCGAGCCTTCGAACTTGCACCCCGATGCGGTCGATGATTTCCGTTGCCGCCGCCACGACAATCGGCGCGATGCGGGTTTCGGGATCGAGTGCGAGCAGGGCCAGCAGAGGCTCTATCTCTTCTACCCGTTCATCGACGCCGATGATGATCGCCAGATTGGCGGCGTGGTTTACCGCATCTTCGAACGGGCCGAGATCGACCACGCCGAACACTTCAGGTGCTGGACGACTGACGCCGCTCAGCAGGGGAACAAGCTGTTGATCGACAATGTGGCGCAGCGCCCAGGCATTGGGGTCGGTTGCGCGTATCTGCCGGACAATCGCATCGCGTGATGTCACACGGGTCGGCGTCAGCGGATGAAAGGCGCGGCGTCCATCGCTGATGGCAAGCTCGATATAGAAGGGTGACGTACTGTCGCCCGCAAGTTCGGGCGCAAAGGCTACGAAACCATGCGCATGACGGTTGGGGTCGAGACCGGCATTGAAGGGCGGCTGGTTGTCGAACTCGTGGGTTACATCCGGCCGGTCATAGCGGGTCCATGTGCCGTCGACCTGTATCTCGCCGCGATGGCGGCGCAGCTTGACGCTTTCCACATGGCTGTCGGGATCGAGCAGCCAGCCAGAAACCAGAATGCCGCTGCCCTCAACGCGAAAAACATTGTCGATGCCGAGCCGCACCGGGAAGGGCAGGCCAGAGACGGTCTCGCCGCCGTCGAAGCGATTGGCTGCAGAGCGTAGCCGGAGCAGGATATCCGTCGAACTGCGCACTCGCGGCAGGATGGCGCGAATATGCCCCGGCGTCTCACGCGATCCGGCCAGCAGCCTGCGATCATAGACTTCCGTGAAGCGCCAGCCGCGTCGCCCGCGAAATAACAGGCGTTCGATATCGTTCGGTTCAACTGGCTCATTGGCGAGCAGCAAACCGGCAAAACCCGACGCTTGATCGTTGAGATCAGGGCGTGCGAAAACGCTGATCGAACATTCTGCCAGCGAAGAGTTTTTACCGCTGATGAGAAGTCGCGTGACGGCGGGCGTCAGATCCTGCGCCCAGCCCTGAACGAAGATTTCACCTTCGTCGCTGCCGCCAATCAGCTCAATGCAGCCATCGGAGCGCGCGCCGACCTGCAACAGAACGGTGATTGCGGCAAGCTTCTTGCGCCCGATAGGACCGGAAATCAGCCCTTCTACCAGTTCATCGATGACGGTTGGCAGGCTTGGCCCGGCAAGGTCGCCGATCATGGCGACGAAATCGGCGACGGGCGCAGCGCGCGATGCGAAATTATAGCGCGCCACCTTGGCCTTATGCTGGAACATCACCGTCTTGAGGATGCCGCGGCGCAAAATGCCCGTTGGCACGATGGCCACAAATCCATGAGTGCCAGCGGGAGACGGCTCTTTCAGCGGCCAGGTAACGAGGTTCACCTTGACGCTAAGCGCGGGATCGCCGTTCAGAAAGGCCGTGACCTGATCGCCGCTCGCATTGCCGATGCCGAGCACAAGCAGAAGCGTTTCCTCGACCACACAGCCGACGACCATCTCGCCTTCCATCATCATGGGCGGGCGTTCTGATAGCCGGGCAGGTTTTGCTGCCGGTTGCTGTGTGGCGGGTCTTTCGTCTTGCGTCATGGGTTTCCCCTCAGCGCATCATGAAAAGCGTCAGGATAGCGCCTGCAACGAAACCGGCCATAACGTACATGAGCATGAACAACATTTTCACGTCGCCACCGGCCCGTTTGCGCACGTCGTCCATGCGCTTTTCAAGCCCGGCGACCACACCGTCCATGCGCATGATATGCACGTCGAGTTCTGTCATGCGCTGATGCAGATCGGTGCGCAAGCCATCCACGGATGCGGTTATGTCTGCCATTTCGGCAGGTGCGGCATTGCCTGAACTATCAAGCACCGGAGCCACGCGTTGCAGCGAACGCTGGTTGACCTGCAACTGGCGTTGCGCGGCCATCAACATGTCGAGCTTGTCGAGAATGCGCGTCATCGGCGCAGCAATCAGCGCTTCAGCGGCCTGTTCGTCGGGTTTCGGTACACGCAGTTTCTGCTCATTGCCTGCCGCATTGGCTGCGACGACAACAAGTTCACCGGCGCGAGCGGCGGCGAATTGCGGCAGCATCACTTCGAAAGCGTGCAAGCCATCGCCAATGCCGTTGCGCTTCAGGTCGGGACGTTCCTTGTCCGCCGGTGCTTCCGCGATGGGCTTGTCATCGAGCAGAACGCGGATCAAAAGCCGTTCCGTGGGCGCTCCGGGATCGAACGCCCAGCCGTAAAGGCGGCCTTCCTCGATGGCGTCAACGCGTCCTTTCATGGCTTCGGTCCTCTGAGGTGCGGCGGATGCAGCCTGTGCTGCTGCCGGTTTTGCTGCCCCTTCGGTTGGAACTTTGGTCGCGATGTTCATAATTGTACCTCTTATGCTGCCTCGACACGGGCCGTACGCAATGTCCCGATCAGATCGAGATAGTGCGAAGCCGTCGTGTGGATGGTGTCCGGATGGCGTGCATTGTCGCTGAGTGACTGACGCAGCTCCGGGTTTTCCGCCATGCGGCGCATGGCTTCCGCCAGCGCCTGCGGATCATTGGGCGGAACGGTCAGGCCGTTTACGCCGTCCGTAATCATTTCAGCCATGCCGCCGATACTGGAGCAGATGACAGGGCAATCCTGTCCCTGTGCTTCCTGAATGACGAGGGGCGCATTCTCCCACCAGATCGATGGCATGATGGCGCAATCGACGGTACGGATCAGTTGCGCGATATCTTCACGCCGATAAGCGCCACGCCGTTGCACGAAAGGGGCGGTTTCAGAGAAAAGCTGGTCGATCTCGCTGACAAAGCTTTCGCTTTGAAAGGGTGCCGCGCCATGCACGCGCAATTCGAAGTCGAAGCCCTCGTTGATCAGCTGCTGCGCTGCCCGGAGCAGAACAGTCGCGCCCTTCCACGGGTTCAGATTGCCGAAATAACCGAACACAGGCTTGGTTCTTTCGCGACGTGGGGTGTCGATGGCAGGGCGTTCCGGTTGGCCGTTTGGAATGACGCTGATCAGTTCTTCCGACAGACCCCAGTCAACATAACGCTGTTTCAGGAATTCGCTTGGAGACACGAAGGCGTCAACCGCGCTCAGCAATGACTTGATGTGGCGCTCGCGCAGCACGAATTTGTCGAGCGCTATGTCCTTGAAACAGGCATGGCAGCGATCCGGGCTGGCGCCGTAGCAAAGTTCCTTGCCCGTTGTGCGCACCATCAGACCGTCATGGTGACAGATCGGGTAATAGTCATGCAACGTCAGGACGATACGGCAATCGGGCAATGTGCGGCGGACAATATGCGGAAATTCCGCACCGAGCAGCAGCAGGTGGTGAAGATGCACCACATCCGGGCGGAAATCCTTCAGTAGTTCCACAATGTCCGGCACTATGCCGTAGAGATCGACCTGGCTCATGTTGAAACGGTCGAAATGACCAGACCAGAGCAGGATTTCATCGCCGCCATTGCCGATGCTCTGAAAGCTCGTTCCCGGGCGTTCCTGACGGTGAACCTTATTGGTGGCTCCGAGGAATAATGCTTCGCAACCCGCACGCTGATAGGCACGGAACAGGTCATGCGCGAATATTTCCGTCCCGCCGGGATGCAGGGAGGGGTGATTATGGGCAGCGACGAGCACGCGTTGGGCCATCAGACAGCGCCTCCACGTGTCGCAATGAACAGATCCTGATAGTGGTCGGATGCGATCCCGCGCCAGTGGCCGAATGATTTCAGTTCCAGTGTCAGGCCGACGCCCGCAAGGGCGCGATCCAGAAAGCCATTCTCAAAGCCGACGGCCGCGAGTGGCGGCAGCTCCGGCACATACCAGCACGGGCCTGCACCGCTGCGTTCGAAACTGAGACGCGGGTCGCGTTTGCCATGGCGGTCACGCGCGGCAATGTCATCGACGACAAAGGCGGTCATGAACAGTTTGCCGCCCGGCGCCAGCACACGGGCAATTTCCCGCAGATAGACTTTGACTTCGTCAGCGGCGAGATGCGTCACCACCGACGTCATGATGACAAAGTCGACACTCTTGTCCGGAAACGGCAGGACGAGGTGATGCCCGTCGACCGCGCCACGCGGATTGTAGAGCGCATGGGCTATATCAATGTGCTGAAACTGGAAGTTCGGATAAAGCGCGCTGATGTGCTGACGGCACCAGTTCGTGCCACCAGCCACCGGATCAATGCCCGCATAACGACCCTTGGCAGGGTCGAGATACTGGGTCAGCGGAACAGCCATGCGTCCGATGCCTGATCCGATATCGAGAACGCGCGCATCCGGCTTGAGGCCGCCTTTGCGGATGAAATGGCCGAGAAACTCCGCACCAACGGCCCGGAAATCGCCGTCGCCCACAAACACGCTGTTGGGGTCGGGTGAGGGCAGGAAGCGGTTCTTCAAGACGGCGCGTGTCAGCCAGCCGATCTGTTCTTCGGGAATTGGAAGTTTGGTTTCAGGCTGTTTCAGCGCTACCACGTCGGTCAAGCGACGCTCCTTTCATATTTGGCAACGATCACATTGGACGACGGCGCGGTCTGCGCCTCATCCTCTGGCGGAGCCATCAGGTCGGTGATGTCTTCGTCCCAGCGCTGGGTGTGCATCCAGGAATTATATTGGCTGGCAAGGCCGCGCATATAATCAGCGCTACGGCGGATCGAGCGGCGCTCGAAATGATACAGCGCGACGGCAGGGTCGTAGTAAACCTGAAAGCCAAGCTGGCGGATTTTCAGGCAGAGATCACTGTCTTCATAGTCACCGATCACATAGTCTTCAGTATAACCACCGACCAGATCGAAGATGTCCTTGCGCGTTATCAGGCAGGCGCCTGTAACGCCGGGAACATCGCGTCCTACAAGGGCAGGCGCATAGCTGCCGGGCATGCCCTTGTAGTAATGATGGTTGAGCCAGACGCCGTGGCGGTCACGGGCAAAATAGAGGCCTGCGTGCTGGAGCGAGCCGTCTTCAAACAGAAGTCGGGGGCCAATAGCGCCGAGCCGCTTGTTGTCGAAGAGCGGTTGCAGCAATTCTTGCAGCCAACCGTGCTTTTCCGGCACGACGTCGGAATTCAGCATCACAATGGCCGTACCTGTTGCAACGCTTGCCCCCGCATTGCAGGCGCGGGCATAACCGCCATTGCGGTTCATGATGACAAGGCGAAACGGCAGGTCATGCAAGATATGCAGGCCACCCAGCATATGCTCGGTGTCGTCGTGTATTTCCGGCGAATCGAGAACGAAAATGAGTTCTGCATTGGCGACGATCCAGGGATCGGTTGCCAGTGATGAAAACTGGAAGCGCAGGAAATCGAGATTGCGATAAAGCGGGATGACGATCGACGCGACCGGGTTGGCGGGCGTGGTGCCGAAATCCTTGATCTCTGAAATGCGCACGGTCGCGCCCAGCTTCTTTTCCACTTCGGTCAGAGCGGGAGCGAGAATGGTCTCAAACACTTTCGGGCGTGCATGCTGTGGCGGCACGGCGCGCAAGATCCGCTTACGCTGCTCTGCCGGTTCGAATGGCTGCGCGGCAGGGACCAATGGCGCGGTTGCTCCGGATGTGAGCCGCATCTGGAAACGCGGTTGCAGAAGCGGGCCAAGGTTCTTGGCCGCAGGCAGCCACGCGACAAATCCCGTCACATCGGCCTGTGGCGCATCTTCGCGCTTGGCGATCTTGCCGGGAAATTTGTGGAAATGGGCTTTCAGTGAAATAGCACTGCCATTGGCAGGCAGATATTCGATATCGCCGAGCATCGCCGATGGATCGTGATACCAGCCACCGACGATCAACCCGTTATCCAGCGCAAGCGCAAGGTCGATTTCCGCCGCCGGGTTATGGCTTGCGGATTGTGTGATCTGGCGCACAGGAAGAGGCGAACGGCTTTGCAGGTCAATGGCTACGGCCGGGCCGCTTGGATCGAGTTTGGCGAGCTGGCTGACCAGAAATTCGCGCAGATCGGCATTGCCCTGCCATTTCGTCCACCATTTGCCGAAATCCATCGGTTCCGAGGGACCATCGGATAATTTACGGATCGCAACGCCCTTCTGTCCGGTCAGCACGAACAGGAACGATGAGGGCAGGGCTTGCGGAGATTCAACCAGAAGATGGCAGGGCTGCCACGCCTTGTGCGACTGCTGGCCGACCGTGAAGCGCGGAGGGATAACGATGACGCTTCCATTGCTGACGCCATAGATGGCTGAAATTTCGCCCAGCATCGGATCGACAGCAGTCTCCAGCAGATGATGCCCGGCAACCGGCTGGCCGCAGTTCTGGATTTCGCGCGGCTCAGGTGTCAGCGCCAGCGTGATGTCGCGAACAAGCGCTGCAAAAGTCTGATTGCGCGACAGGCGGAAAGCGCTGCGCCATGTGGTCAAAATGGTCGAAAGCAGCTTGATATGCCCCGGCAAGGTCAGGTCTGACAGCATGCGTTCGCTATCAAAGGATGCAAGCTCATTGGCCGGATAGAGAATGGACTGAACCGTGGGGCCGAGGGAGCCCGCAGAAAGCGCAAATTCAACAGGTTCGGTGCCGGTGCGCATAGCCCAGAACATGCGTGTACCGCCACTTTCCAGCGGAATGCCGACGCTCAGCAGCGGTACCGGCTGGACAGGCATTTCAAGCGCGCATTTGGTCGACTGGCGTGCCGGGCTTGGAATATCCCAGGCGATCACAGCAACGTCGGCGCAAAGACGGCAGATGGAGAGATTGTCGGGCTTGCTTTCCCTGATATCGCGCGTTCCGATATCGCTTGCTCCGGTGCCGCTTGCAATTTCCGCCGAATGGTCGAGGTTCAATGCGAATACCCTTTCATTCTTGTCGGATGCAGGAAAATCAACAAAGAGCCCGCATTCTGATCCGAAAACTGGCAGTCACTTTTCGGAATACGCTTCAAAATCAAAAACGTGCCCGGCGGGAGGCTGCCGGGCACGCCATTATTGGTTCAATCAGTGAACAGTGAAGTACTGGTCGGGATGCGACTGTACGTCGTCGGCACTGGTGTTCACGAGGGTAACGGTGTCGCCATTGCCGAGATCGACAACGACATTGCCACCAACCTGCGTGACGCGATCGGCAAGATCGTCCGCGGACGAAATGTCGAGGCCATTGATGCCCTTCTGAATCTGAAGGATATCCTCGCCAGGATTGAAGTCGAGAATGACGTCGTTTCCGCCGCCACCATTGAAGAGGAACGTATCGCTCCCGTTACCACCGATAAGGATGTCGTCACCGGCGCCGCCATCAAGGATGTCGTTACCGTTGCCGCCATACAGGATATCGTTGTGAGCGCCGCCATAGAGCAGGTCATTGCCGTTGCCGCCCTGGAGAATGTCATCTCCATTGCCGCCAAACAGCACGTCGCTGCCATTGCCGCCGCTCAGGATGTCGTTTCCTTCATTGCCGTAAAGAATGTCATTGCCATTCTCGCCGAACAGGACGTCATCGCCTGTACCGCCGAAAAGAATGTCGCTGCCATTCCCACCGAAGATGGTGTCATTGCCATCCCCTCCGAAGACGAGATCATCACCGCCATGGGCACGGATGAAATCGTCAAAGCGGGAGCCGAACAACACGTCGTCGTAGGCGCCGCCTTCTAGAGTGGCCATCTGCTTCTCCTTGTGTTCCGTTGGGTTTCACAAGCCGGAATGCTCCGACCATTATGCTCGTAGTAGTCTGATACGTATCTTAGATAAATACAACATTGGAAAATGGTATAATTATAAGAATAGCGTGTAACAATTTATTACGAAAAATTTATATTCCGATTTAGTGAACTTCTTTTGAAATTACTTTTGTATCAATAATAATTTATATTTGGATTATATTTAAGCGCAAATTGCTTCAAAATTTGAAACGTCACGTAATTGTCAAGAAAATGCCTATTTTTCAAAGCGATGACGCCGCGCATCGTTTTTAATGCGCGGCGCCTCAAAAATGCGAAAAACTGATCTTTCTTTAGGGAATACTGCGAAACGCCGTTCTCCGGCGAATGGAAATCCAAGCTTGAATCTCCCCAGAACCAGATTCAGTCAGGGAAGAAACCCAGGCAATTCCATTCTGGAACATCTTGCTTGCTGGTCGCTCGAAACTTCGAGCGACCAGGTTCTAATCTTCACGGAAGGCGCGGTTTAGGCTGTCGGTGATCGGCGAAACGATATAGTCGATCGCGCGACGTTCCTTATGCACGATGATGACTTCCGCAGGCATGCCCGGATACATACGGGCCGTTGGATTGGCGGCAAGCGAATCCGGATTTATTTCGGCACGGGCTACGAAATAGGCCGTGTTGGTCTTGTCATCGATGGTCTGGTCGGCGGCGATATAGGTCAGTTTGCCGTCGAAAGGCGCCATGGAGCGCTGATTATAGGCAGTCAGCTTGATCTGCGCATTCGACCCAACTGCGACACTGTCGATATCGTTGGGGCTGACTTTCATTTCCACCACAAGCGGCTCGTTTTCAGGAACGATATCCATGATAGCTTCGGCGGGGGAGATGACACCACCCGGTGTGCGCAGGCGAATATTGGCGATGATGCCTTCCTGTGGAGCAAGCACCTCAACGCGGCGCATCACGTCTTTCGCGGCGATGATCTGTTCTTCCGCGTCGGAAAGCTCAACCTGACTGGTGGTGATCTCACCGGCGATTTCTGATTGGAGGTCGCTTTCAATGCCGGACAGGGCGAATTCTGCGCCCGCCTTGGCCTGCTCGGCCTTGGCCTTGTCACCGGTATATTCGCCGCGATCACCCGCAAGCTGGCTTAGCCGGGTCTCGATTTCGGTCAGTTTGGATTTCTGAGCAAAGCCTTTCTCGACAAGGCTGGCGATTGCCTTGCGCTGCTCTTCGATCAATGCGATCTGGCGGTCGGTCGCAGCGATCTGTGCCGTGGAGGCCTTGGCCTGCTCGGTATATTGCTCGATGGTTTTCTGCTGAATGTCGATCTTGCTTCGCTTTTGCGTCTGTCGCTTCTCGAAGAATATCTGCTCGGCGCGAATGGCATTTTTTGCATTCTCGCCGCCTTCCTCGAATTTATCCGGGAAGGTGATTTGGTGTTCGCCAGCCTGTTCCGCTCTCAGACGCGCCAGTTTGGCGATCAGGCCGATCCGGCGGCTTTCAAGCGATTGCAGTTGCGAGCGCGCCTTGGTGGCATCGAGACGGAGAAGCGGTTGACCGACCTTGACCAGATCGCCTTCCTGCACCAGCAGCCGGTCGAGGATGCCGCCTTCCAGATGGCTGATGGTCTTGCGTTTCGAATCGACGATGACGGTTCCATTGGCAACGGCGGCACTACCAAGTTCAGCGGAATAGGCCCAGGCGAAGAAGCCGCCAAAGGCAACACCAATGGTGGCCAGTCCGGCGATGATCAGGCGGCGCAGCGGAGACTGGTTGTCTTCGCGCTCCAGATCATAAGCCCATTCTGGTTTGACGCTGCCGAAGCGGGTGAGCGCCTTGTGGTCGGATGATTCTGCACGCGGCGCGAGCAGATTCGAAACGCGGCGGGGAATGACGGATTTTCCGGTCATGAGTTCACGGCTCCTGCCTGCGGATTATTGTTGCCCGGCGTCAGCGACGCCACAACGTCGGTGCGCGGACCGAATTGCGTGATGCGGCCGTTTTCAAGCACCAGCAGCTTGTCGGCAACCTGCATGATAGTTGGGCGATGTGCGATCATGATGACGATGGCGCCATCATCGCGTGCGTGTTCGATGGCGCGCATCAGGGCGCGTTCGCCGATGGCATCGAGATTGGAATTGGGTTCGTCGAGTACGATCAGGCGCGGGCGATTATAGAGGCAGCGCGCAAGCCCGATGCGCTGGCGCTGGCCGCCCGAAAGCGTCAGCCGTCCGTCGCCGACCGGTGTGTCGTAACCGAGCGGCATGCGCCCGATCATTTCATGCACGTCGGCAAGGCGCGCCGCTTCCAGCACGCGGTGCGGATCGCTGTCGCCCATGCGCGCAATATTGTCCTTGATAGTCCCGTCGAGCAGCGAGACCGACTGCGGCAGGTAACCGGCGATTTCACCAAACGAGCCGCGCTCCCAGAGATAGACATTATTGCCGTCGAGGAAGACGCCGCCTGAGGTGGGCTTGACGATGCCGATCAGCAGGCGCGCAAGCGTGGATTTACCTGCCGCCGAGGGGCCGACAACGCCGAGCACTTCACCGGGCGAAATCGAGAAGGAAATGCCCTTGATGATTGGAACTTCCACGCCGGGAGCAGCATAAATCAGCTTGTCGATAACCAGATCGCCATTGGGGCGCGGGGTCGGCATGGTCTGGCGCACGGCAAGGTTTTCGGACAGCAGAGACTGAACACGCTTCCAGCTCGCTATCGCGCTGACCCATTGACGCCAGTTCTCCACGATGCGGTCGAATGGCATCAGCAGGCGACCGATGATGATACTGGTCGCGATCATCGCGCCGGGCGAGATTTCCTGCTGCATGGCAAGCAGCGTACCGATGCCGAGCGATGCAATCTGGATGATAAAACGCGCCGTGCGCGCAATAGACGACAGGGCTTTGACGCGGGTGCCGCCAAGGTCGAGAACCTCAAGCGCCTGCATCTGCACGGTGCGCCAGCGACGGGCGAGGGCAGGCAGCATGCCCATGGCTTCGATGACTTCGGCATGGCGCAGGCTGCTGCCGATTTTGGTCACCGCTTCGATATTGGCCTGATTGGCTTCCTGAATGAGATTGCGGGTCAGGAGGTCGGTCAACAGGCCGCAGGCAACCAGAATGACGACCGCAATGACGCCGATAACACCGAGCATCGGATGCAGCAGAAATAATACGCCGAGAAAGATCGGCGACCATGCCGCATCAAGCGGCGCATTGATGGCGGGTGAGGTCAGAAAGCCGCGCAGTTCTGTCAGGTCGCGCAGGGTCTGCGTCGCTTTCGGCAGCCCCTGATCGACCGAGGCCTGAACGGCGGCGGTCAACACGGCCAGGTTAAGACGGCGCACCAGCGCGGTGCCCATGGCCTGAAATGATAGCGCCCGGATGAACTCCAGAACGCCGAAAACAATCATCGCTCCGACAGCGAGAATCGTCAGCATGGTCAGCGTGTCGAGACTGCGGCTGTTCAGGACGCGGTCATGAACCTGCAACATGTAGAGCGGTACGGTCAGTTGTAGCAAATTGATACAGGCACTCAAAAGCACCGCATAAAGCAGTCCCGACAGGAAGACGCGCCGGGCCCTGTAAATTAGGCTTTTCGGCGAAATCCCCACTTCATCGGTGGCTTTTTTGCCGGCGGGGCTCTTGCCATTTAGGTTCTTTTGGCCAGTATCGTTCATACGCGGTCTGCCTTGGTATGGTCACAGGTCGTGGATATCCCTAAAGAGAGTCACCCATCTATCAGTATTATTCAAGTAATACCGCTTAGAATGTGACGGAAAAAAGTTATTACGGCGGGGAAATGCGAAAGGAGACAAGAAAATCTAATTGAAAATTTCTTCAAAATTTGAAGTAAAATTGAAAATGGAGAGTAAAAGATGCAAAAACTTCTGCACGAGGGAGTGGAAGTCGAAACATCAATTGACGGATACTCATCCGTTGATTTTCCTGAAGTAACCGCCGAGAAACAGGAACGCAGAAACCCGGTCCATACAGTCGTAGTTACTCATTTCGAACTGGCCCGGATGATTGAACGAGTGAACCGCCGCTTTGTGAGCCTCCTGAAGACGGAGCTGACCAAGTTGGGGGTAGAGGACATTGGCCCGGCACAGACGCTTGTTCTGATGGCGATTGGCGATGTCGAGCTCACTGTGGGTGAACTACTGGATCGCGGGCACTATGTCGGGTCCAACATTTCCTATTATTTAAAACAGCTTACCGATGGCGGTTATGTTGATCGTGTTGCCTCGCAGCGAGACAAGCGGTCGGCACGCATTCGTCTGACAGACAAGGGCGAACGCCTTTGTCTGAACCTGAGAAACGCCAGCAGGGACTATCATCATATCCTTGCTCGCGATGACGATGATCTTCGAAATCTCGAAATCGCATACCAGACTTTACACAGGCTGGAATTGCTGTGGGGCAACGCCGCACGGTACGGCATTTGATGTTGATCGACGAATATCGACCAAAAAACCTACACGTTTTGTGACATGCATATAGCTTTTGTGCACAGACGTGGATTTGGGCAGTTCGCTGCTTTGGCCGGGCATCTGGCTGAAAGCGGACATGATGTAAGCCTGATTTGCGAGACGGTGGACCGTCGCCTCCCTGCGGTCCGTGTCATTCGCCACAGAGTTGAATCTGGTCCTCGCACCGATGGTGCGATGGCCAGATATCTCGAGGTTCCGGATCATCATACCCGGATCGGTTACCGTGTCGCCGAAACGCTTGAATCGATGGCGCGGCACGGTCAACCGCCGGACATAGTCATAGGTCATATCGGCTGGGGCAGCATGATGTTCGTCAAGGACGTGCTGCCCTCGACGCCGGCGCTTGGCTATTGCGAATTTTTCTATCGGGCGCATGGTGCGGATGTCGGCTTTGCGCCCGATGACAAGCCTGATGTTGAGATGCGTAAGCGACTGCGGCTTAGAAATATGGCGCAGCTCGTAACGCTCGAAAGCATGGATGGCGGTTTTAGTCCAACACACTGGCAGAAGAGCCTTTATCCGAAGGCGGCGCAGAATCGCATCGCCGTCGTGCATGAGGGCGTCGACACGAAGGTTTTCTATCCGGACCGTCACGCATCCTTACAGCTGCCGGATGGTCGTGTTTTGAAGGCTGGAGAATCGCGCGTGATCACCTTTGTGGCGCGCGATCTCGAACCCTATCGGGGCTTTCCGCAAGTGCTGGAAGCGGCGGCGAAAGTCATCCGCCAGAACAAGGATGCCATCTTCGTCTTCGTCGGCGGAGACGGTGTCAGTTATGGCACGCCTCCACCCGGTGGCGGGTCCTGGCGGGAGCATCTTTTGCGCGATCACGAGCTGCCGCCCGACAGGGTGGTGTTTCTGGGCTCCATCCCGCATGCGGATTTGCGCAAGCTTTACCAGATATCGACGGCGCATATCTATCTGACCTATCCGTTCGTGCTGTCCTGGTCGGTGATCGAGGCAATGGCGTGCGGCGCGCTGATCATCGGCTCCGACACGCCGCCAGTGCGCGAGGTGATCCGCGCCGGTCAGAACGGCCTGCTTGTTCCATTTTATGACACGGATGTGCTGGCTCAAACGGTGCTGGACGTTCTCGCCGACCCCGATGCCTGCCTCCAGATGCGGGCGGCGGCGCGGCGAACCATCGAAAATCGCTTTCGGTTGTCGGAATGTTTACGTCAGCAAAAAACGTTGATCGATGCAGTATTGAATGTCCGATGAGCAGTATGTGGCGACAATCGGGCATTCAAGTGCCTGTATTATAATATAATAGCCCGCAATTCTGCGTGTTTACGAGGTATAGTGAATATATCTGCATATTGTTTCAAATTTTGAATTAAACCATTTTCAATTATTCGCAATATTATCATATAGTTGACGCTATATCACTGTTGACAATACATGGTCTGTATTTTCTCATTGTACTTGTAGGCCGAACCTCCCAATCGGCCATCAGACAATGGACGATTATGTTGAGCACACCACTTCCTGCGATCTCGGGGCGGAAGAACCGCCGCTATGCCATTGCTTCGATGCGTGATCGTGAAGCGCTGGAAGCGACTTCTCTGGGCGACGTGACTGCTTTCGTTGAAGGCGACGGCAAGCGTCTGCGTCTGGCGAATACATTTCCGCTCATTGCGGTAGCCGCTTCTGATGAAGGCGCACACGAACTGAACACGATCCTGCAGCAGCTTTATCGCATGCGCACCATACCGGAAGTGCCGGTCGTGCGCGTTGATGAGGCCGGGCCGGAAACCGTGCCCATGCTGGTGACCCAGTTGCTGGAAAGCAGTCTGGACCGCCTTGTCGGGCATGTCAGCAAGGTGCACGCGGAACTTGCCATGCTGCGCCGCGAACGCGAAACGATGTTCGAAAATTATCGCGCCATCGAAGATGCCTTTCATGCGCGCAATTGGGATTCGTCGACCGAGATATTCAGCCACGCGCCTTTGGTGGACCCGAAGGATGAAGGCTTTGCGCGCCTGCTGCGCGAATCTGAAATCGAGCAGCTTTTTCCGGTTTCGAGCTATGCCGTGTCGGGCTTTGCGCTGCATTTCCGCGATCTGCCCGCCAACCGCAATGGTCAGCTGATTGTCACGCTGGATTATCTCGAAAATGGCGAGGGCATTGCCGAATGGCTGGTGCCTTATGGCACGCTGCATTCGGAGTGGAATTTCTTCTCGCTCCCAAAAGCCTGCGACGGCAGCCATCGCACCTTGCGGCTGCGTATTTCGGCGACGGGCGGTGTTCCGCCGGAATTGTCGCTGGGCAATGTGATCGCCAATGAGCGCTACGCTGCGCGTGCCCGCATTCCGCACGCCGATCTCGACATGCGCCCGCTGGCACTGAGAATCTTTACCGGTCTGCCGGGCGTGCGTCCGGCATCGCTGCCAAATGCCATCGTGCCGACCTCGATGATTAACGGTCGCAAGGTGGATGATTATCGTCTGCCGATAGAGCTGCTGCGCAACGTCACCAATGTGTCGGTAACGCCGCTCACGCCGGATTTCCCGACGGTTCGTTTTCTGGAGCATGAAGACGCCATCGGTTGCCACCCGCTTGAAGAGGGCATCACCGCGGCGGCTATCCGCCGCGTGGTTGCACCGGGAACCGTGCGGATTTCAGCCCGTGCTGTGATTGATCATCCGGAAGGCCAGCCCTGTGCGGTCGGTCTGCTGCTTGTCAATCTGGCGTCCGATGCGCAGGAAGAAATCGGCGCGCTGGCTTCCATGGACAGGCGACGTTCGCAGGTTCTGTTCAGCGGCTGGTCGGAAGTGGCGCCCAATCGCCCCATCGACATCAACTTCATGCTCGAAGAGCCAATCGACCGTACCATGGATCTGGTTGTGTTGAGCAGGGCCGCCGGAGAGTCAGTCGATTTCTCCTGGTTGAAAGTGTTCAACTTCCGCCTCGTCAAGCATGTCGAAACCAGTCCCGCCCAAGAGGGACTGAAAGAGGCCGCGAATGTACGATAGATCGAAGGATTTGATCGTCGTCGCCATGCCGCTCTACGGACATGCGGCGCTGGCGCTTGAAGCGCTGGAATCGATCCTCACATCGCAGACCGTGTTCCGCACGCAGATCGTGGTGTCGGTGGACGGTGATCCGCGACGCGAAGTGTTCGACAGCCTGGCGCTCTATTCCGCAGCGCATCCGAATATCCATGTGATCTTCGGCGAAAATGCAGGGCCGGGCGGGGCGCGTAACCGCGCTGTCGATTATATTCTCGAAGAGATGCCGGACGTGAAAGCGGTCTACTTTGTCGATGCCGACAACCGTGTGCAGCCGCACACCATCGATACGCTTTATCGTAAGCTTCTCGCGTCGAATGCGGGCTGGGTCTACACGAATATCGACACGTTCTCGGTTAACTGGCGCGCCCATTATGGCGACAGCTATTCGCGTCTCATCCACTGTATCACGGACAATATTTGCGATACCGGCTCGATGATTTCAGCGGATGTATTCCGCAGCGGTGTCCGCTTCGATGATGACCGCCAGAACGGTTTTGAAGACTGGGAATTCTGGCTTTCAGCCATTGAAGCTGGCTTTGTCGGTACGCCGTGCCATGACACCGGCTTCGAATATCGTCTGCGTGCTGAAAGCCGCTTCAAGGAAGCCAATCGCGACCGTTCCGGTTCGATCAACTTTCTGCGCAAGCGACATAAGGCGCTGTTCCGTCGCCCGACATTGGTCGGTTTCGAGCACGAGGAATGCCCGCGCTATGGCGTCATTCGCGCAGGCGAGGGGACGGTCAGTTTCTTCACTGACCCGAGCCTTGGCGCGACTGATCTCAAGTTTGACGATGCGATCCGGGCGTTCTGGGGCAGTGTGTCGGAACCCGACAATTTCCACTTCCCGCCCTTTCTCGCTTCATCCAACACCGAGACCCTGAAATTGCTGGCGCGCTCGCGTCTGTTCCCGAACATTCTGTCGCGACTGGAAAAGCTCTCTGAGCAGGCCAACATCGTTTTCGTAGAACTGACGAATGTTGAAAACGAGCGGCGGATTGATACCGAAATCATGCCGTCCGGCACACGGCAACCGCATGCCGATCTGATTTTCGTGTCGACCCGGCTGATCCGCGAGATCATCGAAAACGATGCGCTCAATTGGTTCGCATCGCTGGGCACACAGCAATTGTGGCCCACATCGGCGCGCATGAAAGTGCGCTTTCCGTTCCCGCGGGTACGCCAGCGTCGCGCCTTGTCGCGACCGGAGCAATCCATGCTGAATCTGGTCACGTCGATCGCCACAAGCCCGCTGAAGCAGAGCGCGGCCATGCGCTGGACGTGGCGTCCGCGCCGCTTGCCCGCTTTGTCGGAAATGTATCAGGTGCTGCGCGACGAGCTTGGTGGTGGGCCTGTCCTGCCGCTCGCACATAATACCGCGAAGAAAAAAACGGCTGCCGTTCTGGTGCCGAATGCATCGTTTGGCGGCGCGGAAAAGGTGGCCTATGCCGCAGGTCGTGAACTGAAGAATCAGGGTTTTGAAACCCATCTCTTTGTTCTCGGCAATGAACGTATGGATGTGCTGGACGAGTTCGACCAGTCCTTTGATTATCTCCATTTCTGGAAGGATGGCATTCCGGCCTGGGGCGATACAAATCGCTTCCTTGGGCAGGATTTCATCACCGAGGATCATCCGCTCGACTGGAGCATATTGCGCGGTCAGCTTTCGGGCTTCGATCTCGTCGTGAACAACCACGTCATGGCGGCGCATCCGCTTATGGGCAAGCTGCGATCCGAAGGAACGCGCACGGCCTGTTATCTCCATGTGGTGGACGAAACGGTCTTCCGCCGTCAGGCTGGACAACCCTATGCAGCCATCGCTTTCGAACATGCCTATGATGCGTTTCTCACCTGTTCAGATCAGCTGAAAATCTATCTGCACAGTTTTGGCGTACCGTTCGAGAAAGTCTTCTCGGTGCCGAACGGAGCAAGCTTCTCCATCGATGCAAAGCAGCGCGCGCAGGTGACGGCTGCCCGCAAGGAAGGCCGAAAAGGCCGACCAATGCGCATCCTTTATATGGGCCGCCTCGACCGCCAGAAAGGCATCGACCGGCTGCATGACGCGATCATGAAGCTCAGAGAGCAGGGTATCTCCTTCGATGCGCAGGCGATTGGTGGGGAGATTCTCTCTGATGATCCGAGCGCATCCTGGTTGACGAAGCTGCAGGAAGCAGGTGTCCGTGTGTCGCCCCCGGTCTTTGACGGCAAGGATATCGCGAACCATCTTGCCTGGGCCGATGTGCTTTTGATGCCTTCTCGTTGGGAAGGTGCGCCATTGATGATTGCCGAAGCACAGCAGCTTGGCTGTGTGCCGGTGGCAACAGCGGTTGGTGCGGTTGATGAACTTATCAATCATGGCCGCGACGGCATCCTGATCCGCAATGGCAATGATGCACAGATCGTTGCCGACATGACGCGCATCCTGACCATTCTTGCGCAGGACAATGATGCGCTGATGCGCACGGCTGAAGGCGCTCTTGCCTCGGCAGCGCACCGCACATGGAGCGCAGCATTCTCCGACTTCACGGATTGGGCCAATGAAATCAGCCCTGTCTATCCGAAATCCCGGTCTTCCCAGCCGGACGTTGCAGACGATGCCAGCGCGATTGCCGTTCTCCCCGGCCGCGCAGTTGCCTGATTATACCAGAAAGGTCGACCTATGAGCCGCCCAGCCAACCCACGAATTCTAGTCACGGGCATCCCAAGCCATTTGACCCGCCTTATCCAGCGCGCGGAAAAAGCGCAGGTTTATTATTCGGAAAAACAACGCGTACCGGAATCCAAGGAAAACTTTATCCAGGAACTGAAGAACATCAGTAATACGGGTAATTATCTGATCGGAGAGGGCGCAATGACTGCCCTTCTGCCATCAGCAAAGCATATTCCGTTCTGGCATCTCTATAACTGCGTCAATAATGGTGCGGGTCTGGAAGAGATCAACAAGGAATTCGACATCTGCGTGTTTACCTGCGCCAATCTTCTGCGCAAGGGCCTGTCTGCGGATGCGGAAGCTCTGGTTTTGTCCAAACTGGACATGCCGGTGGTGATGCTCGGCATCGGCATCCAGAACCGCCCGGATATTGAAGGCGAAGACGGTCTGCCGGCCGGTACGAAGAAGCTTCTGGACGTGCTTAAATCCCGTGAGCATTATTTCCTCACGCGCGGCGAAAACGCTGCCGGTTTTCTGCGTGATCAGGGCTTTTCCTATGTCCGCCCGGTTGGCTGCCCTTCGCTCTATTTCCGTCCCGACAATATGCGCAAGGCGATCAGCCGCCTGCCGGATGTGAAGGTGGGCGAGGGCCGCACCGTCTTTACCGGCTATATGGGCGCCGAGCTGGAAACCATCGGCGACATGAATGCGCTGAGCTCCGATGATGGACGCTCGGCCTATGTCGTGCAGGATGAGCTTCTGCATTTCGACATGCAGCTTGAGCCTGACACCAATGGTCGCGCCTACGATTCAACGACGGGCGAGCTGGTCGGGCCGCTCACCTATAAAGGATCCGGCGATCTCAAGAAGAAGATCAGCGTTCACGCTTTTCTCGACACCAATCAATGGCGCGCCTGGTGCTCGACCATGGATTTCTCCTTCGGTCGCCGCTTCCACGGCAATGTCATTTCCATGCAGGCCGGTGTGCCGAGCCTGATGGTGGCCGTCGATGATCGCATGCGCGAAATGCTGAATTTCTCCGGTCTGCCAAAGATCGACGCCCGCGATCTCAACGCCGCCAACGACCGGCGCGCATTTGTGAGCGATCATATTGCGGCGATGAACATCCCCGACGTGATCGAAAAATATTCGGACCGCGAACGCAATTTCCGAAGCGCCCTTTCAGAAATCGGCATTGGATAACTCCCGATCCAAGAAGCCCTCTCATAACTCCAGCGAAGATGGATCATCATGCGCATAATGATTACCGGCATTCCGTCATATTTGATGCGGACCGTCGAAAGCGTTTCCGGGGCGAGCGTGAAGCATCGCCCCTATTTCGAACCTATCCGCACGAAGAAGGATGTGATCGATCAGGTCAAGAAGATTGCCAATACGGGCAATTATCTCATCGGCGAGGGCGCTGCCAACGCCGTGCGCGGCCACGACGTGACCTATGTTCCGTTCTGGCATCTCGCCAACAGCCTCAATTCGCCGGACACCTATGCGAAGCTCAATGAGAGCTTTGATCTGTGCCTATTCGCCTCGGCCAATCTCTTGCGTCCGGGCTATGCGGCAACGACTGAATCCTTCGTCTTCGAAAAGCTGAACATGCCGATTGTCGTCATGGGCATCGGCATTCAGAAAAAGGAAAATCTGAAGGAAGAGCTGCCGGAAGGCACACGCCGCTTCCTTGAAATTCTGCGCCGCAAGGAGAGCTTCTTCCTGACGCGTGGTCATTTCACGGCGGAATTCCTCAAGGATGCGGGCATGAAATATGTCCGTCCGACCGGCTGTCCATCGCTCTATTACGCGCCGGATCAGATGAAACGCTCGCTGAGCCGTCTTGCCGATCCAAGCCTCGCTGACGCGCAGAAAATCTCCTTCGGCGGCTATCTGGGCAGCGTTGCCGATACGATTGTGGATGCGCATGCACTGCTCGAAAAGGACAGTGTCGCAAGCTATGTCATTCAGGACGAAGTGATCGTCTACAATATGAACATGGCCGGCGAAGACCATTCCGAAGCCTATGATCAGGCGGCAAGCCGTATCACTGCACCCGTCGATTACAAGCATATGGAAAAATGGCAGCGCAAGAACGAGTTGCTGGTGTTCTTCGATACGCACAAATGGCGAAGCTGGATTTCCAGTCAGGATTTCGGCCTGAGCCGCCGCTTCCACGGCACGATTATCGGCATGCAGTCCGGCATTCCGGGGCTGATGATCGCCGTTGATGATCGTATGCGTGAAATGCTGGGCTTTGTCGGCTTTCCGCATATCGATGCCAGCGTCTGGAATCGTGAACCGCAGAAGAAGGCTTTTCTGCGCGACTTCCTTTCGAAGATAGACGTACCTGCCGCTATCAATCGCTATTCGGAATGCGAAGCCAATTTCAACGGCGCGTTGAAGGATATCGGCATACGATGAAACTGACGGTCATGAGCACCGGGGGCAGGAAACGGGCAATCGCAGCGCGTTTGGGTGTTGTCCTGCTTGGCATAATGCCGAACGGTGCTCTGGCCGATACGCGTTTCGGCGTCAACCGGGTCAACATGGCCTGGTTGCCCGCCGCAGAGCGCGAACAGATTTTCGACCAGATGGTGAAGAATGGCGTCGTCGCTGTGCGGCTTTCACTGACGCGGCCCATCGAACAGAGCATCGATGCGGTGCGGGTTGCGCATGAAAAGAAGCTGGCCGTCTTGCTGGAAGTCTCGCTGAACAATGTGGATTTTTATCCGGAAGGCACCAAGCCCCGTTCAGGGCGAGGCCGGATCTGGGACATGTACCGGCTATCGGACATTGATCCGAAACGTTTCCAGACAGCGATTGGTGATGCGCTTCAAAAGATCGATGCGCTTGGCGTGAAGCTGATCGGCGTCGAAACCGGCAATGAAATCAACTGGGGTGCCTATAATGGCGATCTGGCTATTTTGCCGAGCGAAAAGACGAAGACTGCTCGCTCGTTGAGTGAAATGGGAGAACTGCCCCTCGTGGAGAAGGGCGCGGAGAAATATGTCGAATTGCTGCGCGCTGTTCGTACTGAACTGGTGAAGACCAAGCTCAACGCAAACGCCAAGGTGGTTTCGGCGGGGCTGTCGGACATCCCCTTTGCCGATGCGGATCGGCGCGGGATCGATACGGTCGATCCGGAAGCCTTCACCGATCTTCTGAAAAAACATGGTCTCGATACCGTGGCTGATGGCTATGGCATCCACATTTATCCCGGTAGCAGCGGGACGCGTGCCGCGCGCGCCAAACATGTCAACAAGGCGCTTTCTTTCTGCGGCGGTGCCGATGGAAAGCCATGCTGGATTACCGAATGGGGCTTTGCCAACAAATCCAAGGCCTGCCCGGCAGATGACAATAATCGCCAGCAACTGGTCGAGAAGGCGCGGGAACGCTTCCGTCAGATGATGGATAGCGGCCAGATCGCGGCCGCTTATTATTTCGATTGGGATGAGGGAACTTACGGCGTCTGGCGTTGCGGGGCTCTGACCCCGGCAGGCCAGGCCGCAACGGTGACGAAATGAAACTCAAGACTGTAATCATTGGCGGTTCCAACACCGTCATGCTGCCCGGCTATCTGCCGACCCTGCTTTCGACCATGGCGCGTCGCGGGGTGGAGCTGGATATCGTGGCCGATCTCGCTGTCGGTGGTACGACGAGCGCATTCGGGCTCTACCAGCTGAAGATTTTCGAGCAGCTTGAAGACTGCGAATTGCTGCTGATCGAATATGCGATCAATGATGCGTTCGTTTATGGCGACGAGCGCAGGCCCTTCCGGCATTGGGCGCGGTTCTATGAGGGGATCATTCGCTACGCGCTGGAGCGTAATCCAAATCTGCGGATCGCAACGCTTGTTTTCGGCGCGCGCAACGGGTCGTTCCTGAACTCGGTTCCGTCCATCGACGCGGGCATCAATTATATCTCGCAATGGTATGGCACGATCTGCGCCGATGTTTCGCGCATGCTGATGCAGCAATATGGCCGCGATGCCGTGACCAACCCGTCTTTCTATCTCGATCAGGGGCATTATGCGCGTCCTATCAGTACAACTATCGTTGCCAATCTGATTGCCGATGTGCTGGAACCGGCGCTGTCCACCGCCCATCGCCCGAAGGCGCTTCCCTTTGCCATCGATCCTGACCACTTCGCCAATGCGCGCGCGCTCAGCGGTGTGCAGCTATGCAAGCGGCTGGGACGGACGCCGGTGGAATATAGCAATCGTCGCTTTTCGATTTCGGCAATTGACCTTGGCACTGACCGAATGCGCTTTGAGGTTGATAATGGCCAGTTGCTGGCGGTTGGCTATGTCTGTGATCCACGCACGTCACCGCTTGATGTGCGCATCGGCGATGAGTTGCACCGCGCTGCCATGATGAAAGGCGGCGTGCGTGATGGAACGTACAAGTTCCTCGCCTCAATGCTTAGCTTCGAGTTTCTCTATGGTGCCAGTCTGCTTGATGCGCGGGGCAACGTGGCGTTGACGCTTTCCAGTGCGGATAGCGATGTGGAACACAAGCTGCACGTTCCGAAAGACAGTGTTCGTCAGGATGAACTGCCAGCTGAACCGGTTTTGCCGATCTCCGGCATATTGTTTTCCGGCAATCTGAAGGTCATGTCGCTGGAAAAGAAAGCCGTGATGAGCGAGCCCATTTCGGAAGCCGCGCAATAGACATTACTCAACGAAAATCTTGACGCTTGCCGCACGGCCTGCGGCATCGATGACGGTCAGGGTTGAATAGCCCGTACCGTCCGGTTGCCAGGTGGCGGTGCGGCGGCGTTCAGATTCTGCGACGGGCTTGCCGTTGGCGAGCCATCGAAACGGTGCGCGGCCACCCTGCAATTTTAGCACGAGCGGCGAGGCGGTTTCAGTTAGCGCCTTCAAGTCCACATGTGCGCCATCCGGCGGAAAGATAATGCGCGGTGCGGGTTCCGTGGATGCCTTCAACACCGGGAGCGGATCGCTGGCCGATGAAAAACGCGTTTGCGTTACCGGCAGGTCGGCACGTGCTGTTCGGAATGCTCCGGCTGGCGCGCGCGGCAATGGCACTGAGACCACGCCCGACTTGACGAATGCATCGAACAGGATCGGTGCGGCAGATGCATAACCGGCAAGGCCCGGCACGGAGCCGCCATCGGCGCGTCCAACCCAGACGCCGAGAACATAACGTCCGTCATAGCCGACAGACCACGCATCGCGATATCCATAGGATGTGCCGGTCTTGTAGGCGAGGCCGCGGCGCGGTGCACCTTGTGGCGGCACGACACCTGCCAGAATATCTCCGATCTGCCATGACGCCTGTTCGGTGAGAATGGGGCCGGAGGGTTGTGTCGGCTCAGCCGTTTCGGTTCCGTCACGCAAGGCGGCGCCACGTCCGCCATTGGCAAGCCCGGTATAAAGCTGCACCAGATCGCGCAGGCTGATCCCGGCGCCGCCGAGCCCGATAGCGAGACCGGGCGCTTCGTTCTTCGGCAGTTGCAGATTGATGCCCGCCTGCCGGAACCGCGTGGTCAAACGGGCAGGACCAATGGCGTCCAACAGGCTGACAGTTGGGACATTCAGCGACATTTGCAGCGCTTGTCGGATGCTGACATCGCCCTGATAGCTCATATCGAAATTGCGCGGTCGATAACCGGCAAAGTCCTGCGGGCGGTCTTCGATAATGGTTTCCTGCGCGATCATGCCCTGTTCGAAGGCAAGCCCATAGATAAACGGCTTGAGCGTCGATCCGGGTGAACGCACGGCACGCGTCATGTCGATCCAGCCTTGCCGTCTGCCATCGAAATAATTCGCCGATCCCACTTCGCCGAGAATATTGCCGTTGCGGCTATCGGCCAGCACCATCGCCACCGACACTTTCGGTCCCAGTTTTGATGCGGCTTCTCGGGCCGAAGCTTCAAGCCCACGCTGGACGGATTTCTTCAAGGTCAGCTTGTGTCGCGCTTCGGTCGGTGCTTTTTTGAGCGCCAGATCAGCAAAGTGAGCAGCAAGTGCTGGCAGAGCATGACGGGTGGCGGAGATTGTCTCACGTTTGCCCCGTTCGGCTTCGTCGGTGGTCAGGACATCGGCCTGAACCATTCGCGTCAAAACGCGATCACGCGCTGCGCGTGCAGTGCTCGCGGCGCGGTCCGGGCGGCGACGTTCTGGCAATTGCGGCAAAGCGACCAACATTGCGGCTTCTGATGTGCTGAGCCTCAGTGGTTCCTTGCCGAAATAGGCAAGCGATGCCGAGCGCACGCCTTCCAGATTGCCGCCATAGGGGGCGAGCGTCAGATAGCGCTCCAATATCTGGTCTTTACTCAGACGGCGCTCAATCTGCACGGCACGGGCAAGCTGACGGAATTTGGAGCCGAAGCTGCGGCTTTCGCGTGGTTCTATCAGCCGGGCGAGCTGCATCGAGAGGGTAGAGCCACCAGACACAATACGCTGGTTACCAGCAAGCTGCACCGCTGCACGCGCTAAGGCCCAAAGATCGATACCGCTGTGATCGTAGAAACGCTTATCCTCATAGGCGATCAGCATTTTCACGAATTTCGGATCGACATCTTCAATGCGCGTGTTGAGACGCCAATAGCCGTCTGGTGTCGCATAAGCGCGCAACAATTCGCCATCGCGATCCATCACTTCCGTGGATATCGTCAGACGTTCAGGCAAGGGAGGAGGAAAAGCGCGGTCAAGCCAGTCAAGGCTGACCGTCGCAAGAGCGGCGATGCCGAGAAGTGCGGCACCGCCAATCGCTATTTTCCATCGCCGTTTCATGTGTTGATCGTGGCCCCACCGAAAAGGTTACGGCGCAGCAACCTCCATCATTCCGGTTGCCGTGCGGGCGGAATATTGCGGACGATACATGTCTTCCACCGTGGCTGCCGGATGGGTGTAAAGCCCTGGTGTTACCGCGCGCACGACATAAGCAAGCACGATCTGTTTTTTCTCGCCTGCCGAACGGTCGAATGCTGCGACAAAACGATCATCACGGAATTCGAGATGCGCAGCCTCTGTGCTTTCGAGCCAAGGGAAATTGCCGAGATCGGCACTGGAAACCAGACCTGGATTGTCGATCTCCAGACCCGCAGGCAGAAGATCGGTGACCAGCAGACGCGACTGCCATTGTTGCAGATCGTCGATCTTCAACACCACCACAAAACGCTCGTTCTGGTTGATGCCCGTGATGTTGGCTTCCTGTCCGTCGAGCGTGTAATAGGCGCGCTCAATGTTGAAGCCTTCGCCACCGGCGGGCAGCGATTGTGCGGGCGGTGCAACGGCTGTCACCACGGCATCCACGGCATCACTGCCGCGGTTCGTCACGACAAGCGGCTGGGCTTCGAGCGCATTGCCGTTGACCCGTTCGGAGAAAGCACCTTCATGGGCGGTGCCGTTGATGTCGAGATTGATCGCCGCATTGTTCTCCTTGAGACCACGGGCGGCAAGCAGCATCCAGGCCTGATCCTGTGTGCTGAGATATTTCGTCTGATCGCGCTCGTAACCAACCAGCGTGACGAGCGAAGGCAGCACTTTCGGTGCAGGCTTGCTTTCTGCCGCAAGCGCCAGCATGGCCGCACCATCACGCAGCCGCGAACCATAATCGGAGCGATTATAGTCGTATGCTGTGTTGGTGCTTGCGCGGTTGAGAGCGACGTTGAACACCCGGTCTGAACGCTGTTGGTCGCCATAAAGCGCCAGACCTGCGGCCAGTTGGGCAATCGCCATCGGGCTTGTGAAGTTATCGAGCTGGGTATCCGCGTAATAACGCAGATCACCGACCGAGGCCTTCTTGTTGCGCGCCAGCACATAGAGCGAGTAGGCGATCTCGTTGCCGCGATCCTTGGCGTCGATCGTGTAGCCGAGCGCATTTTGCAGATTGGACAGGGCCGAGAGCAGGGCCTCCTGTGGAACCACATAGCCCTTTTCGCGGGCACGGGTGAGGAAGTCGGTGACATAGGCATCAAGCCACAGATCACCGGAACCTGGTCCCCACAGGCCGAACGAGCCGGACGAGGACTGATAGCTCAGCACACGATAGATAGCGTCCTGCACACGCTTCTTGAGTTCATCCTGATCGCCAAGTCCGGCGCTTGCTTCGGAGCCTGCCGCCATTTCGCTCAAGTAAAGCAGGGGCAGGGCGCGGCTCGTCGTCTGCTCGGCGCAACCATATGGATAGCGGTCGAGCGCCATCAGAAGCGACGGCACGTCGAACGCCGCGCTGCGGGTGATACCGACGCTGACAAAAGCACCGTCGAGCAGGCTTTCCGAGAGCAGGCCGCCATCGATCTTGAGGCTACCGCCATTGGCCGGAAGGCTGACCACCTGACGTGTCGTGACTGGCAGATCAACCGGGCGCACCGGTAGTGACAGATTCTGTTCGATGGACAGCCCGGCATCATTTGCAAGGCGTATCGTAATATTGCCCTGTCCCGTTTTCTGCGCGTTGAGCGGCACAGCGACGGATTGGCGTTTGCCACCGGCAAGCGCTAGCGTGTCAGGATAAGAGCCGATTTCCGTGCCGAGATTATCGCTGGTTTCGACACTCAGACGATAATTTCCGTCAGGCGCGTCCGTATTGGCGATATCGAGGCGCAGTGTCGCCTGATCTCCCGGCGCCATGAAGCGCGGCAGGCCAGCCGTAATGACAACCGGATCGCGCACGATCACATCGCTGGATGCGTGACCAACGGCCTTGCTTGTCCATGCCACGGCCATAACGCGGGCGGTTCCGTTGAACTGCGGGATATCGAAATCAACATTTGCCTTGCCATCGCTATCCAGCTCGACAGGGCCGGAGAAGAGTGCAACAAGCTTTTCGGTCGGCGGGCTGCCTTCCGCAGCCATGTTGCCGCCGTCACCGCCGGTGCGCAGCTTGCCGGTGGTGCCAAGCGAACCATCGATAAGGCGTCCATACATGTCGCGCAGTTCAAGGCCGAGCTGGCGCTGGCCAAAGAACCAGTTTTCCGGGTTCGGAGCCTGATAACGTGTCAGGTTCAGTATGCCGACATCGACAGCGGCAACCATGACATAGGCCTGCTCGCCGCCTGCATTTTCCACCGAAACGGGAACCGAGAGCGTGCTGCGCGGGGTGATTTTCTCCGGCGGCGTCAGCTTGACGGCCAGTTGTTTGTCGGCTGGGTCAACCTTCAGCCATTTGAGGCCAATGGCGCGGGCGGGCATGCGGCTTTCCTGCGCGCTGCCCGGGCGGAAAAGCGTTGCGGTGACGTAAGCACCAGCGCCCCAGTTTTCGCCGACTGGAATGTCGATGGTTGCACCGTCAGCCGATACGCTCTCGCTGATGGTCGTCAGCAGCTTTTCCGCGCCGATGGTGATCAACAGCTCCCCGGCAAAACGCGGGCTGATTTTCAGCTTCGCGGTTTCACCGGCTGCGTAATGATCCTTGTCGAGCGCGATTTCGAGGCCATCCGGCGTTTCCGTCGAGGTCGCGGCCACATACCAGCCCGCGTCGAATTCGTAGCTTGAAGCCGGACCGGAAGCGTCGCCCGTCTCGATTTCAAGGCGATATCGACCCCAGTCGACCGGCTGGGTGATGCTCGCTTCCGCATCAGCCTTGAGGTCTATCTTGCCGGTTGCAACCGACTTGGTGAAGGTGACTGGCTCGTAGTTCCAGCTATTGCCGCTGCGATACCATTGGTAATTGCGCTCAACCTTCACAAGCGACCAGACGGCACCGTCAAGGTTCGTGCGGTTACCGTTGGCATCCGAAGCGATGAAGCTGAATTTCGCGGTGCCGCCTTGCGGTACTTCGTCACCGGAGAAATCCGGTCTGATGCCGATCATCGATCCTTGCGGACGAACGGCAAGGTCGAGCTTGCGTTCCACAGCACGACCACCGCTTTCGCGCATGCGGACGGTGACGGCTGCATTGATAAGACGGGTGGTGGATGGCAGGTCATCGATCACGACCGGGAAGGTCGCCTTGCCATCGTCGCCAACCTTGGGCAACTGATCCAGCGGAAGGCGGGTGGCTTCGCCCTGACCTTCATCGGCCAGACCGAAATAATAGCCTTTGAAACGGTCCCAGTCGCGCTTGGTCGAAAGCGTGACTTCGCCTTCGAGCGCCAATCCGGCGGCCGGTGCGCCATAGAGGAAGCGGCCATCGACGGTCACATTGGCAGCTTCGCCACTGGCGATTTCCGGCTTGTCCGATGTCAGGTCGAACTCAATGCGGTCTGGCACGAAATCTTCAACCAGGAACATTTGCGAGGCGACCGCCGGCTGCTTGGGGTCGGTGTAGATATTCAGGTTCCATGTGCCGCGCATGGCATTGGCGGCCAATGTCAGATCGACGGAATGTCCGCCTGCCTTGCTGCTGTCCGACACAAGGCGACGATCTTCCACGCCGTCTGGGCGCGTAAAGATGAAGGTCAGCGGCAGGTTGTCGACGGCGAGCGACGCATCATCTCGGGCAAGCGCTGCGGCATGGACTACTTCGCCTGCGCGATAGATGCCGCGTTCGGTCCAGGCATAAACGTCGAGCGCCTTGGGCGCTGCGCGCCCGGTGACACCGCGATCAGAAAGATCAAAGCCTGCACGCGCCATATCAAGGAAGACAAAATCATCTTCACCCTGATTGGCCATCAGCACCGCAGGAACCATGCCATCGGTGCCGCGCGTGAGACCTGCGGTAAAGGTGGCGCGACCGTCGCTATCGGTTGTCGCTTCGCCCAACACTTCGTTGTTGCGAGCCAGCAATGTCA
This sequence comes from Ochrobactrum sp. P6BSIII, assembly GCF_014138065.1. Taxonomy (NCBI): domain Bacteria; kingdom Pseudomonadati; phylum Pseudomonadota; class Alphaproteobacteria; order Hyphomicrobiales; family Brucellaceae; genus Ochrobactrum; species Ochrobactrum sp. P6BSIII. The sequence continues at coordinate 409,506 of NZ_JACGXB010000002.1, read as the reverse complement.
GCTTGACGCCGGAAAGCGGCTCCGCCGTTTCGAGCGAACGCGCGAAGACATTGATGCCGTCCTGACCCGTATAGGTCGAAAGCCCGATATCCGACACAACGAACCACTGGGTCGCCTTGGTGTCATAGCTTTCGCCGCTTGCCTTGATCGGCTCAGCGGTCAGCACGTAGACGCCGGGCTTCCGCTGCGGCAGGGCTTCATCAATCGGGAAACTGGTGGTGACTTCCTTGTTCAGCTCTGCGGCGGCAGTGTCGATTTGGCCTTCCCAGACGGGAGCGCCCATCTGGTCAGAAATCGTGCTGACGTCATAGCCGTCGAGCTGACGCAGAAACTGGTAGCCGGACAAAAGCTGCGCCAGCGAACGGTCGCCGATGCGATAGAGCTTCACTTTGGCCGCGCTCATATTGACACTGACCAGTGGAATGCCGCGACGCGCCTTGGCAGGCAGCACAAAGCTGTCGCCGGTAAAGCGCACCGATGGAGCACGGTCCTGCACATAGACGGACAGGGTTACCGGTGCTGGCAGCGTCTCGCCAATAGCAGCGGGTAAACCGGCGCGGAAGGTGACGCTGTAGGTGCGGCCATGTTCCAGACCTTCGACGCAGATCTGGCGATCCTTGGCCTCAATAGCCTTGGGTGCGGCGCTGTCCAATGTCACGAAGCTGGAATAGTCGGTGCCGCTTTTGACCAGTTCTTCGGAAAACTGCGCGCAGATGCGCGGCGATGCATTGTCGTTATCGACACTGTGGTCGACGATGCGGAAACCCTTGCGGGCCTTTAGGTCTTCATAGGCGGCGCGGACCGAAGCCGAATTAACCAGATTGAGGCTCGCATCATAGGCCTGAAGGGCAGGGCGGGACAATTCGCGACGGTCAAGCGCCTCCGCCATCGCATTCAGTGCATTGGCGCGCGCGGCCTTGCTGCGCGAGGTCTGATAGCCGTTCCATGCTGCCGATGTGGCGTCGCGCTTGAACTTGGCGGTTTCTTCGCTGTTGGAAGGTTCTGTTGCCAAAGTGGCGAGAGCCAGACCGGTCCAGAGCGTGCTGTCGTCAGGCGAAGCGCCGGCTGCGGCAGCAAATTTCTCCATTGCCGTGCGCGGGTCGCTATTGGCGAGTGCGGAGGCAGCTTCGGCCTTCAGCGTGCTGAGGCCTTCGTTACTGTCCGCAGCCAGAATAGTGGTGCGGAAACGGCGGGCTTCATCGACAAGATTATCCGCGAAGAATGTAACGGCTGGTGGCGCGCCGATGTCGGCCTTGGCTGTGTCTTTGGTTGCACCCGATACAACCTTACCGGCAATGGAGCCGACCGAAGGATTGAGCTTGTTGAAATCGGTCTTGAGGAAGCACCATTTGACCTTCGGATTATAGGTGAAGGCTCGGCAGGCATTGTCACCGAGACAGGTGCTCTTGCATTGGTCCAGTGTCACGTTCTTCTGGGTCCGCAAGTCGAAGCCGAAATAATCGCTGTCTTCGGTGATTTCGATACGACGCGTTTCAGCGGCGTTCGACGGAGCGGGCGCCATGGCAAGCCCTGCGGTCAAACCAGTGATTGCAGCTAGCGTCAGGAAAACCTGTGCCCAAAGCGCACGACCCTGCTGCCGTTTGAAACCGTTAAGCATTTGCCTCTCCTTGCGATTTCGGTGCCCGACCACTGTCCCTTGGAAGAGCGGAAAGAATCTGCGCCATGTGAAGCTTGCGCACAACCCAGAGTCAAGTTGCTTTGCTAATATATACAATGTTCAATCATCATCACCCGTAATTATGACGGCTGTTCCGGCGCATCCGACAAGCGTGCTTTTGGCGTGCAAATTGAATGAGACGTGTCGCGATTGAGACTGAGCCTTGCGCCTATCGCCGTTACGTTTTCACTTTCTGACATCTTCGTTTGTTGTCCAACCTGGAGGAGGTAGACATGAGCAGGAACCGTGGCGTCGTCTATATGCGACCCGGAAAAGTCGAAGTACGTGACATCGAAGATCCGGTGCTGTCTGCACCCGATGGGAGGAAACTGGGTCACGGTGTCATTCTGAAAGTCATCTCGACCAATATATGCGGGTCGGACCAGCATATGGTGCGCGGACGCACGACGGCGATGCCCGGGCTTGTGCTTGGCCATGAGATTACCGGCGAAGTCATTGAGAAGGGTTCCGATGTCGAGATGCTCGAAGTCGGCGACATCGTTTCCGTGCCGTTCAATGTTGCCTGCGGCCGCTGCCGTTGCTGCAAGGAGCAGGACACCGGCGTCTGTCTGACTGTCAATCCATCACGCGCTGGCGGTGCGTATGGTTATGTCGATATGGGGGGCTGGATCGGCGGGCAGGCCCGCTACGTCATGGTGCCTTACGCCGATTTCAATCTGCTGAAATTCCCGGATCGTGACCGGGCGATGGAGAAGATCCGCGATCTCACCATGTTGTCGGATATTCTGCCGACCGGCTTTCACGGCGCGGTCAAGGCGGGTGTTGGTGTAGGCTCGGTGGTCTATGTGGCCGGTGCCGGACCAGTCGGGCTGGCAGCCGCAGCCTCGGCGCGTATTCTTGGCGCTGCCGTCGTGATGGTCGGAGACTTCAACAAGGAACGTCTGGACCATGCCCGCAAGGTCGGTTTTGAGCCGATTGATCTTTCCGCCAGCGACCGTCTGGGCGACATGATTGCGGAAGTCACCGGCAGCAATGAGGTGGACAGTGCCATTGACGCGGTGGGCTTCGAGGCTAGAGGCCATAGCGGCGGCGAACAGCCTGCTATCGTGCTGAATCAGATGATGGAAATCACGCGTCCTGCCGGTTCGGTTGGCATTCCGGGGCTCTACGTGACGGAAGATCCGGGTGCGGTGGATGGTGCGGCCAAGCAGGGCAGCCTGTCGCTTCGCTTCGGGCTCGGCTGGGCCAAAGCGCAGTCGTTCCATACGGGGCAGACGCCGGTTCTGAAATATAACCGGCAGTTGATGCAGGCGATCCTGCACGGCCGTCTGAACATCGCTGAAATCGTCAATGCGGAAGTCATTTCGCTTGAAGACGCAGCCGCTGGTTATGAGAGCTTCGACCAGGGCGTGGCGAAGAAGTTTGTGCTTGATCCGCACGGTATGCTCGGCAAGGCCGCGTAACCTTGCGAAACACAGAAGTGCTGCGCCCCCGCGCGGCGCTTCTGTTGTCGCCTATTCCGCGTCGCTACGCTAAAACACCAGGTGGTAGCGACGATGCGGAGATTTCAACATGACCGATATTCGCCTCAAACGGATCTATGAAGCGCCGTCAAGCGACGATGGTTATCGGGTTCTGGTCGATCGTGTCTGGCCGCGCGGCATGACCAAGGAAAAGGCCGCCATCGATCTCTGGGCAAAAGATATTGCCCCGTCCACCGATCTTCGCAAATGGTTCAATCATGATCCGGCAAAGTGGGACGAGTTTCAAAAGCGCTATTATGCCGAACTGCAAGATAAGTTGTCGGACCTCAAAGCACTGGTTGCCAAAGCCGGTGATGCGCCGCTGACATTACTCTACGGCGCTAAGGATGAGGAACACAATCAGGCCGTTGTGCTGTATGAATTCATACAGAAGATGCATCTCGATTAAATTATTAGATATTTCTGATATAGTATTGAATAGATGTCGAAAAATGTCATTCGTTATGAAGAATCATCGCTGATTTCAGATCGGCTGCTCTGTGATATAATCGCCCTCCGTCTATAGGATGCAGGCGACTGAGATGCTGGAAGCCGATAAAGTGTTCGCCGGTTCCATTCCGGAAAATTACGAGCGCTATATGGTGCCGTTAATTTTCGAGCGTTACGCTGCTGATATGGCCCAACGTGTGGTCAGTCTTTCCCCCGCAAACATTCTGGAAACCTGTGCCGGTACCGGTGCAGTCACGCGTGCTTTGGCACCGAGACTGGGCAGCGGCGCCCATTATATCGCAAGTGATCTGAACCAGCCGATGATTGCTTTTGCGGCCTCGCGGCAGCTGCCCGACAGCCGGATTGAATGGCGGCAGGCCGATGCTTTGGCATTGCCGTTTGAAGCTGCGCGTTTTGATGTGGTCTGCTGCCAGTTTGGTGCGATGTTTTTCCCCGACCGGATTGCCGGTTACCGGGAAGCGCGGCGCGTCCTGAAACCTGGTGGACGGCTTCTGTTCAGCGTCTGGGATCGTATCGAGGAGAACATCTTCGCGGATGACGTAACGCGTGCGCTTGCCGAGATATTTCCGCAGGATCCACCACGTTTTCTGGCGCGGACACCGCATGGCTATCACGACACGGCGCTTATCCGCAGGGAACTTGAGGAGGCAGGCTTCTCGAGTATCACGACCGAGACACGCGCCGAGCAAAGCTGTGCCTCGTCACCGCGCATCCCTGCCGTTGCTTACTGTCACGGAACTTTGCTTCGTCAGGAAATTGAAGCCAGAAATGCAGGCGGACTCACCCCAGCGACGGACTATGTGACCGAGGTGCTTTCCGAAAAGCATGGCAGCGGTGAAGTTTCTGCCAAAATTCAGGCGCATATCATTCAGGCTGTGGCGTGAAATCCTAGAACGAAAGCGCAATCAGATCGCTTCGGATTTGATCGCCATTGCCTTGCGAGAGGTTCTTTTCAATTTCCGCATGCGTGGAGGTCCAGATGGGAACTGCGGCAGCCAAGGCTGCCTTGCCATCCGGTGTCAGTTGCAGCAGGCGCTCGCGGCGGTCGGCAGGATTGACCAGTATTTCCACCCAGCCCTGTCTTTGCAGGGGCTTCAGCGCTGCGGTGAGGGTGGTCTGATCCATTGCCAGCAATTCAGCCACTGGTTTCATCGGCGGTGGCGCAGGCCGGTTGAGCGACATCATCAGGGAGAATTGCCCATTCGTCATGCCAACCGGACGAAGAGCTTCGTCAAAACGCCGCGCAAGCGCACGAGCCGCTCGCTGGACATGCAGGCAGAGGCAGGTGTCTCTGACCAAAAGGGTTGTTTCGAAAGGGACTTCAGGGACGTTTGACATGATCCATTAATATTGATATCAATGTAAATCGTCAAGCAAATATCCCGATATAAACTGGGCGTTTTACCATCCGGGGGGCGGAGGAGGACTTGCATCATGAATGAAGTCGTATCCCGCGAAGTCTGGCTTGAGGCGCGTCGCGCGCTTTTGGCCAGAGAAAAGGAAGCGACGCATCTTCGCGATCGCGTCAATCAGGAAAGACGGGCGCTGCCCTGGGTCAAGGTGGAGAAAGACTATGTCTTCGACACCCCGGCTGGGCGTCGAACACTGGCAGAGCTTTTTGACGGACGCAGTCAGCTGGTCGTCTATCATTTCATGTTCGGGCCGGAATGGGAGCAGGGCTGCGTTGGCTGTTCTTTCCTGGCAGATAATCTCGACGGTGCGCTGGCGCATCTCAACAATCATGATGTCACGCTTGTCGCTGTATCGCGTGGGCCTCTTGCAAAGCTGGAAGACTATAAGCGGCGCATGGGCTGGCATTTCCCATGGGTGTCATCTTATGGCGGCGATTTCAATTTTGACTTCCATGTGTCGTTCGACAAGGCCGAGATCGAAGAAGGGCGCGTTTTCTACAATTTCGACAGGCTGGCGCCAGAGCAGGCGCATGACGAACTGCCCGGCATGAGTGCCTTCATCAAGACTGATGACGGCACGATCTACCATACATATTCCAGCTATGCGCGTGGCATCGAGGAGTGGATCAGCACGCTGATGATCCTCGACCGTGCACCGAAAGGGCGTAACGAAGACAGCACGATGCACTTCGTGAAACGCCACGATGAATATGCTGCGCCAGCGGCAAAGCACAGCTGCTGTAGCTGAACGCTGAATTCAAATTCTGGGAGGAATGACAATGAATAACGGAGCATCACCGTTCGTCTGGTACGAACTCATGACCGAAGATGCCACTGAGGCCGCAAATTTTTACGGCAAGGTCGTCGGTTGGAATACCAAGGATTCGGGCGTCCCCGGTGTGAATTATACCCTGCTGGAAGCGCCCGGTTGTGCAGTCGCCGGTATGATGGCGCTGTCCGATATGCCAAGCGGAGATTGCGGCGCAAAGCCCGGCTGGCTCGGTTATATCGGTGTGGCCGATGTGGACGCAATGTCTGAGAAGGTTATCGCCGCGGGCGGTAAGATCCTTCAATCGGCTTATGATATTCCAACCGTTGGGCGGTTTGCCATCGTGGCGGACCCGCAGGGTTCAGTCTTTGCGCTTTTCGAGCCGAAAGACCCGCCAGAACCACCAGCCGATTTTGGTTCGCGCAAGGTGGGTCATCCCGGTTGGCATGAGCTTTATGCCAAGAACGGCGAGGAAGTCTTTGGCTTCTATGAGAAAGTGTTTGGCTGGAAGCTCGCACGCGATTTCGATATGGGCGGTATGGGCAAATACAAGATCTTCAGCGTAAACGGTGCGGATACAGGCGGCATCATGACGGCTCCGCCGAATGTGCCGCAGGGCTGGGGCTTTTACTTCATGGTGGATGGAACGAACGCCGCTGCCGAACGCGTCAAATCGCAGGGTGGCAAGGTTACATTCGGGCCGACCGAAGTGCCGAATGGCGAGTGGATCATCCAGTGTCTTGATCCGAAAGGCGTGGCTTTTTCACTGGTTTCAGCGACACAATAAAGATCGTGCGCGAAAGCGCATGAAACATTCAGAACGGCAGACGGCTTCTGGTTCTAAATCAGAAGTCGTCTTCGTGATGATAATGGCGCAGATAGGCGAATGCTGTTCCCACCAAAATCGGCAGAAGCAAGATTCCCGTCCAGAATATGATATTGCTCATTTTCTCCCTCCCTGTTGCCCTCAAACCGAAACGATAGCCTGAGACAGTATGCGGGCACTTCGAATAACGCAGAAAGCGGACATTTGTTCCAGTCAGCATCGCTTGCACGTAAAGCTATTGCCATAACGTCCGCGTTTGAGTAGAAGTGCGAATACATCAAGAGTTGGGGAGACGCCCAACGCCAACCTGCCGCTCCGGGCAAGGTGGTACTCCCTGACAAGGGAGGATGTGGCCAAACCGGCAACTATGCGGATAAAGCCACTCGCGTCTACCTGACAGAACTAGGGACCGACGCGATCATGCCGATAAAAATTCCTGACGATCTGCCAGCAACCAGTGTTCTCCAGGCCGAGGGCGTTATGGTCATGCGCGAGGCGGATGCCGTGCGTCAGGACATACGGCCCTTGCGCATCGGCCTGCTCAATCTTATGCCCAACAAGGCGACCACGGAAACGCAGATCGCACGCCTGCTGGGCGCGACGCCGCTTCAGGTGGAACTGACACTGGTGCGCATAACCAATCACGTCGCGCGCCATACCTCCGCCGATCACATGCTGTCTTTCTACCGCCCGTGGGAAGATGTGCGTGACGAGCGCTTCGATGGATTCGTGATCACCGGTGCGCCGGTGGAACGCTTGAACTTCGAAGACGTAACCTATTGGGATGAGTTGCAGCGTGTTTTCGACTGGACGCAGACCCATGTGCATCGCTCGCTGAACATCTGCTGGTCGGCGCAGGCCGCCGTTCATCATTTCCATGGCATGGGCAAGTATGAACTGCCGGCCAAGGCATCGGGCGTCTACAGCCAGCAGAATCTTGCGCCAGCATCGCCCTATCTGCGCGGTTTCTCGGATGATTTCACCATTCCGGTTTCACGCTGGACGGAAGTGCGCAAGGAGGACATTCCGCAGAATAGTGGTTTGAATGTTCTCGTCGATAGCGCTGAATCCGGCCTTTGTCTGCTGGAAGATCCAAACCATCGCGCGCTGCATATGTTCAACCATGTCGAATATGACACCACGTCGCTGGCTGACGAATATTTCCGCGATATCCAGGGCGAGCCAGAAACGAAGGTGCCTGCGAATTATTTCCCGGAAGATGATGCCACGCGCCCGCCGCAAAATCGCTGGCGCGGCCACGCGCATCTCCTGTTCGGCAACTGGATCAATGAGATTTACCAGTCAACGCCGTATGATCTGGAAAATATCGGCAAGAAGTGAGTGCCGCTGAATAAAGAAAACCCCGGAATGGAAGTTCCGGGGTTTTTGTTTGGGATGAAGCGAACTCAGCTGCCGACTCTGTCGAGCCAGCGATGCCATTCGGCTTCCGAACCATGGAACACGTTCAGGTCGATCTTGTTGCTCACGCCCTGAGACAGACCCGATCCGGAATATTGCCAGAACAGCCATGGGCGGCCCGGATAGACCTTGGATGGGTGCTGGGCGACAGCGCGCAACCAGAACGGATAGTCGTTGAACGCGCCTCTCAGATTGTCGTCATAGAAATCCGGTGCGGTATAGATGACCGGGCGCTTGCCGTAGTGGCGCTCAAGCTTGTCCATGAAGACTTGCATCTTCTCGCGCACCTGTTGCGGCGAAGGACGGCGGCGGCAGGCGGAATCACCATTCCATTCCACGTCGATCACCGGCGGTAGCGCATCAGGATCCTTCGGCACATTGCGGATGAACCAATCGGCCTGCTCGCTGGCGACACGGCACCAGTAGAAAAAGTGATAAGCGCCGCGCTTGATTCCAGCTTCCTTGGCCTCACGCCAGTTTTTGCGGAACATCGGGTCGAGATGGTCGCCACCATCGGTCGCCTTGATATAGGCAAAGTTCGCGCCTTGCGTGCGCAGCTTTGGCCAGTCGATATCGCCCTGCCAGCGCGAGACGTCAACGCCGTGAACTGCGAGCTTGCGCGGTGACGCACGGCCAAAATTGATCGGCTTTGCATCACGGAAGCGGTGGCTATAAATTCTGGAGCGGTCCTGTGCCGTACGGGCTTGCGGTTCCAGACGCACTGCCGGATAGGCCGCGACCTGCGGTGCAGGTACACGCGGCGCTGCCGCTTGCGGAGCTGGGGCTGGTATCTGCGCGACGGGGCGCTCCTGCAAGGGCGCGCGCGGTTGCGGCGCAACGGGTGCAGGCGGTTGAACCTTGAACGGTCCGCCATCAGGAACAGGTCCGGCCCAGGCGAGCACTTCTTCTTGCGGGGGAAGCGGCTGTGCACGCGGCGCGCTTGCCGTTTCGGTTACGGCTGCGGGCGGAACTGGCCTCACAACAGAACTGGTCATCTCCGCCGAGGGTTTCGGCTGGAGCATGATGCTGTCGATGCCGGAACTCGATGTGCAGCCCGACAGGGCGGCGCAAGCGAGCGCAATGGCAGACACGACCAAAAAACGCGAAGGCGAAGAACGCATGGGCACCCGTACTCAAAACAAATGGGCTGCAACGCTCTTCCGAGTCATTGCTTTGTTTAGAGTAGCGGCAAAAACTGAATCCAAAGTTTACGAAAGTGCTAACGCACGCGGTTCAAATTGAGCTTTCGAGGACTTTTATCAATGCTGTTGCAGATTTCTCCAGATGGGCTTCATCAAAACCTGAGAAACCGAGGAGAAGTCCCTGTCGCGGCAGGAAAAACCTGTAGAGCGGGGAGAGCGGTTGAACGTTAATCCCGGATTCTGCAAGTTTTTCTACAAGTGCCACATCATTTTGGTTGTCGGAAAGCGCGAGCAGCAGGGTCAGGCCCGCAGGCGGCGCTTCGATCCTGAAAAGTGCCGGTTCACCGGGCGACAATGCCGCGATGAGCTTGTTGCGACGGGACGCATAGAGACGACGCATTCTCCGGATGTGCTGGGCGAAGGCGCCGGTTTCGATGAATTGCGCCAGCGTCGGTTGAGCGAGAAGCGACGGCGGCGGCAAAAGCTCTTGTCGAAGTGTGCGAAACTTGTCTGTCAGTTGTGGAGGCACAATCAGGAAGCCGAGCCGCAAGACGGGCGAGAACACTTTCGAGAAACTGCCTATATAGAGAATGCGGTCGCGGTCGAGCGACATCAGGGCCGGAAGCGGCTGGCCGATATAGCGGTGCTCACTGTCATAGTCGTCTTCGATGATGAACGCGTCGCTCTCGCGAGCCCAGGCGATAAGATCAAGCCGCCGGGCCAGCGGCATGGTTACGCCTGTGGGATGATGGCGGGCAGGCGTTACAAATGCCGCGCGTGCATGCATGGCGGCTTGCCGTCCCGCTGTCACATCTAGACCATTGCCATCGACAGGCACCGAGATGACGTCAATTCCCTGCCCGCCAAGAATGTTTCGGGCGGGAGAATAGCCCGGCTCTTCCATCCAGATTTTGTCGCCCGGTGCGAACATGGCTTCACGGAGCAGAGAAAACGCGTCGGTGCTGCCGCCAGTAATCAGAATTTGCGCGGGGTCAACAGCCATGCCGCGCCATTCGTGCAGGTGGCGGGCGAGGGCGGCGCGCAGCGGCAAATAGCCGAAAGGATCGTGCCCGTTCAGCAGGCTGGTGTCAGGGTTGCGCCAGATGCGTCCAAGCAGCTTGCCCCATTCCGCATGGGGAAAATGATCGCTGTCGAACACGCCTTGCTGAAAAGGCTGCGGGAGACGCGCTGTCTTGGTTATGATTTTTGCTGTTTTGAAAGTGGCGGCTGGCCCGGTTTTCAGTGTCACTTCCGGCAATTGAGCGGCTATGCGTGTGCCTGAACCATGCTTGCCTTCCAGATACCCCTCCGCGATCAACTGGTCGTAGGCTGCCAGCGCCGTGGCGCGAGACACACCCAACTCTTCTGCAAAGGCGCGCGTCGAGGGCAGACGGCTTTCAGGCTTCAGCCTTCCGGTGAGAACGGCCTGCCTTATCTGTTCTGCCAACTGCACGGCGAGCGGAATATCGCTTGTCCGGTCAATGCCGAACTCCGGTATCGATGCGATAAGTGGCATGGGTCTATATCTTTTAAGTGGTTATTTTCAACATACCACTATGGCGGCATTTTGCGTGCATTGAAAGTCCAAATGCAGACGGGAATGACCAGCATGACGAATGCCCCCACAGAAAGAGCCAGAGTGAAACGCCTGCATGATCGCGGCCATTATGATGCGGACAGCGTGCATGCGATCATTGATGCGCAGCCGCTTGCCCATGTGGCTTATGTCTTCAATGGCACGCCCTATGTGTCGCCGACGCTGGTATGGCGGGAAGGTAATTTCATCTACTGGCATGGCTCATCGGCAAGCCGCATGCTGGAAGCTTGCGAGGAAGCGGAAGTCTGTGTCAGCTTCGCAACCCTGGACGGGTTCGTTCTGGCGCGTTCTGCTTTTCACCATTCCTGTAACTATCGTTCCGTGATGGCTTTCGGCACTGCGAAGAAGATTACGGATGTCACGGCGAAGGAACGGCACTTGCGCAACTTCGTGAACGGGCTGTTTCCTGACCGCTGGGAAGGGCTGCGTCCGATGATGGCCAAGGAACTGAAGGCGACCATGCTTCTGGAACTGGAGCTGAACGAAGCGTCGGCGAAGGTTCGCTCCGGTCCGCCGAAGGATGATGAGCCGGATTACGCGTTGCCGATCTGGGCAGGGGTCATTCCGGTGACGACGCAGCTTGGTGAGCCGATTGACGATGACCGCCTGTTGCCGGGTGTAACTGCTCCACAAAATGTACAGCAATTCGGCTATCTGGCAGATGCGGCGGAGTGAGTAGCCCAAGCGTCAGACCGTCAGCCACGTAAACTGAGCCTAGGCGGTCTTGGAGTGTATGACGGGGAACTGATCAAGCGTCGGGCTCGTTTCCGCACGGTGCTTGACGCTCTCGATCTGCTTCATGAGTTCGGCGATCTTTTCCGGTTGGAAGACGCCGCACTCGTAAATCTGGATGATTTCACGGACCAATTCGTCCTTCAGGGGCGAGGTAACAGGACAGCAGCCAATAGCCGTGCAAGTCTGAATATAGGCTTGCTGCAACCTTGCCAGCTCGTCGGCCTTGAACCGCCCAAAGTAATAGTCCCTCGAAAAAGGCATTCCCATGCATTCCGCAATGTGACCGGTGGAGGCGATCCACGCGCGTCTGTGTTCGGAAACTTCTCAGTCTGCTGAAGCTAACTATAGCATATGACCGGAGATCGTAACCGCCAATCGTTTACGTCTTCTAAAATATTTGGATTTTTTGGAATATTTATTACAAGAATAAGTATTGTTTTACTCAATAATGCATCTCTTACTGGCGCCTGCTTTTGTGGGATAGGGCTCAGCGTAGAAACGCTATATTTGCTTCCGTTGTCATGGCCATGGCTTGCATGAGCGCTGCTGCATGCAGCAATCGGTCTTTTTCCGCGCTGCTGGCGGTCTCCGATAAGGCCAGAATCCGGCCTGCACTAGCCTTAGTGGTTTCGATCAACGATGCGGGCTCGAAAACAGCCAGCGTCCGAAGCATATTCTGAACAGCTATGCGCACATCCGGCACCGGATGGTCTGTCAATTGCGCAAGCTCCAGCGCTGCCGAGCCGAGATTCAAGACGGCCAGCATGCCGCGCAAATCCTGATGCGCTTCGGGTGACGCAGCCGAAGTCTCCGTCACCAGCAGACGCGAGATGCGGTCAGCGCTCTGGCTGATCCATGCCTCGATGGAAATTGAGCGCGGCGAAGCCCCGATTTTCTTCAGGCTGTCGCGCATGGCGCGTTTCATGCGGCGCTGCGCAGCATGGGTGCTCGGCGGGAAGAGCAGCGAGAAAACAAGCGTTCCGATGCCGATGCCGAGAAGAAGCGCGATCACGCCGTTCAGAAATGAGGTGGCGTCGACCCGCGTGAAGTTATCGGGTCCGATCAAATCCCAGAAAAAGATTGCGAATGCCGAGCCTTTGGCAATTGTCGAAGGATTGCGCATGGCAAGCCCGGCGCAGATCAGCACTGGAGCAATGACGATCGTAAAGGGCAGGAAGCCCCATATGACTGGCAAAACGCCGAAATTCATGATCGCCGCGACGACCGCAGCGATGGCGGAACCCTTCAGAAATTCCGTGCCGCTGGCAACTGGATTTGGTCTGGTTGCGAAAAGGGCGTTGACCACACCAACGACAATGACGAAACCCGCACCGGACGGCCATGCGGTAAAGATCCAGATCGCCGATGCCGCGACCAGAGCCACGAATGCGCGAATACCGTTGATCACCGCCGCCGTGTGGTCGACATGGTAGGACAGGCGAACACGGTTGGCTTTTGGATGGGTTGTGTCGAGTTCGGCCTCGATACCCAAAGCCTGTTCCTGAAAACCGAGCATGCTGCGCAAGCGGTACAAAAACATCAGCCGCCCGGATGCGAGTTCGGCATTACCGGCCGTTTCTGCTTCCGCCGTCCGGATGATCTTTTCGCGAAGGGCTTCCAGATCGACGCTTTCGTCGCCATCCGCAATCCGCGCCATGGCGTCTCGTGCTTCCAGCAGCAAAGGATCGTCACGGGTGGTTTGCGGCGGCATTTCCAATATGGCGCGAACAGCCGATGCCTGTTGCAGCGTGACGACCATGGCCTGACGGAGATAGCCCACGCTGCGCCTGACGGTGACAGAACTCGCGGCCTTGTATTCAATGGCGGTATCGAAGGCGATGGCATTGCGATAGGCGGTTTGGAGCGCGCCGGTTCCAGCTTCCCCGCCGAGCATTTCCGCGCAGAGTTTTGCCGTCTGTCGCATGAACTTTCCAAGCTGCGCGCGGGCCTCCTCGAAGGGATTGTCGGTACTGAACAGCCAGGTAATGATTGCTTCAGTGACGATGCCGAGTGCGATGTAGATCAACCGGGATACGGCGATTTCAAACACATTTTCCGGATCGGACAGCGAGTCGATGGCAACGATGGCCGCCGTATAGCCAGCGAGTACCGCGCCATAGGAGCGAAAGTTGCGCAAGCCCGTCGAAAGAGCGGTGCAAAGGCCGATCCAGCTTGCAAGGACCAGCAGAAACAAGGTTGGCGTCTGGATGAAGATTGCTGTGAGCAATACGGCCACCACAACGCCGATTGCCGTGCCCATCAGGCGGTAGATGCTCTTGGAAACGCTCATTGCGCGGCTGCTTTGAGCGACGATCCATACCGTCATGGCGGCCCATTTCGGGTCGTCCATATTCATAAGGAAGGCGATATAAAGCGCGATCAGCGATGCGGCGGTGGTGCGTACCGCAAAAATGAGATCGTTGCGCTTGATGATCATGATTTCAATAGGTTGCCGCGAGAGGCTGAAAAAGTGGCGATGTTAAGTAACGACGATGATAGAGGTTTGGCGGCTGCGTCAAGCAACTATTGTTTCAAAACGCCGTGTGTAGGCCGTGTAGAGGTTGTTGCTCTATATTCCGAAGCCATAAAATAGGCTGCAAGTTTATTGAAAGCTGATTGAAAGCTTGGCTGCTGTAACCATTCTCGACCGATTAGAGGAATCGGCTGCATATCAGGAGGAGGGTTCGGCTTTTGCCGGACTGAAGCATTCCTTGGAGGAGCCTATATGAAAATTTCAACGAATTCGCTTCGGCTTGTTTGGCGCGCTGCGCTTTTGAGCGGTGTCATGGCGCTCGGCGCCGGTGCTGCGCATGCCGAAAAACTGACGGTTATTGTCGGCGGCATGGAAAAGCAGATTTATCTGCCAGCTGTACTGACCGAAAAGCTTGGTTACTTCAAGGATGAAGGTCTCGACGTCGAGCTGATCAACAGCCGCGCAGGCGTGGACGCCGAGAACGAGTTGCTTGCCGGAGCCGCGCAGGCCGTGGTTGGCTTCTACGACCACACCATCGATCTTCAGTCGAAGGGCAAGTTCATCCAGTCCATCGTGCAGTTCAGCCAGGCACCGGGCGAAGTGGAACTGGTTTCGACGAAATATGCCGACCAGATCAAGTCGCCTGCCGATTTCAAGGGCCACACGCTGGGCGTGACGGGCCTTGGCTCTTCCACAGACTTCCTGACGCAGTATCTGGCCGTGCGCAACGGGCTGAAGCAGGGCGATTACACGCTGCTGCCGGTTGGCGCGGGCAATACCTTCATCGCAGCCATCAAGCAGGACGCTATTCAGGCCGGTATGACCACCGAGCCGACGATTGCCACCATGCTCAAGACTGGTGAAGCCAAGGTTCTGGTCGATATGCGCACGCCGGAAAAGACCGCCGAAGCGCTTGGCGGACCTTACCCGGCAGCATCCTTCTATGTGCAGTCGGCCTGGCTCGAAACCCATAAGGAAGAAGCGCAGAAGCTGACTAATGCTCTGGTCAAGACCATGCGTTACATCGCTTCGCACAGCGCCGAAGAAATCGCCGATCAGATGCCGAAAGATTACTATGTCGGCGACAAGAACCTTTATGTGAAGGGTCTGGCTGAAGGCAAGGCGCAGTACACGCCGGATGGCCGTATGCCGAAGGATGGTCCGGAAACCGTTCTGAAGGTGCTCGCAACCTTCAAGAAGCCGTTGCAGGAAAAGCAGATCGACCTGTCGAAGACCTATACGACGGAATTTGTCGACAAGGCTAACGCGACGCTCGACGCCGCGAAGTAAGCGGGCCCCCGGCTGGCGTTCGCAAATGAACGTCAGTCCCGCCGACCCAAACACATTCAACAGCATTGCAGGCGCGCAGTAACAAGTATTGCGCGCGAGCGGTGCCGCACATCCGCGAGGAACCTATGCTGATGGAAGCCCCGAAAACCATTGCGCGCGACGAAGCCGGTAATGGCGCGCCCGCAATCGAACTCAACAATGTGACCCGACGCTTCGTCACGCCCGACGGCAAGATGATGACGGCACTGCGCGATTTCACCATGCATGTCGGCAAGGGTGAGTTTGCCTGCGTCGTCGGCCCCACGGGTTGCGGCAAGTCCACAACGCTCAATCTCGTGACCGGTCTTGCCAAGCCGAGCGCCGGTGAAGTGCGCCTGATGGGACAGCCCATCGAGGGCATCAGCCCCGATATCGGCTTTGTGTTTCAGGCGGATGCGCTGTTTCCCTGGCTCAATGTCATCGACAATGTGAGCGCCGGCCCGCGCTATCGCGGCATGGGCAAGGAAGAAGCCTATGAAAAGGCGCGCAGCTGGATTGCCCGCGTTGGTCTTGCGCGCTTTGAAAAGCACTATCCGCATCAGCTTTCTGGCGGTATGCGCAAGCGCGTGGCGCTGGCCCAGACCTTCATCAATGAGCCGAAAATCCTGCTCATGGACGAGCCGTTCAGCGCGCTCGACATTCAAACCCGCACGCTGATGCAGGGTGAGTTGCTTGATCTCTGGCAGCAATCGGGTGCATCGGTGATTTTCGTTACCCACGACCTCGAAGAAGCCATCGCGCTTGCCGACAAGGTTTACGTGCTGACCGCCGGACCGGCCACGGTCAAGAGCGTCTATAATATCGACATTCCCCGCCCGCGCGTCATGGAAGACATTCGTTACGACGACAAATTCGTCGAAATCGCAAAAGTGATCTGGGACGACCTGCGTGAAGAAGTGCAGATCGGCCAGCAGCGCGCGCTGGCAAGCGGCAAATAAAACCGGGAGGAACCGACATGACCGCACAAACTCTTGCTTCTCCCGCGGGCGCTCAGGCCAATGGCAGCGCTGCGGAACTCGCCCGCACGGAAGCGACCTTCCGCGCCAAGTCGCGCCAGCGTCGCGCCGTCGTTATTCTCGTTCGCCTCGCCATTCTGTTCGCGGTCCTTGGCGGCTGGGAACTGGGCGCACGCACGGGCTTTATCGATCCGTTCTTCTTTGCCAGCCCGTCGGGCATCGCTGACCAGATATGGATCTGGATCACGGAAGGCACATCGCAGGGTCCGCTTTCCGAGCAGATCATCGTGACGCTTGAAGAAACCGTACTCGGCTTCCTCATCGGTGCTGTCGGCGGTGTCATCTGCGGCATCATTCTCGGTCGTAACAAGTTTCTGGCCGATGTGTTTTCGATCTATATCAAGATCGCCAACTCGATCCCGCGTGTTGTTCTCGGCTCGATCTTCATCATCGCGCTCGGTCTCGGCATGGCCTCCAAGGTCGCACTCGCCGTGGTCATGGTGTTCTTCGTGGTCTTCGCCAATGCGTTTCAGGGTGTCCGCGAAGCGGATCGCGCCTTGATCGCCAATGCGCAGATTCTCGGCGCTTCGCCGTCGCAGATCACCCGCTCGGTCATTATCCCCTCGGCCATGAGCTGGATTCTGGCCAGCCTGCATGTCAGCTTCGGCTTCGCGCTTGTCGGTGCTGTGGTTGGTGAATTTCTGGGCGCCAAGAAGGGCGTTGGCCTGATGATTTCGACGGCGCAGGGCTCGTTCAATGCCAATGGCGTTTTCTCCGCCATGGTCATTCTGGCCGTGCTGGCACTGGTGGTCGAATACATCATCACGCTGATCGAAAACCATCTCGTCAAGTGGCGTCCGCAGGCTCTGTCCGAACAGGGCAGGTGATAACAAAAACTGAGAATTGATAGAGCGGTTCCGTCGGAACCGCTCTATCCGTTTGTTTTCACGCATTATCCTACGCAAAACCGCTTCGCACTTTTGCTGGAAATGCTCTTAAATCAGGCGGCGGGCAAGGTCACAATGACCGTAAGCCCGCCGCCTTTCGTTTCCTGAAGCTGCACATCGCCATCCGCCGCATCGGCAACTTCCCGTACGATGGCAAGGCCGAGACCGCTTCCTTCAGCAACCGTTCCCGGCACACGATAGAAGCGCTCGAACACATGTTCGCGCTCCGCAACCGCAATGCCGGGGCCGTTATCTTCGACCATGATACGAACCTGACCATTCTGGCCATCGATGCTCAAGGTCACCATGCCGCCTTGTGGTGTGTAGCTGAGGGCATTGTCCACCAGATTGACGATCATTTCGCGCAGCATCGTGCCATCGCCTGAGACCGTTGCATTCTCCGTTTTCAGATCGAAGCCAAGATCGATATTGCGGTCGAAGGCCTTTCCGGCAAGGCTTTCCAGCACCTGCTTTCCGGCTTCGGCCAGATCGATCCGGTCGGCGCGCGGGCGCCTGCTGCCGGGCTCCGCACGCGATAGCGTCAACAATTGCGCGGCGAGGCGGGAGAGTTGCATGGCCGTGCTTTTGAGGCTGACGAGCACTTCATTTCGATCATCCTCACTGGTCGTGCGCACGGCAAAACTCGCCTGCGTCGTCAGCGTGGCAATCGGGGTTCGAAGCTGATGCGCAGCGTTCTGGATAAACCGGCGCTGCGCCGACATCTGCTTGCGTACTCGCTCCATATATTGGTTGAGCGCGGTGACCAGCGGTCGCAATTCCGTCTGCACGGTCTGAGGATCGAAGGCCTCCAGCTCCGATTTGCGATTGCGCACTTCGTTGCGCAGCCGGATGAGCGGGCGCAACACGAAACGCAGCCCCAGCAGGGATAAAGCGCCCGCTGCGATGATGAGCAGGGATTGCTGCCATACCGAATGCAGCCAGAGATCGCGCTGCATGGCATCGTAACCAGCCATGGTCACACCGACGATGACATCGATAGCTTGCGGCAGGTTCGAAGAAGCGGCAACGGGGTGGCGCAAAACCACGAGCCGCAATGCGTGGTCACGATAGGTCCCCAGATAATGCTGCGGATCATAGTTGGTGATTATCGCGGGCTTCGGCAGATCGGGATAACCAGCCAGAAGGCGGCCATCCGACGTTTCGACGCGATAATAAACGCGGTCTCCGTAGCCTGTCGAAAACATTTCCAGAGCGACCGGCGGTATCACGGCATCAATGGCATCGTGCGACGCGGCGGTCGCTTCGCCAATTGCACGGGCCGAAGCTGTCAGCATCCGGTCGGAGACGATGCCTGCGATATTTTCCGAGGAGCGCCACGCAGTCCAGAGATTGAGGGCCGCCACAACGATCAGCGGCACAACAATCCACGAGACAAGCTGGGCGCGAAGACTTTGGGACAGTCTGGAGAAAAGGCGAGCCATATCAGCCTGCGTCACGCAGAAGATAGCCAAGGCCGCGTAATGTCACGATTTCCGCCTTGCTGCCTTCGATTTTTTTGCGCAATCGGTGAATGTAGATTTCGATGGCATTTTCGTCCGTCTCGCTGTCAAAATCATAGATGCCCTGAACCAGTGTCGCCTTGCTGACGGTGGTTCCAATCCGGCGCAGCAGCTGTTCCAGCACCGCATGTTCCTTGGGTGCCAGCGGCAGCGCATCCTCTCCCACCGAAAACAGCCGGGTATTGGTGTCGAAGCGCAGCAAGCCGCAAGTGACGACCGGTGCAGTGCGCTGGCTTGCCCGGCGCAGATGCGCACGAATACGCGCTTCCAGCTCGCTTAGTTCGAAGGGCTTTGCAAGATAATCGTCTGCTCCGGCGTCCAGCCCGCGAATACGACCATCGAGGCTCGCATTGGCGGTGAGTATAATGACCGGCACTTCATTACCGCGTTTGCGTATCTGCTCCAGCACATCCAGCCCGGTCTTGTCCGGCAGGCCGAGATCAAGAATGACGAGATTATATTCCGTGAAAGCCAAAGCCTGTTCAGCGTCGGCGGCATCGTGAACCGTATCGACGTTGTAATTCGACTGTTGCAGGCTTTTGGCAAGCCAGCTCGCGAGGGTCAGATTGTCTTCGACAAGCAATATACGCATAAGCGGCGATGATAGAGCACAACCGAAGAACTGTGAAACGGTTTTGAGAGAAGATACGCGTAAAAACAAAATGTTAGAGCGCTAACTTGATTCAACAAAGCTGAGCCTAAACCGATAAGGCGGCCTTCACATTGCGGTCGTCGGACGTTATAAGCGTTTCGGCTTACCGGATGTGAGGATAAGACCTTGAAAATCGGCGTTGTTACCGTTTCTGACCGTGCAAGTCGCGGCGAATATGAGGATCTGAGCGGTCCTGCCATCGAAGCATGGCTGAAGAGCGCAATCGTCACGCCATATGAAACGATAAAGCGCGTCATTCCCGACGGGATGGCGTCGGTACGCGATACGCTGATTGCGCTTTGCGACGACGAGGCTTGTGATCTGATCCTGACCACCGGCGGCACAGGCCCGAGCCCGCGCGATGAGACAACGGAAGCGATGCACGCTGTGCTGCACAAGGAATTGCCGGGTTTTGGCGAGTTGATGCGTCGCGTCAGTCTGGAACAGACGCCGACGGCCATTCTTTCGCGCCAGACGGCAGGCAGTCGCGGCAAGAGTTTCATTTTGAACTTGCCGGGCAAGCCAGCATCCATCGCAATGACCTTGCAGGCGGTCTTTCCCGCTATCCCGTATTGTTTGGATTTGATCGGTGCAGGCCGCATCGAAACCGACCCTGCCATCGTTAAGGCGCATCGTCCTAGCTAAGAAAAATCGCCCAGCGATTCCCGATTTGGACGGGATTCTACATTGCCTTTCGTCTGTTGTCATCACGACGAATTGCGCAACCCTGCTTTGCACTTTTATATGATTTCAACGCTTGCTTTTCCCTGAAACCGCGCCGAATAATAGCGAAAAAAGGGGTACTAAGTGAAGCCATTTGACGAAATGCTCAACCATGGCGGGAATGTCCGCCCACCTTACGAATTTCTCAAACAGTGGCTCGACGGCCAGGATTCTGGCAAGCTTTTGCAGAAGTCTCATGATGCTGAAAGCGTCTTTCGCAAGACCGGTATCACCTTTGCGGTCTATGGCGATCAGGAAGCCGCAGAGCGGCTTATTCCCTTCGATATTATCCCGCGGATTATTTCCGGTCAGGAATGGCGACGTCTGTCGCAGGGCATCGAACAGCGCGTCATGGCGCTCAATGCCTTTCTTGACGATATTTATCATCGGCAGGAAATCATCAGGGCAGGGCGCATCCCCAAGGAGCTGATCACCAAGAACGAGGCATTTCTGCCTGAAATGATCGGTTTTCGTCCGCCCGGTAATGTCTATACGCATATTATCGGCGTCGATATCGTGCGCACGGCGGAGAACCAGTTCTATGTGCTGGAGGACAATGCCCGCACGCCATCCGGCGTTTCCTATATGCTGGAAAATCGCGAAACGATGATGCAGCTTTTCCCGGAGCTGTTCCAGAACGTCAAGGTGCGTCCGGTCGAGAACTATCCGCAACTTCTGCGCCAGTCGCTGGCCAGTGTTGCACCTCCCGGCACACAGGGCGTGCCGACCGTCGCGGTGCTGACGCCCGGCATTTATAATTCCGCCTATTTCGAACATGCGTTTCTGGCCGACCAGATGGGTGTCGAGCTGGTGGAAGGAAGCGATCTGCGGGTCGTCGACGGGCGCGTGGCGATGCGCACCACGCAGGGCTATCGCGCCATCGACGTGCTTTACCGTCGCGTGGACGACGCTTATCTCGACCCACTGACGTTCCGTCCGGATTCGACGCTCGGGGTTGCCGGCATCATGGATGTCTATCGCGCGGGCAATATCACCATTGCCAATGCGCCGGGCACCGGCATCGCGGACGACAAGGCGATCTATTCCTACATGCCGGAAATCGTCGAGTTCTATACGGGACGCAAGGCGATCCTCGAAAACGTGCCGACATGGCGCTGTTCGGAACCGGACAGTCTGGCCTATGTGCTCGACAATCTTGCCGATCTCGTCGTCAAGGAGGTGCATGGTTCTGGCGGTTACGGCATGCTGGTCGGGCCTGCTTCCACCAAGGCGGAACGGGAAGCCTTTTCGAAGAAGCTCAAGGCCCGTCCGCGCAACTATATCGCACAGCCGACGCTGGCGCTTTCCACGACCCCGATCTTTACGGAAAAGGGTCTGGCGCCGCGCCATGTCGATCTACGTCCCTTCGTGCTGGTTTCCGATCGTATCCGCATCACGCCCGGCGGCTTGACCCGAGTGGCGTTGAAGGAGGGATCACTCGTTGTGAACTCCAGTCAGGGTGGCGGCACCAAGGATACCTGGGTTCTGGACGACTAGACGTTACGTGAATACGATTTTGTATGCGTGGAACCCGGCATCAAGACCGGAGCGCGAAGACGGAGCCGAAAAGGCTCAACAAGGGGAATGATTTCATGCTTTTAGGCCGCACGGCAAACGGGCTTTTCTGGATGTTCCGCTACATCGAACGGGCGGAAAACATGGCCCGCCTGGTGGATGCCGGATTGCGCATGGCGCTGACCAAGACGTCCGATGCACCGGAGGAATGGTCTTCCGTGGTGGTGTCGGCGGGCGCGAGTCAGGCCTTTTCCGCCAAATATGATGCATACAATGCTGCAAATGTTGCTGATTTCCTGTTGCGGGACACCAGCAATCCATCGAGCGTGATGTCGTGTTTTGAGACAGCGCGTTCCAATGGGCGCATGGTGCGCACCGCGCTGACGCGTGAAGCATGGGAAAGCGTCAATGAAGCATGGATGCTTTTGAAAAAGTCGCTGAGCAAGCCTTTGAAGGAAAGCGACCTGCCGCCGCTTCTCGACCAGATCAAACGCGAAACTGCACTGATCCGTGGTGCTTTTCACGGCACCATGCTGCGCAACGAGATTTTCGATTTTGCGGGCTTGGGCACTTTCATAGAGCGCGCCGACAATACGGCGCGCATTCTCGACGTGAAATATTATGTGCTTTTGCCAGCCATATCCTATGTCGGCACGACACTTGATAATTATCAGTGGGAATCGATCCTGCGCTCGGTTTCGGCGCATCGCTCCTATCGCTGGGTTTATGAGGGCGATTATCGTCCTGCCCATGTGGCTGACTATCTGATCCTGAACGGGCGCATGCCGCGCTCGCTGAACTATTGCTATCGCAGTATCAACGAGCATCTGGATTTCCTGTCCAAGGACTACGGCAACAATGCCACCTGTCATGAAACAGGGGAGAAGATTTTTTCGACACTGCAAAATCAGGACATAAGTGCCATCTTCGATGTGGGACTGCATGAATTCCTGACGGACTTCATCAAGTGCAACAACCGGCTCGGCAACGAGATCGCTGAAACCTATAATTTCTATTGAGGTCCTCGCTTGCATCTTAAAATCCGGCACGTTTCGCATTATGCTTATGAACATCCGGTGCCCTATGCGGTGCAGCGTTTGCGTTTGCGGCCGCCGACCGTGCCGGGACAGGTCGTGAAGCACTGGGAAGTGAAGATCGAAGGCGGCGAGCCGGAAGTCTCTTATATTGACGGTTTTGGCAACAAGACCGATCTGGTGCAGCACCATCGCAATATCAGCGAGATTATCATCACCGCCAGCGGCAGTGTCGAGGTTGAAGACCGTGCTGGCGTGCTCGGTCCGGTCTATGGCTATGCGCCATTGTGGCTGTTCGAGCGCGAAACAGAATTGACGCTGCCGGGTGAGGGCATTCGCGCTTTGGCAGGCGAACTTTCAACCGGGATGGAACGGCTTGCGCTATTGCACGATCTGATGAACCGCGTCCATGCGAACGTGGCCTATGTGCCTGGCACGACCAGCGTTTTCACTGATGCGGAAACGGCGCTGGGTGCAGGTAAAGGTGTCTGTCAGGACCACAGCCACATCTTCCTGTCGGTTGCGCGGCTTCTCGGTATTCCCGCGCGTTATGTCTCCGGCTATCTCATGATGGAGGGGGTGGAAGACCAGACGGCCAGTCATGCCTGGGCGGAAGCACATATCGATGGGCTTGGTTGGGTTGGATTCGATGCGGCCAACAATATCTGCCCGAATGACCGTTATGTGCGTCTGGCGACGGGGCTCGACTATCGCGATGCAGCCCCAATTTCGGGGGTTAGGCTCGGTGGAACGGCTGAAAGCCTTGCGGTTCACATCAATGTAGGGCAGTGATCGGACAAGAACGATGATATTGCCTGCCGGATACTGCTGATGACCTACTGCGTTGGAATGAAAACTGATCGTGGCCTTGTGTTCATGTCCGACACCCGGACGAATGCGGGGCTCGATAATATTTCCACTTTTTCCAAGATGCGGAGCTGGTCGAAGCCCGGCGACCGCGTCATCGTCCTGCTTTCGGCTGGCAATCTTGCCACGACCCAATCCGTCGCCAGCCTTCTGGAAGAGCGAATGAAGGCGCCTGCCGACAGACACCCGTCGGTATTCGATGCTCCGTCCATGTTTCAGGTTGCGCGGCTGATCGGTGATACGGTCAAGGAAGTGATCCAGAATTCCGCGACCGGTGGCCAGAAGGCGGCCGATGCATTCGGCGCGTCTTTCATTCTGGGTGGGCAGATCAAGGGCGGCCAGCCGCGCCTGTTCTATATCTATCCGGAAGGCAACTTCATCGAAAGCTCGGTCGATACGCCATTCTTCCAGATTGGCGAGAACAAATATGGCAAGCCCATTCTGGTGCGCGCCTATCAGCAGGATATGAGCTTCGAGGAAGCGGTGAAGCTGCTGCTCGTCTCGTTCGATTCCACGCTGAAGGCCAATCTCTCCGTCGGGCTTCCGCTGGACATGCAGATTTACGAAACCGACAGCCTCAAGACGGGCATGCAGCGGCGCTTTGAGGCAACGGATCCCTATTACCAGACGGTATCGGAAAGCTGGTCCGAAGCACTGAAGTCAGCGCTTGTGCAATTGCCACCATTCAGTTTCGACGATCAGAAATAAGAATTCGCAGTGGTTTAAAAGAGAAGACCGGGCATCGCAGGATGCCCGGTCTTTTTGATTAGTCCTTCGTCACCGTTTGAACGTAGTTGGCGTCGGCGACCATGTTGAAACCATGCACATTCGCGCCGGTCACAGCTGTTTCGATCTGCTGATAAAGGATTGCGAACGGGCTGGTCTCCTGAAACTTCTTCTGAAGATCATGATACATGGCCTCACGCTTGGCCGTGTCGCGCTCTTCGGCGGCAGCCATGGTTTCCGCCGTCAGTTCAGGGATCTCCCAATGCGCTTGCCAGGCGTTGGTGCGCATGGAGACGTCTTCCCCATTGTTCGGATTGTTGGTGAAGGTCACGGCATTGGTATGCGGGTCCCAATAATCCGGGCCCCAGATGCCGAGTGCGAGCTGATGCTTGCGTGCGCGCACCTTGGTCGTTGTCAGCTTGCCGTCGCCTTGCAGAATTTCCACGTCGATACCAGCCTTGCTCATGGTCTGCTGGATGTTCTCGGCAATACCGACGCCGGGCTGCGTGTTGCGGACATCGAGTGTCACCTTGAAGCCGTCTTTCAGACCGGCTTTGGCCAATAGTTCCTTGGCCTTGTCGACGTCATAGGTGAAAGGCTTGTCATCCACCGCGCCGAACATGCCGGTTGGCAGGAAGGATTGATGCGTGCGGCCAATACCCTTGATGAGCTGGGATTCGATGGTGTTGTAATCGATGAGATATTTGATTGCCTGGCGCACTTCCGGCTTGGCCAGTTCGGGCACATTCTGGTTCGCAACGAGATAATAAACACGGCCCTTTGGCGCTGCGAGAACGTGATACTTGTCGTCCTTGCTCAGCGTTTCCAGATCGCCGGGTTCCAGATTGCGAGCAATATCGATATCGCCTGCTTGCAAGAGCAGACGCTGCGAACTGCCTTCCTTCACGTGACGATAGATGACCCGCTTCATAGCGGGCTTGGCGTCGGCATAATTCTCGTTGCGTTCGAGAAGCAGCACTTCATTGGCGCGCCACTGCTTCAAAGCGAATGGGCCAGACCCCGCATAGCCGGTCTTCAGCCATTCATAGCCAAAATCGGTATCGTAAGGATAAGCGTCGGTCTTTTCGGCCTTCTGCTCGTGCTCTTTGACCAGCTTGCTGTCCACGATGGACGCAACGCTGGAGGTCAGGCAGTTCAAAACGAAGCTTGGCGCAAACGCTTTTCCAGTCGTGAAGACCAGTGTTTCGTCATCGGGAGCAACGATATTCTGATCGGCGTTGTCGCGTGTCAGGCCGAACTGGCTGAGAATGAACGCTGGGCTTTTGTCGAGCTTGATCGCGCGTTGCAGCGAATAGGCTGCATCTTGCGCCGTCAACGGATTGCCAGAGGCGAATTTCAGGCCTTTGCGAATCTTGAACGTGATCGAGCGGCCATCGTCCGAGAACGTCCAGCTTTCGGCGATCTGTGGGATGATCTTGGTCGGATCCTTGGTGTCCGTCGTCACCAGACGCTCATAGGTACTGGTGAGCACTTCCGACGTGGTGATTTCGAAAACCTCCGCGGGATCGAGCGAAATGACGTCATCAATACCCATGGCGATGACCAGCGTATCGGCTGGCGTGGCGGCTTGTACCGATTTCGGCGCTGCCGACAGCAACAGGCCAAAGGCCAGCGCGGCGGGAATTGTGCTGCGCAACAGACGCTGCGCAAAGCCAGACTGGATGGTCGTTCTGGAGACGGTATCGCCATGGTGACGATGATTGAAGGACAGGATTCCGGTGGTCATGCAACTTCCCCTTCGGTCACGGCCATCATTCGGGCCGGACCATGCATAGAAAATGCGCCTCGTAGTCTGAGAAGCCGGATATCCGCGACTCGCTCTGGCGCCGCGCTATTAGATTCCTATTTAGGGAAGGTTCACAATATAGACTGCGCTGATCAGGTAATATTGTGCCCGCAAAAAAGAAAAGGCCGGAGAAAATCTCCGGCCTCATCTCAGTTTTTTAAATTCGGGATCAGCCAAATACCTTGAAGCGATCACCATCATCCATGAAGGCTTTTTCGCCGAAAGGCTGTTCGTTGGAACCAAACGGCATCTGGGCGCGCAGCTTCCACGACGACGGAATATCCCAGGTCTTGGCGACTTCTGCGTCGATCAGCGGGTTGTAGTGCTGCAGGCTCGCGCCGATACCGGCGTCGGAGAGGGCAGTCCAGACCGAATGCTGAGCCATGCCGCCCGACTGTTCCGACCAGACCGGGAAGTTGTCGGCATAAAGCGCGAACTGTTCCTGAAGGCCCTTCACCACGTTCTGGTCTTCAAAGAACAGAACCGTGCCAGCACCGGCTGCAAAGCTGTTAAGTTTGGCTTCCGACTGTGCAAATGCGTCGGCAGGAACGATCTTGCGCAGCTCTTCCTTGGCAATGTTCCACAGCTTGTCGCTTTCAGCGCCAAACAGGATGACTGCACGCGAGCTCTGGGAGTTGAACGACGAAGGCGTGTGCTTGACGGCTTCACGGATCAGTTCTGCAACCTGTTCCTTGGCGAGCGGGAGGTTCTTGCCTAGAGCATACTGGGTGCGACGCTTCTTGATGGATGCGAGATGACTATTGTTCATTCGTTCTAATCCTGATGTTGCAGTAGATTGTGAACTTCCTGACACATCTTTCGATGCAGAATGTCCAGAAGTTACATTCATGACGTGCCCCAAGATATTGGGGTAAAACCGTTCAACGCCAGCCCGTTTTTCAGCGACACACTGTCAACAAATAGGGATTGTGAAGCCGCCATTGTTTCCATATTGGCCAGACAAAGCGGATGGGAGCCTGAGCGTTGAAGGGAAATTCCCTGCGAAAGCGGGGTTTACTTCTTGGGTACGATGTTGGAATCTTATTAAATTAGTGTGATTTTGGGAAGGACGATGGAAGCCGTTCAAAGGTCGAAACCATCGCGAACAGGGATAGGTCACGATAGTTTGAAGTCTTTTGTCATTATCGGCGGCGGCGCGAGCGGCGTCATTCTTGCGGCGCAATTGCTGGAACGCTCCCGCGACACGACGGTTCGCATTTTCGAACGCTCGGGCCAGATTGGCAGGGGAATCGCCTATTCCACGGAGAACCCCAGTCATCTTCTCAATGTTCGCGCCAACAATATGAGCGCCTTTCCCGGCAATCCCAATCATTTCCTGAACTGGCTGCAGGCCCGGCAAACGGCAGCAAACGCGCCCATCGCCAATGAGTGGCAGCCGCAGTCTTTCGCACCACGCAGGCTCTATCGTGATTATCTGAACGAGCTTGTGGAAGGATATCGCTCTGGCGAGACAGCGAGACTGGTTGTCGACCCACGCGAGATTGTCGATGTCGTTCTCGAAGGCGGCAGGCCTGCTGTTGTCGCGGAGTCAGGCGAGGTTGTGTCGGCAGAGGCGATCATTGTCGCGACCGGCAATGAAACGGCAATCGCCGTTTCCGGTGCGAATGTCGCTGAATACTGGTCCAGCAAAGGCTATTTCGACATTCCAGCGGACGCGCCGGTGGCGATCTTCGGGACTGGACTGTCCATGGTCGACAGTGTGTTGTCGTTGCTCGATCGCGGGCATCGGGGGCAGATACACGCAATATCGCGGCGCGGACTGGTGCCCGCCCGTCACGCGCCTGCGGAGCCTTTCGAAGTCGACACAGATTCATTGTTTGTCGCTTCCGGTATTGTCGGTCTGCTGCGTCGCGTTCGTTCACTTATGCAGGAAGCCGAAAGCTCGGGTTCGAACTGGCGCGCCGTCATGGATGCACTGCGGCCCCACACCCAGCAGATATGGACACGGCTGCCGCTGGCACAACGCGAAAGTTTTCTCCGCCATTTGCGGCCCTGGTGGGACACGCATCGGCATCGCATGGCGCCCGCTGTCGCTGATCGCATTGACGCGGCGCGTGCTTCTGGACAGTTGGAGATTGCGGCCGGGCGGCTGCTTTCAGTGCAGGAAAACGAAACAGACATGACAATCCGCTATCGCGAGCGCCATAGCGGTTTGTTTCATAAGGTGAAAATTGCGACAATTATCGACTGCCGCGGCGGTAATCCCCGGTTCTCAACGACCCGCAACCCGGCATTGCTTGGTTTGATGGAGCATGGGCTGGCCAAGCCGGATGCGCTTGATCTCGGTCTCGATGTGACCAAGGATTTCCAGTTGATCAATGCGCGCGGCGAGCCATCAGGCTCATTCTTTGCGATTGGTCCGATCACAAAGGGCGTCTTTTGGGAATCGACCGCCGTTCCGGATATCCGCGTTCAGGTCGCCAAGCTGGTCGACGCTCTGCTCGAAGGCTGAACCTGAAAAGAATCTCCCGGGTAAGAATGCCTGCTCATGTCATTCGCCTGCAAGAATTTCGCGGCAAGCTGCCCTTCAAGGTAAGGTTGCAAGGGTGAACCTGTGGCGAATGAAAGAGATTCGCATCGGTTTCTGCGGTAAAAAAGTCAGAAAATTGCGATAAGTCTCTGATTTGTCCCATATAAACAATCGAATGCTATTGCCAATATATTGTCAGGCCGGTCATAATAACGACATTGGAATATATGATTCCTCACAACATCTGACCGGAGCATTTCAGTTGCTGCTTGCCTGAGCTGCGCATGCGCTGGAT
The DNA here is from genome assembly GCF_014138065.1 of Ochrobactrum sp. P6BSIII. Taxonomy (NCBI): domain Bacteria; kingdom Pseudomonadati; phylum Pseudomonadota; class Alphaproteobacteria; order Hyphomicrobiales; family Brucellaceae; genus Ochrobactrum; species Ochrobactrum sp. P6BSIII. Next base: position 380,638 of record NZ_JACGXB010000002.1, on the reverse strand, counting down.
CAGTTGACCCTATATTTCCTGCAAAGTGCCTGACGGTTTTGCGCCCGGAAATTAAGATAAAATGGAGCGCATCCCGGAAAGTGTGAACAGCTTTCGGACAAGATGTGTGTGATTATAAAACGTAAGAGCGGATGGGAGGCCTTGGGCGCATGACGATGGACGGCAGAATGCTTTTCCTGCTTGTCCTTCTTCCTTTTATTGGCAGCGTCATCACGGGTCTCTTCAGGGGCGCCGACCGAAGCGGTTCCGGTTGGTTCACGGCAGCCATCGCTCTCGTCGCCTTCATTCTTACGGCGAGCCTTTATCCGATTGTCTCGGACGGAAAGGTTCTGCGCGGCACAGTTGAATGGCTACCCGCCTATGGTCTCAATGTAACGCTGCGCATGGATGGCTTCGCATGGCTGTTCGCCATGCTGATCACCGGCATTGGCCTTCTGGTCGTGATCTACGCGCGCTATTACATGTCGCCGGACGATCCGGTGCCGCGTTTCTTCTCATTCCTGCTGTCGTTTATGGGTTCGATGCTCGGCGTCGTTCTGTCCGGCAATATCATTCTGCTTGCCGTCTTCTGGGAGCTGACGAGTATCTTCTCGTTCCTGCTCATCGGCTACTGGTATCACAATGCCAGTGCGCGCGATGGCGCGCGTATGGCGCTGACAGTCACAGGCATTGGCGGCTTCTGCTTGCTGGCAGGTATGCTGCTGCTCGGCCATATCGTCGGCAGCTATGATCTCGATGTGGTTCTGGCAGCAGGCAATGAGGTTCGCACCCATCCCCTTTATACGGTTGCGCTCGTTTTGATCCTGCTCGCTGCTTTCACCAAAAGCGCGCAGTTTCCGTTCCATTTCTGGCTGCCGAATGCGATGGCGGCGCCGACACCTGTTTCGGCCTATCTCCATTCGGCGACGATGGTGAAGGCCGGTGTGTTTTTGCTCGCCCGCCTGTGGCCAGTGCTGGCCGGAACCGAGGAATGGTTCTGGATTTTGGGTTCGGCTGGCCTGATCACGCTGTTGCTGGCAAGCTTTTTTGCCGTGTTTCAGCAAGATCTTAAAGGGCTGCTCGCCTATTCGACGATCAGCAATCTGGGCCTTATCACCGCGCTTTTGAGCCTTGGAAGTCCGCTTGCGGCAGTGGCCGCGATCTTCCACATGGTCAACCATGCCATCTTCAAGGCGTCGCTTTTCATGGCGGCGGGCATTATCGATCATGAAACGGGCACGCGCGATATGCGCCGCCTGAGCGGATTGTTCCGATTAATGCCCTATACGGCAACACTTGCCATGGTGGCGAGCGCGGCCATGGCGGGCGTCCCGCTGCTGAACGGCTTCATTTCCAAGGAAATGTTCTTTGCCGAAGCGGTCGAAACGCATCTTGCATCGTGGCTGGACTCGATCACGCCCTATGTGGCGACGCTTGCCAGCATTTTCACGGTGGCCTATTCGATCCGCTTTATCTACTCGACCTTTTTCGGTCCGCCGCCGCATGATCTGCCGCGCGAGCCGCACGAACCGCCGCACTGGATGCGTCGTCCCATCGAGCTTCTCGTGCTACTCTGCCTTCTGATCGGTATTGTTCCCGGCCTGTCCATTGGTCCATTCCTGCATTCGGCGGTTCGCTCTGTGCTTGGCGATGCGACGCCGGAATATAGCCTCTCGGTCTGGCATGGTTTCAATTTGCCGCTGATGATGAGTATTGCAGCGATGATTGGCGGCGTGTTGCTGCACTGGTGCCTGAAGAACTATCTGGCCACCAGTGAGGATGGACCGCCGGTATTCCGCCATCTGCAAGGGCAGCGCATTTTCGAGCGCGTTCTGGTGACGCTGTCTTGGAACTGGGCACGTAAGGCAGAAAATTTCCTGAGTACGCGTCGTTTGCAGCCGCAGTTGCGCATCATCGTTGCCATAGCTGTTGTGGTCGCCGGCTGGCCGCTGATCGAGGGCAGTTTGCGCTCCGGTACTTTGGGCGCGCAGCCGGTCGATCCGATTTTCGCGGGCCTCTGGGCGCTTGGTTGCGCCTGCGCCATCGGTGCGGCCTATCAGGCCAAGTATCACCGTCTGGCTGCTCTTATCCTGCTTGGCGGGGCAGGGCTTATCACCTGCATCACATTCGTCTGGTTGTCGGCGCCTGATCTTGCGGTGACCCAGCTTCTGGTGGAAATCGTCACCACGGTTCTGTTGTTGCTCGGCTTGCGCTGGCTGCCGAAGCGTTGGGAAGATCCCGATCCGATTCCGGTGAAGATCGGCCCGCGCATCCGCCGTTATCGCGATCTTTTGCTGGCGGTTGCCAGTGGTGTCGGCGTTTCAATCATTGCCTATGCGATGATGACGCGCCCGTCACCCAATAGCATTGGCGATTATTTCCTGCAGAACGCCTATTCGGGCGGCGGTGGCAAAAATGTCGTCAATGTCATTCTGGTTGATTTCCGCGCCTTCGATACGTTCGGTGAAATTGCCGTCCTCGGGATTGTCGGCCTGACAGTCTTCGCACTGCTGCGTCGTTTCCGTCCCGCGCCGGATTCCACCGGCTCGACCGCACAACAGAAGATTCAGGACGCCTACGATGAAGCCATGCCAGATCGCAAGGCGGGTGAAACGCTGAACGATTATCTGGCTGTGCCGTCAGTCATCATGCAATGGCTGTTCCCGGTCATCATCGTTCTGGCCATGCATCTGTTCCTGCGCGGGCACGATCTGCCGGGCGGTGGTTTTGCGGCCGGTGTTGCGCTGGCGATTGCCTTCATCCTGCAATATCTGGCTGCCGGAACGCGTTGGGTGGAAGACAGGCTGCGCATTCTGCCGCTGCGCTGGATCGGCATTGGCTTGTTGAGCGCTGCGGCAACCGGCTCCGGCGCGTGGCTGTTCGGCTATCCGTTCCTGACCACATTCTTCCAATATGCGGAGATACCGTATGTGGGGAAAATGCCGTTGGCGAGCGCCTTGCTGTTTGATTTCGGTGTTTTCACGCTCGTCGTGGGTGCAACCGTTATCGTCCTGATTGCACTGGCGCACCAATCGATCCGTAAACATCGCGTCGAGAAGCTCGCCGCAGCGACTGCGAAGGAGGAGAACTGATGGAGCTGGTTCTTGCTCTCGCAATCGGTGTGCTGATGGCGTCCGGCGTCTGGCTGGTGCTGCGCCCGCGCACGTTCCAGGTGGCGATCGGCCTGTCGCTGATCTCCTATGCGGTTAATCTGTTCATCTTCTCGATGGGACGGCTGCGTTCCAATGCGCCGCCGGTTCTGGACTCCGGTCTGGACGTACAGGCCGCTCAATATACCGATCCGGTGCCGCAGGCGCTTGTGCTGACGGCAATCGTTATCGGCTTCGCCATGACGGCGCTCTTCCTTGTCGTGCTGCTCGCTTCGCGCGGTCTGACACGCACCGACCATGTCGACGGCAAGGAGAACTGATGATGGATTGGAAATCACACCTCATCGTTGCTCCGATCCTTCTGCCGCTGGTAACGGCAGCGGTTCTGCTGTTGATCGACGAACGCAGCCGCAAGCTGAAGATGGCGATCAATTCGCTCTCGACACTTGGCCTGATCGGCATTGCCTGCACGCTTGTGGCTATGGCCAGCGAAAAAGCGCCCGAAGCAATTGTTTATCTCATCGGCAACTGGCCCGCGCCTTTTGGCATCGTGCTGGTGCTCGACAGGCTGGCGGCAATGATGCTGCTTCTGGCGAGCCTGCTCGGCATGGCCGCACTCAGCTTTGCGCTGGCGCATTGGCACAAGGCAAGCCCGCATTTCCATACGATCTTCCAGCTCTTGCTGATGGGCTTGAACGGCGCATTCCTGACGGGCGACCTGTTCAACCTGTTCGTTTTCTTCGAGGTCATGCTCGCCGCCTCCTATGGTCTGGCGCTGTACGGCTCCGGTCCGGCACGCGTTAAGGCGGGTCTCCATTACATCGCAGTCAATCTGGTGGCGTCTTCGCTCTTCCTGATCGGCGTGAGCCTGATCTACGGTGTTACCGGCACGCTGAACATGGCTGACCTCGCGCAGCGGATCACACAGGTTGCGCCTGAAGATCGTATGTTGCTTGAAGCCGGTGCTGCGGTTCTCGGTGTGGCGTTCCTGATCAAAGCGGGCATGTGGCCGCTCAATTTCTGGCTTGCGCCGACCTATACGGCGGCCGCAGCGCCTGTTGCCGCGATCTTCGCGATCATGAGCAAGGTTGGCATTTATGTGCTGTTGCGCCTGTCGCCGCTGATGTTCGGCATTGGCGCTGGCTCGTCCTACGGTTTTGGCAATGACTGGCTCTATTTCGGCGGCATGATCACGCTCGCTTTCGGCCTGATCGGCGTGGTTGCATCGCAGGCCATGGGCAGGCTTGCGAGCTACAGCATTCTCGTTTCCTCGGGCACGCTGTTGGCTGCCATCGGTAGTGGTAACACCGCCATGGCTGGAGCTGCATTGTTCTATATGGTCAGTTCCACGCTCACGATCGCTGCATTCTTCCTGCTGATCGAACTTGTCGAGCGCGGACAGGATGCCGCCGCCAACGTTCTCGCGGTGACGATGGAAGCCTATGGCGATGACGAAGAGGAAGAAGAAGAGGAAGAGGTGGGCGCGGTCCTGCCTGCCACTCTTGCCATCCTCGGTACGTTCTTTGCGATATGCGCCATTTTGCTGATCGGCCTGCCACCGTTCTCGGGCTTTATCGCCAAGTTCTTGATCCTGGCTGCGGTGTTCAACGGCGATGGACCAACGCCGCAACTGGCGATGCCGGTCAGTCCGGCAAGCTGGGCGCTGATTGCGCTGATCCTGCTGTCCGGTCTTTCGGCGTTGATTGCCATGACACGTACCGGTATCCGCACTTTCTGGGCGTCGCTCGAAGGCAATGTGCCGCGCGTTCTGGTGCGCGAAGTGGTGCCGATTGCCGGGCTGCTGGCACTTTGTCTTGCGCTGACAATCGCAGCTGGTCCCGCCATGCGCTACATGGACGAAACGGCACGTTCGCTACACCATCCATCCGATTATATCGATAGTGTTCTCAAGGCGCCCAAGGTTGAGCATAACACGACCAAGAAGACGGGCACGCAAGCGGCGGAGGTAGAATGAGAAAAATCCTGCCATATCCGCTGTTGTTCGTGTCGCTGCTTCTGTTCTGGCTGCTGCTGAACGGCTTTACCCCCGCGCAGCTCATTCTTGGCGTGGTCATCGCGCTGTTCGCCTGCCAGATCATGACGGCGCTCCAACCACAGAAAAATCATATTCGCTCGATCCCGGCGATGCTCCGGCTTTTCGTCACGTTCAGCCTTGATATTCTGAGTTCGAACATCACTGTGGCGCGCATCATCCTTTCTGGAAGAAAGCGCCGCCCCGGTTTTGTGGTTATCCCGCTGGAGCTGGAAAATCGCACCGCGCTGGCGGTACTCGCCTGTGTGGTGACCGCAACGCCCGGCACGGCCTGGGTGGATCACCACAGCGCGCGCCGCGAACTGACCATTCACGTACTCGACCTTGAAGAAGCGCAGGTCTGGCGCGATCTGATCAAGCAAAAATATGAAAAGCCGCTGATTACGATTTTCGGGGCAGGAGACGTCGTCGAGAAGGAGAAATCCGCATGAGTGCCGTTGTCATCTTCTGGTCTCTGCTCGCCGCGCAATTGATGCTGATCGCCGCCATGGGTTGCGCTGTTTATCGCCTGCTGGTTGGCCCACGGGCTCAGGACCGCGTGCTCGCCACCGACGCCCTTTATCTCAACGCGCTGCTGCTGCTGATCACCTTCGGCATTCGCACCGGCAGCGATATCTATTTCGAGGCTGCGCTGATCATCGCGTTGCTTGGTTTCGTTGCCACCGTCGCACTTGCGAAATTCCTGATGCGCGGGGAGGTGATCGAATGATCCATGCAGCCGAAATCCCGCTTTGGGCCGCCATTCTCATTTCGTTTTTTCTCGTCGCCGGTGCTTTCCTGACGCTCGTCGGATGCATTGGCCTGGTGCGTTTCAAGACCTTTTACGAACGCATTCACGCACCGACCATCGGCTCTTCTTTTGGGGCTGGGGGAATCTTGATCGCTTCGATCATATTTTTCTCCATCTTGCAATCGAAGCCGATTCTGCATGAAGTATTGATTACCGTCTTTGTGGTCATCACAACGCCGGTGACGCTCATGCTGCTCAGCCGCGCTGTGATCCATCGCGACACAACGCAGGACAGCAAGGAGCTGCCTTCATCTTCCGACCCCGATTGAGGCCGGCAGACATCATGCTTGAGGGTGCGGAAGGGGCGTTTTAGGCTTTTCCGCAGTGCAGAACGGGGAAAATCAGCGGCTTCTTCCAGGAAGGGCCGCCATCGTTTTTCGGACGAACGGACTGAGCTTTTTCGGGTTCGCTTAAAGACTCATATCCTCTTGTTCGGTCACGATATTCGCTCTTTCCCGAATCTGAAGCGTATTGCCTGCGGCCTGTTTGGTCCGGAAGGAGCGGCCGATGGCATTTGGAGGAGTGCTGTGGGCTGCGGCCAATTGTCCAGATGCGGCGCATCAATGGTCAGGCGGATTGAAGGTTTTCATCATTTAGATTATCTGGATTTCAGTAATTTCTGAAAGTTCAGAAAATACGGGAGAGAGAATTTTGGAATTGTCGCCAATCGTTCAGTCGTTCGTGCTCCACTTTGGAGAGATGGGCAGCCGTTGGGGCATCAACCGCACGGTAGGGCAGATTTACGCGCTGCTTTATCTGTCGCCTCAACCCATGTGCGCTGACGAGATCGTCGACGCGCTTGGTGTGTCACGCTCGAATGTCTCCATGGGCATACGCGAACTGCAGGGCTGGAACCTCGTGCTCTTGAAGCACATTCCCGGCGACCGTCGCGATTTCTTCACGACGCCGGATGATGTCTGGCAAATTCTGCGCACACTCGCTGAAGAGCGCAAGAAGCGCGAGATTGACCCAACCCTGTCCGTTTTGCGCGAAGTGCTGATGGAAGCACCGCAGGACGACGGTGATCGTTATGCGCAGGAGCGCATGAAAGACATGTACAGCCTGATCGAGCGGCTGACCAACTGGTACGACGACGTCAAGAAGCTCGATACGGACCGTCTGACAAGCCTGCTGGCGCTTGGCGCCAAGGTAACCCGTTTCCTCGAAACCACCGACAGGATCGTGGCTTTGGGACGTGGGCGAACATCGGCCAAGAAGGAGCCTAAGCGAGATTGACATCTGATGTCCCCCAAACGGAGCAACTGGCGGAAAAGCTAACGCCAGACGACGGAGAGGCGACAGGCGGCAAGCGCCGCTCAAGTCCTTCCAAGCGTCGTTCTGAGCGCCGGCCAGTTCCGGCCATGCTTCGGCGGGGGGCAAATCTTCAGGCACTGGCAGCACTTCTATGGCTGCCGCAGGCGGGACTGATCGCCTATGCCATCGGATGTCTCGCCGATACGGGTTTCGACAACAGAATTTATTATGCAGCACTGGGCATATTCGTGCTGGGATGCCTGCGCAGCCTGATTGACAGTGCTGGCGCAGCCAAGGCATTCGATGCCGCCCGCGCCGAACTGACAGCTTTGCGTGAACGGGCTGTCACAGCGCTTTCCAGCCGTTCTCCACTCGACACAGCGCGGCCATCGTCAGGCGAGGCTGCAAGCATTCTCGCCGAACAGGCTGAGATGGTCGTGCCCTATCTGTCGCGTTTTGTGCCGGTGCGCATTCGGGTCATGCTGGTGCCGCTGGCGATCCTGCTGGCCGTCTTCTGGTTTTCATGGGCAGCGGCACTGGTTTTGCTCGTTGCCGCACCTTTGATCCCGATTTTCATGGCGCTGATTGGCTGGCGCGCGAAAGCCGCGAGTGAGAAGCAGCTTGTAGCGCTTGGCGGGATGAATGGTTTTCTGCTGGACCGCCTGCGCGGCTTGACCACGATCCGCAGTTTTCATGCCGTCGATGCCACCGCCACGCGGCTGCGTGAAAATGCCGAGACCCTGCGCACGAAGACAATGAAAGTCCTGCGGATTGCATTCCTGTCTTCTGCCGTGCTGGAGCTTTTTGCAGCGCTTGGTGTAGCCATGGTGGCCGTCTATATCGGCTTCCACCTGCTTGGCACATTGCAGTTCGGTGCCTGGGGACACAAACTGACGCTCGGCGAAGGCCTGTTTATCCTGCTTCTGTCGCCTGCTTTCTTTGAGCCGCTGCGTGACCTTTCCGCCGTCTGGCATGACCGTGCATCGGGCGAAGCCGCCATCGATGCGCTGGAAAAGCTCAGTCGCCATTCCATGCCTGTTGTCGGCAACAGCAGCGCCACGGCGGGTGGACTGGAAGAATCGGCCCCCTCTGTTCAACTACGCGATGTCGGCTTTCAATATCCGGCAGGTCCTTCGGTTTTGACAGATTTCAACCTGACAATCGAGGCGGGGGAGCATGTCGCGCTGCTTGCGCCGAGCGGTTATGGTAAGTCCACCATTCTGGCGTTGATCGCTGGACTGGCAGCGCCGCAAACAGGCGCAATACGGTTCGGCGGCACGAGCATGACGCCCGAAAATGCGACGGTCTCGCGCCAGCGTATGAGCTGGGTCGGTCAAAGGCCCCATATTTTTGCAGGCTCGGCACGGCACAATATCACGCTCGGGCGTGAAGCCGCTGCCAGATCAACTGCCGCGATCATCGACGATATGGCGCTCGCGCATGTTGCTGGCATCACCGGCAATGGTGTTATCGGGGAAAACGGGGCCGGGCTTTCGGGCGGTGAAGCCTTGCGGCTCGCGCTGGCTCGCATCGCGGTCGATCCTAAGGCCGATATTATTCTGGCCGACGAGCCAACGGCCCATCTCGACAGTGAGACAGCCAGGCATATTGCCGACAGTCTGTTGCGGCTGGCCAAGGGCAAGACCCTGATTGTCGCCACCCATGATGAGGGACTGGCGCGCAGGATGGATCGCATCATACGCTTGGACTCTTGTCAGGATACTGATCCGCTTTGGCAGAGGAGGGCAGCCGAATGAACGGTCTGCAAGCGCTCCGCCCAATCCTGCGCCTGTTTTTCAGAACCAAGGGTGCTGCTCTCTATGCAGGCATTGCAGCCGCGACGGTCACTGTTCTGGCTGGTATAGCACTGCTTGGCCTCTCTGGCTGGTTCATCACAGCAACGGCCATTGCAGGCTTGAGTGTAGCTACAGCTATTGTGTTCGATGTCTTTGCACCGGCAGCGGGTATCCGGTTCCTGGCAATTGTGCGGACGGGTGCACGTTATCTCGAACGTCTTGTCACCCATGATGCAACGCTCGCCATTCTGGCGGCATTACGCGAAAAGCTGTTTCGCAGCTGGGCGAGACCCGCCGCAGCCAATGCACTTTTAAAGCGACCAGCACGGCTTCTATTCCGTCTGACTGCGGATATCGATGCACTGGATTCGCTCTATCTGCGTGTCGTCGTGCCGATAGATGCTGCACTTGCAACCGCATTGGTGGCAGGTCTTGCGCTGGCACTGATGCATCCGTTATTCGGGCTTGCCGTTGCACTTGTGCTTTTGATCGTCGGCTTGAGCCTGCCTCTATTTGCTGCGCGGCGTTCGGAAATGCCGATGCGCAGGCGCGCCAAGGGCACGGAAGCACTGCGCGCCCGCGCGGTCGATCTGGTTGCGGGCCAGACGGAATTGCTCATGGCGGGGCGGATGCAGGCGCAAAACGATGCGCTCGTCCGGGCAGATCGTTATGTCGCTGCGGCTGACCGTACGCTCAATCGCGTTGAGATCCGGACCGGCGCTGGCCTCGGTGTGGCACATGCCGGACTTCTGGCTGGCGGCCTGATTGGCGCTGGCTGGCTTGTTCAGTCCGGGACAATCGGCGCGCCGGTCGCCGCACTGGCTATGCTTGTTATTCTCGGCGCAATGGAACCATTCGTGGCGCTGCGGCGTGGTGCGATGGAACTGGGGCGCACCATTCTGGCTGCACGGCGGGTTGGGCCGCAATTGTGTGAGGGAGCGTCGATTACAGGTCTGCCCACGCCACCGGATGGCATTGCTGTGGAGCTTCGTAATCTATCTGTCCGCCACGAAGACGCGGCCATCGATGCCTTGAAAACCATCAACCTCACGGTCGAAGCGGGCGAACGTGTTGCCATTGTCGGAACCAGCGGCGCGGGCAAGTCGACCCTGTTCAACCTGCTCGCAGGTGAAATCCCGGCGATGGATGGCAGTGCGGACGTGCTGGCCAGCAGTTTGCTGACCCAGCGCACCGAACTTTTTCAGGACAGTCTTCGCGACAATCTGCGACTGGCCAGGCCGGATGCAGACGACACAACACTGATGCAGGCTTTGCACACAGCCGGTCTCGGAGAGTTCGTAGAAACCTTGCCAGCAGGCCTCGACACGATGCTGGGCGAGGGTGGTTTTGGATTGTCCGGCGGGCAGGCGCGACGTCTTGCATTGGCGCGACTGTTCTTAAGCGAATCGTCCTTGTGGCTTCTCGATGAACCGACCGAAGGGTTGGATGGGGCCGTTGCTGAAGACGTGTTGACGCGGCTTCGGACGCAGGCAGGCGGACATACCCTGTTGGTTGCGACACATATCCAGCGCGAAGCGCGGATTTGCGACCGCATCATTGTTTTAAATCAAGGCGCTCTAGTTGAGTCTGTGCGCATGAGTGACCAGCGCTTCGGTGAAATCCTCGAATCTATGAGGTGACCGGGCGGGCAGGGTCCAGATATCGGGGCTTTGCCAACAATCGAGAATGGAAACGACGGGCGGCTTTTCATCCGCTCTTCTTTTCAAACGGACAATGTCATGACGGTGTCCGTTACGCGAAGGCGCGTCGCGTCTGCCAATTTATGCGGCGTGCAACATTATATCGTTTTGGTCGCATTTTGCGATTCCGGTGAAATCTCCCGGTCGCGAATGCTCTAGGAGGGCCGGGAATTTCCGGCTGAAAAAGATGGAACTCGATATTGTCTCCCTGTCGCGATTGCAGTTTGCAATCACGGCACTTTATCACTTCCTCTTCGTACCTCTGACGTTGGGTCTTTCCGTGCTGCTGGCCATCATGGAAACCGTTTATGTGATGACGGGGCGACTCATCTGGCGACAGATGACGAAATTCTGGGGTACTCTGTTTGGCATCAACTTCGCGATCGGTGTCGCGACGGGTATTGTGATGGAATTCCAGTTCGGCATGAACTGGAGCTATTACAGCCATTATGTGGGCGATATTTTCGGTGCCCCGCTCGCCATTGAGGGCCTGATGGCCTTCTTCCTTGAGGCGACCTTCGTTGGTCTGTTCTTCTTCGGTTGGGACCGTCTTTCCAAGGTCGGCCACCTGATCGCGACCTATGCGGTTGCGGCGGGTTCGAATTTTTCCGCTCTGTGGATTCTCATCGCCAATGGCTGGATGCAGAACCCTGTCGGATCAGCGTTCAACCCTGAAACCATGCGTATGGAAATCACCGATTTCTTCGCGGTTCTGATGAATCCGGTGGCGCAGGCCAAATTTGTGCATACGGTTTCGGCAGGTTACGCAACGGCCTCAATATTCGTTCTGGGCGTTTCCGCCTGGTATCTGCTGAAAGGCCGCTCGGTGGAACTCGCCAAGCGTTCGATGACGGTTGCCGCTTCTTTCGGTCTGGCCGCATCGCTTTCGGTCGTCGTTCTTGGTGATGAAAGCGGTTATCTGGCCAATGAACACCAGAAGATGAAGATCGCCGCTATCGAAGCAATGTGGGAAACAGAGCCTGCACCTGCCTCGTTCACGGTCTTCGGCTTTCCGAACCAGGAAGCACGCGAAACCCATTTCGCTGTGCATATTCCGTGGGTTATGGGGCTGATCGGCACGCGTTCGCTAACCACGCCGATCCAGGGCATCAATGATCTGGTCGAGAATGCGGAGAACCATATCCGCAACGGTATCGTCGCTTATGATGCGTTGCAGAAAATCCGCGCCGCTGGCGACACCAGTGCCGTACCGCAGGATGTGAAGGACGTTTTCGCCGATAACAGCCAGTGGCTGGGCTATGCGCTCCTTCTGAAGCGCTATGTGGACGATCCGCGCACGGCTACCGACGAGCAGATCGCCAAGGCCGCGAACGATACCGTTCCGGGTGTCCTTCCGCTGTTCTGGGCATTCCGCATCATGGTGGCTATCGGGTTCTTCCTGATCCTGCTGACAGGTACGTTCTTTGTACTGTCGGCGCGGCGCAAGCTTGATCAGCATCGCTTCCTGCTGAAAGTTGCAGTCTTTGCAATTCCGCTGCCATGGATTGCCGCAGAAATGGGCTGGATTGTCGCTGAATTCGGACGTCAGCCCTGGATTATCGAGGGTATTCTGCCGACAGCGGTCGGTGTCTCCAATCTCGGTGCATCGACGGTTCTGCTTACCATCATCGGCTTTGTCGCGATCTACACGGTCCTGTTCATCATCGAAATGGGCCTGATGATACGCGCGATCAAAGCCGGACCGGAACCCGACAGCAAACCTGAAGCCATGCTTGCACCTGCCAGCATTGCGCCTGCGGAGTAAGGACCATGATACTCAGCGAATTGTTGGACTATGAAACCCTTCGCATCATCTGGTGGGTACTGCTCGGCGTGCTGCTGATCGGCTTTGCCGCGATGGACGGGTTTGATCTGGGCGTGGATATCCTGATGCCGCTCGTCGGCAAAACGGATGTGGAGCGCCGCGTTATCATCAACACGATCGGCCCGGTCTGGGAAGGCAATCAGGTCTGGCTGGTTCTGGGCGGCGGCGCTATTTTCGCTGCCTGGCCACCGCTTTATGCCGTGTCCTTCTCCGGCTTCTATCTGGCGATGTTCGTCATCCTCTTTGCCCTCATTCTGCGCCCAGTCGGTTTCAAATACCGCTCGAAGCGTGAGGGCAGGGCTTGGCGTCGGGGGTGGGACATTGCCCTGTTCATCGGCGGTTTTGTACCTGCGCTGATTTTTGGCGTCGCCGTCGGCAACGTGCTGCAGGGCGTACCCTTCCGTTTGGCCGATGATCTCCAGATCTTCTATGAAGGCACCTTCTTCGGCCTGCTCAACCCGTTTGCACTCATTTGCGGCGTGTTGTCGGTGACCATGCTTTCCATGCATGGCGCCTCCTGGCTGGTCCTGAAAACATCGGGAGAAATACAGCAGAGAGCACGGCGTTATGGCAGCATCGCTGCACTTCTGACGCTCGTTCTTTATGCTCTGGCGGGCGTTGCCAGCTGGTTCTGGGTGTCCGGCTACCGGATTACGAGCGCCATCGTCACCGATGGACCGTCCAATCCGCTGCGCAAGACGGTGGAACTGGATCACAGCGCATGGTTCAGCAACTATGCGAACTATCCGATCCTGCTGATCGCTCCGGCGCTTGGCATTCTGGGCGCGATTGCAGTGTTTCTGACACTGCGTGGCGGTCGTGAAGTCGCTCCACTTCTGCTCGGCAAGCTCACGATCTTCGGCATCATTTCGTCGGTCGGCGTCTCGATGTTCCCGTTCATTCTACCGTCTTCGCTCGATCCTCGGGCAAGCCTGACGGTTTGGGACTCGTCTTCCAGTCATATGACGCTGTTCATCATGCTGGTCGTGACCCTGATCTTCCTGCCGATCATCGTTGCCTACACCTCCTGGGTCTACAGAGTGCTGTGGGGCAAGGTGGAAAAGGAAATGATCGAGGACGAGAGCAACCACGCTTATTGATTGGGCTGCGGGCGGCCTTGTCCGTCCGCGCCTTTCAATCCAAGAAAGGAAAGCAATATGTGGTATTTTTCCTGGCTTCTGGGCCTGCCGCTCGCCGCAGCTTTCGCTGTGCTCAATGCCATGTGGTACGAGCTGATGGATGACCGTGCCCGCAAGCGTCTTGCAGCCGATCCGACTGCAGATCTGGCGCGCCAAGGCACGAAGCATCATTAGACAAAAGAAAACGGCCCGGAAACGGGCCGTTTTTTAATGGCTGATGTTGGCGTTAGGCCGATGGTATCGAGAGTTCCGCCACGAAATCATAGGCGTCGCCACGATAAAGCGATTTGGTGAATTCCACCGCACGGCCTGACGCGAGATAGGAAATCCGCTCGATAGACAATCCTGCATCGCCAGCCTTGACGCCAAGTATCCGCGCATCGGGATCCTTGATGTTGCAGGCGGATATGCGCTGCACCGCGCGAACCGGGCGAAAGCCGGTCCGTCCCAGTTCAGCATAGAGCGAGCCCTGTACGGCATTGGGGTCTGGCAAAACTTCACTCGACAAGGTGGCGCGTTCGATAGCCAGCGGCAGATCGCTTGCCATACGCAAACGGCCAAGCCGGGCAACGCGGGTTTCCGATGAAACGCCAAGCTTCATCATTTCCTCGGGCGACGGATAATAGAGACCGCGCTCCAGCCATTTGGATTGGGTGGCAATGCCGCGCCGCGCCATGTCTTCGGTAAAAGACGTCAGCATGGAAAGCGACTGCTGCACACGCTCGCTGGGGCGAACGACAAAGGTGCCAGAGCCATGGCGGCGCACCAGCAGTCCCGATTTGACGAGATCATCCACTGCCTTGCGCACGGTCACCCGGCTGATATTGGCATATTCTGCAATGTCGCGTTCAGGTGGTAGGGCCTCTCCGTCAGCCAGATGACCGGCACGAATCGCGGCTTCCAGCGACTGGCGCAACTGCATGTAGAGCGGTCCCGCGCCTGAAGAGGGGCCAGTGCCCTGAAGATTCTTGGGTAGGAAGGCGCTGAAATTGCCGCTCATGCATGCGCCTCATTCATCTTGTGGCCATAGCGCTTGAGCGCGAGTTGCAAGGCTCCGGTCAAGGCATCGGCTGCCGGTGGAACAATGAGCTTCTGATGGCTGGCCGGGAGCCACTCCACATAAAGCGGCGCCATGCCACCCAACAGACTGATCCGCTCCGCACCTTGCGCGATTAACATATCCAGCGTTTCACTGACATAGCCTGCGGAACGCTCCAGAAGCATACGCGCAGTCTCATCGCCATTGGCTGCATATTGGAAAACACGTGGGGCATATTTGCCGAAATCACCGGGCTTCGCCGTCCAGGCAAATTCAACCAGATTGTCGGGATTATTGCTGAACTCGTCGAGAACATCCGTTGTCAGACGGCTGCGGGGGTGAATGCCGTCATGCACCAGCAGGCATTCTTGCAGCAGGCTTTGGCCAAGCCGCGCACCGCTGCCAAGATCGCTGAGCGGAAAACCCCACCCGCCGACCGAATGTATCCGGTCCTGCTGGCGGACGATATAGGCCGTGCCGGTGCCAAGAATGGCAACGATGCCGTCCTGATCACCAAGCGCACCTTGCAATGCGATGAGGCCGTCGAACTCGACATTGGCATGGGCAAAGGGGAGGCCGCCTTCAATCGGCAGTCCGGCGCCTACGACATTGCCGCCAGCAAGGCCGAGGACCGCGTGGCTTTCACCGTAATGGCACTGGTCCAGCCCGGCATCGGCAAAGGCATTGTCGATGGCTGCGCGTACATTGACGAGCGAAGTATGCGGATCGGTGACAATATTGGCCGATCCGCTGCGTCCCGTTCCCAGAATCGCACCGTTGCCATCTGCCACTACAGCGCGACATCCGGTGCCGCCGCCATCCACGCCAATGAAAAACTCTGCCATGAAGATACCTCCAACTTGAAGATACCAAAAAAATACCATTAACCAAGCAGATTCAGCGAAGCGGAGAAAAATTGATTAATGTGTTGATAAAATAAGGTAAATTATCTTGCTTCCAATTTTTATGCGAGAATTTCGTAAACTTCGCTGGACAATTGGTACGTTTTTGGCATTAAATTCACTCAAAGGGGAGCGCAATGCCGCCAGGGGTCGCCAAAGCTTGTTGACAGGCGAGGGCCGCGCGGAAATGGGATGGAGCAAAGACCGGCGTAGCCGGCACTTATCCCGGACCGTGATGAGCCATCGTCATCAACGTGGTGTATCGCAATGGACAGGCGTATCTCGCCTCTTTTGTGCGTCTGCGTTCAAAAAAACGGGAGAAGGTCAAATGGTTCGCAATACCTTGAAATTCATGCTGCTGGGTTCGACGTTGCTGGCGTCGGGTTCTGCCGCATTGGCTCAGGACGTCACGCTGACAGTTGAAAGCTGGCGTAACGACGATCTGCAGATCTGGCAGGAAAAGATCATTCCAGCCTTTGAAGCCAAGAATCCTGGCATCAAGATCAATTTCGCGCCAAGCGCGCCGACGGAATATAACGCCGCTCTCAATGCCAAGCTGGATGCTGGTTCGGGCGGCGATCTTATTTCGTGCCGTCCTTTCGACACCTCGCTGGAACTGTTCAACAAGGGCAAACTTGCCGATCTCACCGACCTCGAAGGCATGAAGAACTTCTCCGACGTCGCCAAGTCCGCATGGACCACCGACGACGGCAAGAAGGCTTTCTGCGTGCCGATGGCTTCGGTTATTCACGGCTTCATCTATAATCAGGAAGCCTTTGACAAGCTTGGCCTGAAGGCACCGGCGACCGAAGCCGAGTTCTTCGCGATGCTCGACAAGATCAAGGCTGACGGCACCTATATCCCGATGGCCATGGGCACCAAGGATATGTGGGAAGCCGCAACCATGGGCTACCAGAATATCGGCCCGACCTATTGGAAGGGTGAAGAAGGCCGCAAGGCGCTTATCGCCGGTACGGAAAAACTGACCGACGAACCGTGGGTTGAGCCGTTCAAGGTTCTCGCCAAGTGGAAGGATTATCTGGGCGACGGTTTCGAAGCGCAGACCTACCCGGACAGCCAGAACCTCTTCACGCTGGGCCGCGCCGCGATCTATCCGGCTGGTTCGTGGGAAATTGGCCTGTTCAACACGCAGGCGCAGTTCAAGATGGGCGCATTCCCGCCGCCGGTGAAGAATGCCGGCGACAGCTGCTACATCTCGGATCATAACGATATCGGTCTTGGCCTCAACGCTTCGAGCAAGAATGCCGAACAGGCCAAGGTGTTCCTCAACTGGGTCGCTTCGCCGGAATTTGCGGAAATCTACGCCAATGCGCTGCCGGGCTTCTTCAGCTTGAACTCGACGGCAGTGAAGATGTCCGATCCGCTGGCGCAGGAATTCGTATCCTGGCGCGAAAAGTGCAAGCCGACCATCCGCTCGACCTACCAGATCCTGTCGCGTGGCACGCCGAACCTGGAAAACGAAACCTGGGTTCAGTCGGCTAACGTTATCAACGGCACCGTAACGCCGGAAGATGCCGCCAAGAAGCTGCAGGAAGGCCTGGACAGCTGGTACAAGCCAGCCAAGTAAAGCGATAGTGCACGGGCGGCTTTGCGACAGCGCAGGGCCGCCCGTGTGCATTTTCGATGCCGAACAGACCTACCGGATAGTCTTGCGGGCAGTTTTTCTTTCGCGCGATGCGCGATCCGTGTCAGTCTCACGGCGATAGAAAGTTCGTAAGAACCGCATAAGCCGAAGAACAGCGAGTGTTGATGAGCCAGTCTGCCAACCTGCCAATCATTGAGCAAAAACGCCCGAGGCGGTGGCACATTCTTGTGTTTCTGCTGCCTTGCGTGCTGGTTTATACCGCCGTCATGGTGCTTCCGCTGATCGAGACATTGCGGCAAGCGTTTTTCAATGTCGTTGACGGGCAGCGCGTCTTTGTCGGATTTGCCAATTTCCAGACGCTTTTCGGCGATGCCAACTGGTCACGCGATTTCTGGAATGCTTTGAAGAACAACGTTATATTCTTCTGTATTCACATGCTGGTTCAAAATCCGATCGGCATTTTGCTGGCGGCCATGCTGTCGCTGCCGAGACTGCGTTTCGCAGCCTTCTACCGCACCGCGATCTTTCTGCCGACGCTACTGTCCTTCGTGATTGTCGGCTTCATCTGGAAGCTGATCCTGTCACCGATCTGGGGCGTTGCACCATGGATGATGGATCTGGTGGGCATGAAATGGGCCTTTGGACCATGGCTCGGCAAGGCCGAAACCGCACTTGTGACGGTGTCGCTCGTCTCGGTCTGGCAGTTCGTCGGTATTCCGATGATGCTGATCTATGCGGCGCTGCTCAACATTCCCGATGAAATCATCGAAGCTGCCGAATGCGACGGCATTACGGGCTGGAGCCAGTTCTGGAAGATCAAGCTGCCGCTTATCCTGCCGTCGATTGGCCTGATCTCGGTCATGACCTTCGTTGCCAATTTTAACGCGTTCGACCTTGTTTATTCGATGCAGGGCGCACTCGCGGGGCCAGACAAGGCGACCGATATTCTGGGCACGTTCCTGTACCGCACCTTCTTCGGCTTCCAGCTTCAGCTAGGCAATCCGTCCATGGGCGCCACCATCGCGGCCGTGATGTTCCTCATCATCCTCGCCGGTGTGTCGCTCTATCTGTTCGGCATCCAGCGTCGCATGCGCCGCTATCAGTTCTGAGGAGCGAGAAATCATGTCGAAAGCACGCACTTCGCCCCTCCGCACAACATTCGTTCATGCGGCGCTGATCATCTATATGCTTGTCGCCGTCTTTCCGGTGGCGCTGACGCTGATCAATTCCTTCAAGGACCGCAATGCGATTTTCCGCACGCCGCTGCAGTTTCCGACACCGGAAAGCTTTAGCCTCATCGGTTATGAGACGGTGCTGAAGCAGGGCTCGTTCCTGACCTATTTCCAGAACAGCGCCATCGTTACAGTGGCGAGCATCTTCTTTGTCATCCTGTTTGGCGCAATGGCAGCCTTTGCGCTGTCGGAATATCGCTTCAAGGGTAACACGCTGATGGGGCTTTATCTGGCCATCGGCATCATGATCCCGATCCGTCTTGGTACGGTTGCATTGTTGCAGGGCATGGTCGCGGTGGGACTGGTCAACAGTCTGACCTCGCTGATCCTCGTCTATACAGCCCAAGGCTTGCCGCTTGCGATCTTCATCCTGTCCGAATTCATGCGAACCGTGTCCGACGATTTGAAGAATGCCGGGCGAATAGACGGCATGTCGGAATATGCGATCTTCTTCAAGCTGGTGCTGCCGCTGATCCGTCCAGCCATGGCAACGGTTGCCGTCTTCACCATGATCCCGATCTGGAACGATCTCTGGTTCCCGCTGATCCTCGCGCCAAGCGAAGCCACCAAGACGGTGACACTGGGTTCGCAGCTGTTCATCGGTCAGTTCGTCACCAACTGGAATGCGGTTCTGTCGGCGCTTTCGCTGGCCATGTTCCCGATCCTCGTCCTCTACGTCATTTTCTCGCGGCAACTGATCCGCGGCATCACAGCCGGAGCTGTAAAATGAGTTCAGATACAACAACCGCCCCGGCCCAAATCGCTCCGGCCCCGATCGCCCCGGTACGCGTGCTTTCGGCAGGTCTTGGCAATATGGGCCGCAGCCATGCGCTGGCCTATCATCGCAATCCGGGCTTTGAAGTCGTTGGTCTGGTCAACCGGACCAAGGTTGCGGTGCCAGACGAGCTGGCAGGCTATGAAATTCATCCATCCTTTCACGAGGCTTTGGCTGAACTGAAACCGGATATGGCATGCATCGCCACTTATTCGGAAAGCCATGCCGATTATGCCGTGGCTGCAATGGAGCAGGGCGCGCATGTCTTTGTCGAAAAGCCGCTGGCAACGACCGTGGAAGACGCACGCCGGGTCATCGACTGTGCGCGGGCCAACGGACGCAAGCTCGTCATCGGTTATATCTTGCGCCATCATCCGTCCTGGATGCGGCTGATTTCTGAAGCGCGACAGCTCGGCGGTCCTTACGTTTTCCGCATGAACCTGAACCAGCAGTCCAGCGGCGCGACCTGGGAAACGCATAAGAACCTGATGAACACCACATCGCCGATTGTCGATTGCGGCGTGCATTATGTCGATGTCATGTGCCAGATCACCGATGCAAAGCCGGTGGAAGTGCGCGGCATGGGCCTGCGTCTTTCCAATGAGATCAAGCCGGATATGTATAATTACGGTCATCTGCAGGTGTTGTTCGATGACGGCACGATTGGCTGGTATGAAGCGGGCTGGGGTCCGATGATGTCTGAAACCGCCTTCTTCGTGAAGGATGTTATCTCGCCAAATGGCTGCGTTTCCATCGTCATGAACGAGGCTGTGACCAAGTCTGACGACGTAGATGCGCACACAAAAACCTCGACCATTCGCATCCATCGCGCTGAACGCGGTGCGGACGGGAAGTTCCTGAAGCCGGATACGGATCTTTCCATGTCCGATGAGCCGGGCCATCAGGAATTGTGTGAACGCGAACAGGCTTACATGCTGAAAGCCATTCGCGAGGATATCGATCTCAACCGCCATATGGACGATGCGTTGCAATCGCTGCGTATCTGTCTCGCCGCTGACGAAAGCGTGCGTCTTGGCCAGCCGGTAAAACTGTAAGGGATTTTTGACTGTGGGATCGCTGCTACTCAAGTCGATAAATAAGAGCTACGGTTCGCAGGCTGTTCTGAAGGATATCAATCTGGAAGTTCGCGACGGCGAGTTCATCATTTTCGTGGGGCCTTCCGGTTGCGGTAAGTCCACGCTGCTGCGTTCGATTGCTGGTCTGGAAGATGTGTCTTCGGGTCAGGTGCTGATCAACGACAAGGATGTGACTGTGACGCCGCCGTCAAAGCGCGGCATTGCGATGGTGTTCCAGTCTTATGCGCTTTATCCGCATCTGACCGTGAAGGACAATATGGGCCTTGGTCTGAAACAATCTGGTGCTCCGAAGGAGCAGATTGAAAGCCGCGTTACGCGCGCTTCGTCCATGCTGTCGCTTGATCCTTATCTGGCGAGACGTCCGGCGGAACTGTCGGGCGGCCAGCGCCAGCGCGTCGCCATCGGTCGCGCACTTGTGCGTGACCCGGAACTGTTCTTGTTTGACGAACCCTTGTCCAACCTCGACGCCGCCTTGCGCGTGCAGACGCGTCTGGAAATTGCCAAGCTGCATCGCGAGCTGAAGGCAACGATGATCTACGTCACCCACGATCAGGTGGAGGCAATGACGCTTGCCGACCGTATCGTGGTGCTGAATGCAGGCCGTATCGAACAGATTGGTTCGCCAATGGAGCTATATAACAAGCCTGATAATCTGTTCGTGGCAGGCTTCATCGGCTCACCACAGATGAATTTCATCGACGCCGACCGTATCGGTGAAACGGGTGCGACGATCATCGGCATTCGCCCAGAACATCTTGGCGTCAGCCGCGAAAGCGGCAAATGGAAAGGCAAGGTCATCCACGCCGAGCATCTCGGCGCCGATACCATCCTTTATGTCGAAACCGAGGGGGCAGGTCTCATCACTGTCCGCCTGTTCGGCGAGCACCATTACACGGAAGATGACATCATCTTCGTGTCGCCGGAAGCGGACAAGACACATCGCTTTAACGATGACGGCAAGGCCATCCGCTAGGATGAAATTCGAGTGCACCGCTTATCGTTATTGAGCGGTGCACTTCATATTATTCCACTCGATCCAGCTTCCAGTATTTGCATTTTTCGAACCGCTTTCGTGACGGAGCCCAGACGTCGGTTTCACCATCTTCCGTCATACCAAGCTTGCGAAGCAGTTCATGTGACGCTGCATTGGCTAGCTGCGCTCCAGCCCTGACACTTGTCGCATTCAGTTTCGAGAATGCGAAATCAAGAGCGCCGCTCGCTGCTTCAAAGCCATAACCATTGCCTTGAAAATTTTCACCGATCCAGTAACCAAGTTCGAAGCTCCGACCAGGGTTGTCTTCGGCTGCGATTTTTATCCAACCAATGATCGTCCCTGTATGTTTCTCGATGACAATACCGGGAAAAGCCTTTCCCTCTTTTGCTGCGGCGCGGTTCGCCAGGAGTATTTTTTCGCATTGATCGGGTGTCAGGGGAAAAGGCCAGGAAGCAACCCACTTGCTGATCTCGGGACTCATCAACGCGCTCAATAAAGACGCATCCAGAACGCGGCAGCAGCGAATGATCAGGCGTTGTGTCTCATAGCTTTCGTTGTGCATATCTGAAATTGCTCTGGCAATCATATTAATTACCCCGCTCACTGGCGCCAGCTTCAGTGCTTCGAGGCGTGAAGGCAAGCGGAATCGTCCCGTCATTGCGAAGCGTCGTCAGCTGCTTTCCGAGTTTTTAAATTTTATTTTTGCTGTATCAAACTTCCACAAATGAACTGACTTGGCTTGTACAGTACCATTTAGTACTCCTTTGCAGTCTGTCTGAAAGTAATAATCTTGCGTAAGGGTCGCATATTCATTGCAAAAAATATGATACTAAAATCAGATAATTAAGTAAATTTCTTTGACGGCATTAACGAGACTTCCATGTTTAAACGGTGCTTTCCGTTTTTAAATGGCGCTAGTGATAGAAAAATAATCTTGCTTTATTTTGAGAGCCGTATCACCCTGAATGACAGTGAAATCGGAGGAGGAAAACCGGCTTCACGTCGCATGGGAGGAATGCGGTCAATCTGTGTTTGAAAGGCCATCCGGAAACCGGATTTCGAAGAAGCCTGTCCACCGGAACCAAACAGAATTCCACCCGTTCGACATTCAATGCCAGTTTTGCCAGGCCAGTTGCTTGGCCCATTGCGAGGTATGCCCGCATGAGCGACGATGTCGTACTATCCCTGCATGTTCCTGAACCGGAATGGCGGCCCGGCGATGCGCCGGATTTCTCCCATGTCAAAATCCCTCGCGCGGGCAGTGTCAGAAGACCGGAAATAGACGAAAAGCCGGAAGCGATGCGCGATCTCGCTTTCAGCATTATTCGTGTGTTGAACCGGGAAGGTGAGGCGGTCGGTCCGTGGGCCGGAACGCTTACCGATGACGAGCTGAAAGACGGCCTGCGACACATGATGATCCTGCGGGCCTATGATGCGCGCATGATGATGGCGCAGCGTCAAGGCAAGACGTCGTTCTATATGCAACATCTGGGCGAAGAGGCTGTGAGCTGCGCTTTCAGAAAGGCGCTGCGCAAGGGTGATATGAATTTCCCGACCTATCGGCAGGCGGGGCTCTTGATCGCCGATGATTATCCGCTCGTCACCATGATGAACCAGATTTTCTCCAATGAGCAGGACCCGCTGAAAGGCCGCCAGCTTCCGGTGATGTATTCCTCGAAAGAGCACGGCTTTTTCACGATTTCCGGTAACCTTGCGACGCAATATACGCAGGCTGTCGGTTGGGCGATGGCCTCTGCAATAAGCCACGATACCAAGATCGCGGCTGCATGGATTGGCGACGGCTCGACAGCCGAAAGTGATTTTCACGCCGCGCTCGTGTTCGCCTCGACCTACAAGGCGCCAGTGGTGATGAATATCGTCAACAACCAGTGGGCGATTTCGACATTTCAGGGCATTGCGCGCGGCGGCTCCGGCACTTTCGCGGCCCGTGGGCATGGCTTCGGCATTCCGTCGCTGCGCGTTGACGGCAATGATTATCTGGCCGTTCACGCCGTGGCGAAATGGGCGGTGGAGCGCGCACGGCGCAATCTCGGTCCCACAATCATCGAATATGTGACCTATCGCGCTGGCGGGCATTCCACTTCGGATGATCCTTCCGCCTATCGCCCCAAGGCGGAAAGCGATGCGTGGCCGCTTGGCGATCCGATCTTGCGCCTGAAGAACTATCTGATCCTGCGCGGCGTCTGGTCGGAAGACCGCCACAAGCAGGCGGAAGCGGAAGTGATGGACCTTGTCGTCAGCGCGCAGCGCGAGGCGGAAGCCATCGGCACCCTGCATGACGGGCGCAAGCCTTCCATGCGCGACATGTTCGAGGATGTCTACGCTGAAACGCCGCCGCATCTTGTTCGCCAGCGTCAGGAAGCGGGGTTCTGATCCATGACCAAGATGACTATGCCCAGAATGACCATGATCGAGGCGATCCAGAACGCCCACGACATTGCCATGGAGCGCGACAATAATGTGGTCGTGTTCGGTGAGGATGTCGGCTATTTCGGCGGCGTGTTTCGCTGCACCGCCGGTTTGCAGAAGAAGTACGGCAAAGAGCGCTGTTTCGATGCGCCAATCAGCGAGCTTGGCATTGTTGGCACCGCAATCGGCATGGCCGCTTACGGCTTGCGCCCCTGCATTGAAGTGCAGTTCGCCGATTATGTCTATCCGGCCTATGACCAGATCGTCTCCGAAGCCGCTCGTCTGCGCTATCGCTCGGCGGGCGAGTTCACATGCCCCATCGTGATCCGAATGCCATCCGGCGGCGGTATTTATGGCGGGCAGACGCACAGCCAAAGCCCGGAAGCGCTTTTCACCCACGTGTCGGGCTTGAAGACGGTGATGCCGTCCACGCCAGCGGACGCCAAGGGCTTGCTGCTTGCAGCGATTGAAGATCCCGATCCGGTGATCATATTCGAGCCGAAGCGGCTTTATAACGGCCCCTTTGATGGCCATCACGACAAGCCGGTCACGTCCTGGAAAAAGCACGATCTCGGCGAAGTCCCGGAAGGCTATTACACGGTTCCGCTTGGAAAGGCCGCTATTCGCCGTGAAGGCAGCGCCGTGACGGTTCTGGCCTATGGCACGATGGTGCATGTGGCGCTGGCCGCCGCGGAAGAAACCGGCGTTGATGCCGAGATTATCGATCTGCGCACCCTTTTGCCGCTCGATACCGAGACCATCATGGCTTCAGTGCGTAAGACTGGCCGTTGCGTCATCGTGCATGAAGCAACGCTGACCTGCGGTTATGGTGCGGAACTTGCCGCGCTCGTGCAGCGTGACTGCTTCTATCACCTCGAAGCGCCAGTCATCCGCGTGACGGGTTGGGACACGCCTTATCCGCATGCACAGGAATGGGCCTATTTTCCCGGTCCTGATCGTGTCGGTCGCGCACTCGTGTCGATCATGGAAGCGTGAGGGGAGACAACATGGCTCATTTTACAATCAAACTCCCCGATGTTGGCGAAGGCGTTGCCGAGGCCGAGCTAGTCGAATGGCATGTGAAGGTTGGCGATATCATTCGCGAGGATGATCTTCTGGCCGCTGTCATGACCGACAAGGCGACGGTGGAAATCCCGTCGTCGCGCGCGGGCAAAGTCATCGCGATCAATGGCGAAGTGGGTGAAAAAATCGCCGTCGGTTCCGAACTGGTGCGGCTTGAAATCGAGGGCGCATCCGGCGCAGCCGAGGAAGTAAAGGCTGAAGAGCCCGCGCATACACCGATAGCGATCGAAGCGCCAAAGCCGCAGGCACCGGAAGTGCCGGTCTTGTTGCAGACGCCCGTTCCACCGAAGCCGGCAGCACCCAAGCATGAATCTTCGACCCGGGCTTTTGCGGGCGCTGGCCCCGTGCGGGCGGAAGGTGAAAAGCCTCTGGCCACGCCGTCGGTTCGGCTGCGCGCGCGCGATGCGGGCGTTGATCTCAGGCGTGTTCGCGGAACCGGACCTGCCGGGCGCATCACACATGAAGATCTGGACGCGTTCTTCGAGACCGAAAGCGGTGCTGCAACGGCTCTGTCCGGCTATGCTGCCGATACATCTATCAACGAGATCAAGGTGATAGGACTTCGGCGCAAGATTGCCGAGCGCATGGCGGAAACAAAACGCCATATTCCGCATATCACCATTGTTGAGGAAGTCGACGTCACGCAGCTTGAAGAGCTGCGCAGCGGCCTCAACAATGAGAAGAAGGAAGGGCGTCCGCGCCTGACGCTGCTGCCATTCGTTATTCGCGCCATCGTCAAGGCAGTGAAAGAACAGCCGGGCCTGAATGCCCATTTCGACGATGAAGCCGATATCATCCGTCAATTCGGCGGTGTGCATGTGGGCATTGCCACGCAGACATCGAATGGCTTGATCGTCCCCGTGGTGCGTCACGCCGAAAGCATGACCGTCTTTGCGGCGGCTTCCGAGTTGTCGCGTGTGACCGATGCCGCCCGCAATGGAACGGCAAAGCGGGAAGAGCTGAGCGGTTCCACCATCACCATCACGTCGCTTGGACCGCTTGGCGCAATTGCCACGACACCGATTATCAATCGGCCGGAAGTCGCGATTGTCGGCATCAACAAGATTGCCGTGCGCCCGATGTGGGACGGAACCCAGTTCGTGCCACGCAAGATGATGAACCTTTCATGCAGCTT
The DNA here is from genome assembly GCF_014138065.1 of Ochrobactrum sp. P6BSIII. NCBI lineage: Bacteria > Pseudomonadati > Pseudomonadota > Alphaproteobacteria > Hyphomicrobiales > Brucellaceae > Ochrobactrum > Ochrobactrum sp. P6BSIII. The sequence goes on along the minus strand of NZ_JACGXB010000002.1, from coordinate 354,699 downwards.
CGATCATCGGGTGATCGACGGTTGGGACGCGGCTGTCTTTGTGCAGAAGCTGAAAAGCCTCATCGAAACGCCTGCGATGATCTTTGTGGAAGGCTGAACTTATGAGTGAGATTAACTGCAAACTTCTGATCATCGGTGGTGGTCCCGGCGGCTATGTCTGCGGCATTCGGGCGGGACAGCTCGGCATTGATACCGTGCTCGTGGAGCGTAAGCGTCTCGGTGGCACCTGCCTCAATGTCGGTTGCATTCCGTCCAAGGCGCTGATCCACGCCGCAGATGAATTCCATCGTCTGACCGCCTTTGCCACCAAGGGCGCGCTTGGCATTACCGCGCAAAATCCAGCCATAGACTTTGTCAAAACACTTGAATGGAAAGACGGTATCGTCAATCGACTGAATAGTGGTGTGGCCGGGCTGTTGAAACGGTCGCGTGTGCGCATGTTTCAAGGGCAGGCGCGGTTCATGGACGGCAAGACGGTGCTGGTCGATACAGATACAGGCCGCCAGACCATTCATGCGGAAAATATAGTTATCGCCACCGGCTCCGTGCCGGTTGAAATCGAGGCGCTGCCCTTCGGTGGCAATATCATTTCGTCCACGGAAGCCCTGTCACTGGGTGCCATACCGGAAAAACTGGCTGTGGTGGGCGGTGGTTATATCGGGCTCGAAATCGGCACGGCCTATGCGAAGCTCGGTTCCAAAGTCACTGTCGTCGAGGCGACCGACCGTATCCTGCCGCAATATGATGCGGAGCTAACGCGGCCTGTCATGGCACGCCTGAAGGCGCTTGGCGTGGAGGTGTTGACCGGCACATCGGCCAAGGGTCTGACCGGAGACGGAAAGGCACTGGAAGTGCTGGCGGTTGACGGCGCCACCAAGCGCATCGAAGCTGACAAGGTGCTGGTGACGGTCGGACGCAAACCGCAGACCGATGGTTGGGGCTTGAGTGAAATCCGGCTCGATATGGATGGGCGTTTCATCCGCATCGATGATCGCTGCCGCACATCAATGCGTGGTGTCTATGCAATCGGCGATGTCACGGGAGAACCGATGCTGGCGCATCGCGCCATGGCGCAGGGTGAGATGGTTGCCGAGATCATCGCAGGCGGCAAGCAGGCCTGGGACAAGCGCTGCATTCCGGCGGTCTGCTTCACCGATCCGGAAATCGTGACCGTGGGCCTGCTGCCCGATGAGGCACGCAAGGCAGGTCACAACACGCAGATTGGCATTTTCCCATTTCAGGCCAATGGCCGTGCCATGACGGTTGAACGGGAAGACGGCTTTATTCGTGTGGTGGCCCGCGCGGACAATCATGTCATTCTGGGCATTCAGGCGGTTGGTGTTGGTATTTCCGAGCTGTCATCAGCCTTTGCGCAAGCCGTTGAAATGGGCGCACGTCTCGAGGACATTGCAGGGACAATCCATGCACATCCGACCTTGGGCGAGGGCTTTGCCGAGGCAAGCATGAAGGCGCTTGGCCACGCCTTGCATGCTTAAGATTTGGATTTGCGCTCGTAACGCCAGACGAACACCGCAGCCCCGGCAACCATGGCTGCGAGCGCAAACCAGGTGATTGCATAGGACAGGTGGCTGTTGCGGAAGGATACGACCGTCAGCCCGCCAACCGGTTGATTGCCGGGATTGGACTTGGCATCCGCATCGATGAAATAGGGGGCGACAGTGCCGAGGTTCTCCTTCGCTGCGAAAGCTGCGACATCACGAGAGTTCCAGCTATTTTTTGCCGGGTCGTTGGGCCGCAGGAAAAAACCATCTGGCTCCGGCATACGCAGAAGACCAGTCACCGTTGTTTCGCCAGCGATCTGTGTTTCAGGGCGGGCTGATAGATCGCGCTTGTCGCTCGGCACAAAACCGCGATTGATATAGGTCAGCGAACCATCCGCAGTGCGCAGCGGCGTCAGTACCCAATAGCCGGCTCCACGCTCTGTCAGCGCATGCACCAGCACTTCCTTATCGTTCAGATAGGTGCCGGTGATGGTGACATGACGATATTCATCGTCCTTCTGATTGATATTGGCCCAGTCGTCCTTGCCGGGTGCTGCCACGGGTTCAGCATGGACGCGAGCATCCACGCGAGCGATCAGGTCGAGCTTCCATTGCAGGCGCTCAATCTGCCAGATGCCAAGGCCGACAAACAGCGCGAAAAACAGGCTGGCCAGTACCGCCATGAAACCGAGAAAGAAACCGGACTTTTTCTTCTGATCGTTTCCATCGGCTTCGGTGGTCATCGCACATTCCTGAATTTATTGATGTTAGTGGATTGAATTTGACGTTTGAATCCCGACTGACATATATGCTGTTTCAAACGTCAAATTCGAAAAATCCACTAGATACATATACTTGCTAGTGGTCTTTATGATTACAACATTTGTTCAGCGCTTGAACCGCGGGATGCAAATGTTGGAAGCAGACCACTAGAGCAATGCTCTCTCATAAACCAGTCATGTGGATTTAGAAAGTTTGGGCTGGATAAAATAACAGCGCCAGCAGGCCGGGAATGGCGAGTGGCGCTGATAGCAAACCGACATAATATTCAATTCATGATGCAAAATCAGGCAAGCTTGTGAATCTTGTGCCGACGATGCGAATAGCCGCCCTTCGAACGGCGTAAAACATTGCAAACCTGTGTCTTGTCTTCCGAGGGCTTCGGCATTTGCTCATGAATGCGATGCAGTATCTGCTGCGTGACTGTACGATCCTTGTCGGTAGGCCCGATGATAATGCTCTTCATCAACCATTCTCCCTGTTTTTTTGGGCACAGAGTAGCATCCGGGGCTACCCCGGCCGGTCATCAAGAATGTACGAATATCCAAAGTATTAATCATAATTAACATATTGACAAGGACATTCTTGCAACAGCACTCAACTGCTTGAGATTGGTTGCAAAAAGGCCGATTTGCTTTCGAAAACCGGCCTTTTAAGTAGTTATATCGATTAAATCAGTCGCGATTCCCGGTCAGGATTTCACGCTTGCCGACATGGTTTGCCGGACCGACTAGCCCTTCCTTTTCCATGCGCTCGACGAGCGAGGCTGCGCGGTTGTAGCCGATGCCGAGACGGCGCTGGATGTAGGAGGTGGAGCACTTCTTGTCGCGCAGCACCACCTTGACCGCCTGATCGTAGACGTCGTCACCATCTTCAGACCCCATAGACGTCGCGTCGAAGACGGCGGCATCTGCGGTTTCTTCTTCGGCTTCCTCATCTTCGGTCACGGTTGCCAGATAATCCGGGCGGCCCTGTTCCTTCAGATGATTGACGACCTGTTCAACTTCCTCGTCCGAAACGAATGGTCCGTGGACGCGGACGATGCGACCGCCACCGGCCATATGCAGCATGTCGCCCTGGCCGAGAAGCTGTTCGGCGCCCATTTCACCAAGAATGGTGCGGCTGTCGATTTTCGACGTGACCTGGAAGGAAATGCGGGTCGGGAAGTTCGCCTTGATCGTGCCGGTGATGACATCGACGCTTGGACGCTGGGTTGCCATGATCAGGTGAATACCAGCAGCGCGTGCCATCTGCGCCAGGCGCTGCACAGCGCCTTCGATATCCTTGCCTGCAACCATCATCAGGTCGGCCATCTCGTCGATGATGACCACGATGTAAGGCATAGGCGTCAGGTCGAGTTCTTCCTGAATATAGGTGGGCTCGCCAGTTTCCTTGTCGAAACCTGCCTGCACGGTGCACATGACGGTTTCGCCCTTGCCCTTGGCGGAAGCCGCACGGGCATTGAAACCTTCGATATTGCGCACGCCGAGGCGGGCCATCTTGCGATAGCGCTCTTCCATCTCGCGCACAGCCCACTTCAAGGCAACGACAGCCTTTTTCGGGTCGGTCACGACCGGAGTAAGCAGGTGCGGAATACCATCATAGATCGACAGTTCCAGCATCTTCGGGTCGACCATGATCAGACGGCATTCTTCCGGCTTGAACCGATAGAGTAGCGACAGGATCATGGTGTTGATCGCAACCGACTTGCCCGAACCTGTGGTGCCAGCCACGAGCAGGTGAGGCATCTTGGCCAGTTCAGCAATGATCGGCTCGCCACCGATGCCTTTGCCGAGGCAAAGCGGCAGGCGATAATTCGATGCTTCGAAGGTGCGGGAGTCGATCATCTCACGCAGATAGACCGTCTCACGATTGGCATTCGGCAGTTCTATACCGATGACATTGCGACCGGGCACGACGGCAACGCGAGCAGAGAGCGCCGACATGGAGCGGGCGATATCGTCAGCAAGACCGATGACGCGCGAGGACTTCACACCTGGAGCAGGCTCGAACTCATAGAGCGTGACGACCGGACCGGGGCGCACATGGATGATTTCGCCGCGCACGCCAAAATCTTCCAACACACTTTCCAGCAGGCCTGCGCTGCGTTCCAGCATTTCCTGCGTAATGACATTGCCGTCAAGCGCAGGCGGCATCTGCAATAGATCACGTGGCGGGAATTCATATTCGCCATGTATGACCGGCGCTTCAGCACGGGGGAGGGGCTGAGGCTGATAAAGAGCAATCGACGGCGCAGCCTTTGCCGGAGCAGGCGCGGCAACGACAGGGGCAGGCACTTCGATTTCTTCGACGCTGTGCTCTTCGGCTTCCACAACTGCAAGTACGACATCGTCTTCAGTCGCTTCACCCGAAACTTCTGCAACCTCAGCAATCTGAGGCGCAGCTTCTACCTTCTTCGGAGCGATGGCCTTTGCCTTTGCCACGAGAGCAATGACTGGAGCAACGGGCGCCGCAGCGACAGGCTCTGGTGTCGCAACGGGCTGAGGAGCCGGGACTTCTGCCACGGGCTGCGGTGCTACGGCTGCAACTGGTGCTTCTTCCGGCTGGCTGTTCCATTCACGAATGCGGAACTGCGCCAGAATGGATTCAACGGTCGGTGCAGGTTTTTGTGGAGCGGCAGGCGCAGCGGCAATAACCGGCACCGTCGGCGCAAGACTTGCCTCAACATCGCAACCTTCCCAGAAGGCAAAGTCGGAAATATAGGCGAACGCAGAAGTCGTAACCTCTGCCACCGGCGCAACAACTGTCTGGACGACCACAGGCTCTGGCGCAACATAAACCGCAGGTGCGGCTACTGCAGCAGGCATGACCGGCAGAGCGGGCGGCACAGGAACCACGGGCGGCTGCACCATACCGAGCGAAACGCTCTGCTGCAGTGCGGCGACGGCCATCGGCTGGGCTTCAGCCACCTTCTCCACGATAGCTTCCGGCGCTTCTGTGACGGGCTGAACTTGCGAACGGGGCGCATTGACGTCCGGCAAATCTTCGCCGCGACGGCGCATCAGCTCCACTTCCGGCGTGCGGGTGAAACGGACATTCTCGCCCAAGGAAAAATGAATTTTCCAGGCACCGTCATCTGTCGGATTATGCGCATCCGACGGGCTGCGCTGGGGCTTTGGGTCCGAAGCGTTCTCTGTACGATTTCCGTTCGAATGGGGGAAATTTTCTCTCAAATTACGCATGATACCTGAACCATAGATACTGTCGCCTGAATGAGCCCAAGTAATAAAAAATGAAGGTTAACAACCTCCTTCATAAATTCGCCGTCGGCCAGAAAATTCTGACAGGTGTCGCTCCGCAGTTCACCGGATTGCGCTCTGTGCGGTCACGCAAGAAGAAAAATATAATTATATAGATTCAGATGCTTATATATAAATAATGATCTAGTTTATTAGGATTTATATGGCGCGCAATGGTTGTTAAATTTTATTCTTCCCTTAAAGAGTGCTGACCGTGAATCCGAAACAACGAGACAGGTCAGTCACGGGCTAACGCTACCACAGGATCGAGTCGGGAGGCGTTGCGGGCGGGCATAAAACCGAAGCCGATGCCGATAAGGCTTGAGCAAAGCAGCGCTACCACAATGGATATTGGCGAGTAGATGAGCTGTATTTTCGTGCTGAATTGCGCAAACAGCAGGCCGAATCCACCCGCGATAAGCACACCCAATACGCCGCCGATCAGACAGACGAGTATGGATTCGATGAGGAATTGTTGCAGGATATCGCTCTGTCGCGCCCCGACGGCCATGCGCACACCGATCTCGTTGATTCTCTCCGAGACTGCGACCAGCATGATGTTCATCACGCCGATTCCCCCGACGAACAGCGATATTCCTGCAATGCTTGCGACGAGCAGGGCTAGCATCGCAGTTGTCGCCTGAATGGTTTTTTGCAGCGTGTCGCTGTTGAAGATAAAGAAATCCTCTTTGCCATGACGCCTTGTCAGAAAAGCCTTCACCATTTCTTCCGCTACTGCCGGGTCCATCGTATCCCGAATGCGGACGGCGATCGATTGCAGTGTACGCGTACCGGTCATGCGTGTCTGAACCGTTGTATAGGGCAGGAACAGTTCCAGCCGGCTGGAGCCTGCCATGCCCTGGTCGTCGGCCTTGGTTACACCGACGATGCGCACGGGGATCTGTTTCAGGAACAAGATCTTGCCGACAACGGATCCCTGTTCGTTCGGGAAAAGCCCCTTCTGGGCATTCGTATCAATCACGGCATCTTGGGCGAGATTATCGAGACCTTTTTTGTCGAAGTAGCGTCCTTCGATCAGTTTGCTTTTCCGCGTCGCGAAATATTGCTCACTGACACCGTTGACCGTGATGCTGACTTCCTTGTTTCCGACACGAACCGTTCCAGCTGTAGTGCTTTCGGGCGTTGCAGCGACGACATAGGGAAGCTTGGCGAGTTCGTTTGAATCGTCGACGCTCAGTGTGGTGACAAGCGCGGCCTTCAGATCGCCATATCCGCTGCCCGGTCCGATATAGAGCGTGTTTGTGCCAAGGCTGCTGATCTGCTCGAGAATGCGCTGCTGTGAGCCTTGGCCAAGCGCGGTCACGCAGACGACGGACGCCGTACCAATGATGATTCCCAACATTGTGAGGAATGTGCGCATGCGATGCGCATTCATGGAACGCAGCGCCATCGCGAAAGCTTCTTTAAAGCGATCACGTATGCCGCTGAATGATTTAAGTTTCTGCATGGAGGATGCCATTGGGGAGTGGCTCCTCGCAACGCTATAGCCGTCCTCACGAGAGGCGTCGGCAATGATTTCTCCGTCCCGTATCTCGATGATGCGGTTCGCCCGCGCAGCGACGGCGCGATCATGCGTGACAATGATGATTGTACGGCCTTCGCGGTTCGGTTCCTGAAGAATTCCGAGCACTTCCTCACCGCTGTGGCTGTCGAGTGCACCGGTCGGTTCGTCTGCAAGAATAACATCGGCATCGTTGATGAGTGCGCGCGCTATCGAAACACGCTGTTGCTGGCCTCCCGAAAGCTGGTTTGGGCGATGATGGGTGCGGTCGCCCATGCCGAGACGGTACAGGATTCCATGGGCGCTCTCGCGCCGTTCGTCGTGCGCTTGTCCTGCATAGATGGCGGGTATTTCCACATTGCCGACAGCGTCCAGCTCGTTCATCAGATGGTAACGCTGGAAGATGAAGCCAAAATGCTCGCGTCGAAGCTGTGCCAGTTCGTCTGGTGTGAGTTCCGCAGTCGCGCGCCCGGAAATCAGATATTGCCCTTCCGAGGGGCGGTCCAGGCAACCGAGAATATTCATCAGCGTGGATTTTCCGGAACCGGAGGCGCCGACAATCGCCACCATCTCACCGCGCTCAATGGTGAGATCAACATTGCGTAGCACTGTGGTGAAACCATCACCCGACGGATAGTGACGCGAAACATTTTTCAACAGGATCAGCGGCATATCGCTCATATCAATCACCGGTATCCGTCTCTTTAGTGTCTTGATTGTCGGTGACGATCTTGTCTCCCTCCTGCAAGCCCGAGCGAATTTCGGTATTGATCTTGTCCGTAATACCCCTTTCCACTGTGCGCTCTTCCAGCGTTCCATGCCCGGTCAGCACGCGGACGGTTGCCACTCCCGGAGCGTCCGGGTCAGTATCGCCTTGTAATTTCAGCGCCGAAACCGGCGCGAGCAACACGTTTTTGACTTTTGCCAGAACGATATGAATTTCCGCCGTCATATAGGTGCGAAGCAAACCGTTCGCGTTCGGAATACTGAATTTGCCTTTGTAATAAACGGCGGACGCCGTGATGCCGCTCGATGCGGATAAGCCGCTGCTAAAACCGAAGCTCTTATCGCTGACGACGGAATCCGGCGCAGGCTCTATGCTCTCAAGTTGCGTCTCAAAACGTTTCGAATTTCGACCGGAAATGGTGAAATAGATCGGCAAGCCGCTATGAACCTGGGTAATATCGGCTTCCGAAATGTCCGCTTCCACCGTCATCGTGTCCACTTGACCAAGGATGGCGATTGTCGGAACCGTTTGCTGCGCGTTGACGTTCTGGCCTTCCTGCGCCACGGTCGAGAGAATGGTGCCATCAATAGGGGCTGTAATGCGCGTATAAGCCAGATTGGTTTCTGCGATACGCACGCCAACTTTGGATGCGGCGATGCTCGCCTCCGTATTGGCAAGCTGCGCCTGTTGCTTTTTCATCTCCGCAACGGCTTTGTCATATTCGGAGCGCGCAACAGCATTTTTGCCGATCATGGTCTGATTGCGAACGAGATTCAATTTTGCCAGTTCCAGATCAGCAAGGTTCTGCTCTCGGGTCGCTTCGTTCTGGCGTAGAGTCGCTTCGGCCTTGTCGAGTTCGTTCTGCTGGTTGGTCGCATCGATGAGCGCGACGACGTCACCCTCTTTGACGTGCTGGCCGGGTTTCACTTTGAGGGAAAGTATTCGACCCGTGGCCTGAGCCCCGATGGCGACCAGATTTTTAGGTCGCAACGTGCCAGATGCCAGCACGGAACTCTCAATGTCGCCGCGCTGCACGGTCGTCATTTCAGGAAGCGGTTCTTGCTTCGACCATTGCTGGAGCAACAGACCACCAGTCAGCACCGATACGGCAAGAAGTGTCAGCCAACGCTTGCGAAAACGCCGCTGTGGTGCAGATTTCAACGAGTTCATTGTTGCCTCTTGAGACGGTCGAGCGGCGAGAGCGATGGGAGGGGCTTTACAAGGTGGGGACCGGTATGGAGGTCCACGATTTCCGGTGTGTCGACGTCGACCCGGCCGTTCCAGCCGCCACCGAGCGCCTTTTGCAAGGAAACGTAATCCACGATGATGTCTGTACGCGCCTGCGCGAGGGTGTTTTCCTGATTCATCAGCTCACGTTGCGCGGTGAGAACATCGAGGAAATTCTTCGATCCTGATTTGAACTGCTCAAGCGTCAGCTCGTTGATCTGGCGACTATTGCTGACAATCTTTTGTAGTTGTGCAATGCGCAGGCGATTTTGGTTGAATGCAACACTTGCGTTTTCGACTTCGCTCAAGCCTGTGAGAACCTTGCTTCGGTAGTTGATGAACGCCACATCACGCTCGGCCCGCGCAGCATCGACATCTGCAAGGAGCCTGCCGCCATAGAAAACAGGAATCTTGAGGCTTGGACCAAACGACCAGCCTATGGTGGACAGCTTGGCAAGATCGCCGAAATTTGCGCCCTCTGTATGAATGCTACCAGTGAGGGAAATACTCGGATAAAGCGCGGCCTGTTTTTGACCTATCACTGCTGTCGCCTTCGCATAGTCCCGTTCAGCTGCCCGTATATCGGGGCGGCTCAACAAGATGTGTGCGGGCAATCCGGCCGATATCTTGCGGGGCGCGGAGGGCAGAGAGCGGGGCTTATCAAGTATAGCGGCTAGCGCTATTGATGAGCGCCCGGTGAGGGTAGACAGTTTGTTCAGGTTCTCAGCATAGCTGATCTGCAACGTTGGAATCCCGGCCTCCGTGGTTGCCACCTGAGTTTGCGCGCTGAGAAGATCGACTTGCGATATATTTCCCGCTGCCAGCTGCGTACGGGTCAATGCGACGGTTCGGCGTTGCGAAGCCACGTTGCGTTCTGCGATGGCGATCTGGGCCTGTATGCCACGCAATTGCACGTAGCTGGTTGCGATCTCACCAATCAAGCTGACGAGTGCTGCCCGCAATTGCTCATGGGCGGATTCTGTCGCGTAATAAGCAGCCTCCGCACCGCGCCTGTTTGCACCGAAAAGGTCAAGCTCCCATGCAGGAGATAATTCGAAATTCGAGCTGCTGCCTGTATTATTTGAATTGCCGCCAGTACGCTTGAAACCACCATTTCCATCGATACGCGGATAAAAAACGCCATCTATGGATGCAAAGTTCGCGCGCGCCTGACGCACCTTCGCTTTTGCTGTCGCAACATCTGGACTGCTATCAATGCCGTCAGCAATCAGCCGATCCAGCATTGGATCGCCGAGGTTTTTCCACCAGTCTGCAAGTTGTGGGGCGGCTGTATCAGCTTTACTATTCCACGCACGAGGCGTGTTGATAAGAGGAGGATGATAATCCGGTCCGACAGCAACACATCCAGCGCTAAAAGGAAAAAACAACAAAACCGCACAGAGTCGAATTTTGAAAATTTGGATATTTCCTCAAAAAATCAATTATAAATAATAAAAATGCAAATCATAATTATTATAGATTGGCGCCAATGTAAATTGACGCCAAAATATTTAAATTTGCTAGCTAAAAAATTTGGCTATACTGGAAATAATGCTTGGGAGAGTCGTAATCAGAGTGCCGATCACAGTTACGAGTGCAGGAATAAGGATAGGTAAAATAGGGTCCAAAACAATTCTCAATAATTGGCGTTAAGTATTATTTTTAAAGTAACATATTAGAAATATGAAATTTTAATCTCTTTGACAACACCAACTATGTGCCCCTGTTTCATTCGGTCAAACTGTTCTGATATGACGGAAGCTATTGTTATTATGCGTTGTTTGCGACAAGCCAATCGGCCAAAGAGCGTCGGCGGGCGGCGCGACCACGCATGGCTTCGGCTGCGCACATGGAATTCAGCACAGCTTCCTGTGTTGCTTCAGTCGCCGCGCGAAACAGCGTATCAATCCGATCCTCATTGAGGGCAGCTATTGCAACGAAATCGCGCTGTTCGTCGTGATCGAATGTTACTGCCGTTGAAAAGCCGACAGCGATATCGCCACTGCCGTGACCCCAGAATGCACCCAGTCGCGCCAGACCAGCACCGCAACGGCGCGTGACGCGTTTCAGTTGCCGGTGCTCCATAGGCACATCGGTTGCAAGTACGAGAATGACCGAACCTTTTTCAGGCTGCGCTTCGGCCTTGGGCGAGGGGCGGCGTCCGTCAGGCAAGACGAGATCGCCAGCACGCCCGAAATTGGTCAGTGCCAGAATGCCGAGATGATAGGTTTTGCCATCCAGTTCGAACTGTCGGGACGATGTACCGATACCGCCCTTGAAGCCGAAACAGCTCATGCCGGTTCCAGCGCCCACATTGCCCTGGACAACATCTTCGCCAGCCGCACCCAATGCAAGACGCGCATGATCTTCTGTCACCGCCATAGCCTGAATGTCGTTCAGCGGGCCGTCATTGCATTCCAATACCACCGGATTGACGGTAGCCGTTGTGCGGCCAATATCAGGGTTACTCGCAATCGCCTCGCGGATGAGAGCGTTGGCACAGGTGCCAACGCCAAAAGTGTTCGTCAGCAGGATCGGTGTTTCCAGCGTGCCGAGTTCTTCAATCTGAACCAAGCCTGTGCTTTTGCCAAACCCGTTGATGACATCACAGGCGGCCAGAACCTTGCGCCGATAGAGATTGCCATCATGGGGGAGAATGGCGGTTACACCTGTGTTGATGTCGCCATCGCGCAGAGTATGGTGACCGACCCGCACGCCCGGCACATCGGTAATGGCATTCTTGCTGCCGGTCGGCATGATGCCACAGATGATGCCGAAGTCGCGCGCGGTTGCAGTCATTTCAGAGTTCCGTGTTCAAAAGATTCGAGTGTCAGAGGCGTCCGGCTTCGATAATACGTTTGAGAAAGGCTTGCGTGCGCTCGCCCTGCGGATTGCCGAAGATTTGCGAAGGCGGTCCTTCCTCATAGACCTTGCCGTTTTGCAGGAAACAGACCTTGTCTGCAACCTCGCGTGCAAAGCCCATTTCGTGGGTGGCCAACACCATGGTCATGCCTTTGGTCGCCAGATCGCGCACGATATCGAGCACTTCCGACACCAGTTCCGGATCAAGCGCCGAGGTGATTTCATCCAGCAGCAGCAGTGTCGGGTCCATCATCAGGGCGCGCACGATGGCGACGCGCTGTTGCTGTCCGCCGGAAAGCCGGTCTGGATATTCCTTCGCCTTATGATCAAGCCCGATACGCGCCAGAAGTGCGAGGCCTTTTTCCTGCGCTTCTCTGGCAGGCATGCCCAGCACCTTGGTCGGACCCAGCGTGACGTTCTCCATCACGGTCATATGTGGGAACAGGTTATATCCCTGAAACACAATGCCGATTTCGCGGCGCAGAACATCGAGATCAACGCCCGGACCGGTCACGCGGTCGCCATGCAGGCGAATTTCGCCTTCATCGATGGTTTCGAGCCGATTGATGCAGCGCAGAAGCGTGGACTTGCCGCAGCCGGAAGGACCAATCAGGCAGACGACCTGATGTTCTTCAATGTCGAGACTGATGCCGGACAGAACCTCCAGCGACCCATAGCGTTTGATTGCCTTGTCGATTTCAACGAGTGCCATATCCGTACTCCTCACATGCTCGAACGCATTTTCCGACGATCCCGTTCGATCAGACGATCGACAAAACGGGCCTGCGGAATGGTGATCAGGATGAACAGGATGGCGACCGTTGTGACAGCCGACAGGTTGAAATAGTTGGCGGCGATGATCTTCGACTGGTTGAAGGCGTCGATGGTGCCGATGATCGCCACAAGCGCCGTGTCTTTCTGCAAGCTGATGCAGTTATTCATCAGTGGCGGAATGATGCCGCGCACAGCCAGCGGAACGACGACATAACGCATGGTGCGGGCATAGGACAGGCCGAGCGAGCGTGCTGCCGCGATCTGGCTTGGATGGACGCTTTCGATGCCTGCACGATAGACCTCAGACGTATAGGCGCCATAAGTCAGCGTCAGTGCAATGATCGCATAGGCGTTGGAAGACAGATCTTTCAGGATCGGCAGACCGGTCAAGGGCAGGCCGAAACCGATGAGATAGATCGTGATAATCGCAGGCAGGCCGCGAAACAGATCGCTGTAGAAGGTCGCAAGCAGCCGGATCGGCTTGCCAGCCTTGCCCGGAAGCGTGCGGGCAATCGCAATCACCAGCGCCCAGATCAGGATCAGAATAGCGGCGACAAAGAAGATGATGATGTTGGTGCCAAAGGCCTTGAGCACCGTGCCTGACGACTTCGCAATCAGATTGACGTCGAAGAAGGTGCGGCTGACCGCAGCGTCATTGACGATCATGAACCATGCGCCGGCACAGATGATCAGCACCGCAACGGCATAGGAGATCGCCTGCCAGGACACATCGGATGCGCGTGCGCCCAATTCCCGACCCTTGTAGATGTCAGCGCTTTTCCCGGCCTGACTGGAAAGCTGCACACTGCGCCATGCAAACCATAGAACGGCGAGCGGAGCCAACAGCAGCGCCCATCCGATGGTGAGAACGGGCGTCGAAAGCCAGCCCTGTGCGATCGTATAGCTGGTTACGCTATAGACCGTCTGAATTGAGGCCAGAAGGGTGATGAACGAAAAGGCGAATGCGAACAAGGATCGACCGCTATGGGTACGGACCTTGTTACGACTGCGCCATTGCCGCGCGCGCTCGACGCTGGCAGCCGGTGCCGGTTGGGACATAAATATTCTCGCTGAGGCAAGGTGGCTGCGCGCCTGTTATGGATGCTGCTGCCACGGTGTCAAAATCGGGAGTCCGGGCTGCGGCAGCCATGCTAACCGCAGCCCGGAAAATCGTCAGATCATGGCTTCCAGACAGGAACGTCGGATGGCGAAGTGCCCCACGATGGCAGAAGATAGGCTGTTTCCAGCTTCTTCAGGGTTCCATCCTTTTCCATGTCGGCGATCAACTGATCGATGACCTTCTTGCTTTCCGAACCCTTCGGATAAATGCCTGCGGTCTGGCCGCCGGATTCATATTGACCGACAACGGCCAGCTTGCCATTGGAGTTTTTCACCTGACCGAGAACGATCGAAAGATCGGTCATCACGGCATTGACCTTGCCAGCAGCAAGGGCAGTGAACATCGATGCGGTGTCATCAAAAACGTCGAGATGTGCGACATTCAGCGTTTCCTGCGCGAACGGAACCAGCGTCGTACCGGCTTGCGTGCCGACCTTCACTGTCTTCATTTCGGCTTCCTTCACCGGCTTGTCGGCGCGGGCTGCAACACCATAAGCGGAAGACATGTAAGGCGTGGAGAAATCCACCACCTTCTTGCGCGGTTCGGTGACGGAGATCAGCGCTAGCGCGATGTCATAATCCTTGTTCTGACCAGCCACGATGGAGTCGAACGAAGCGTTGACCAGCTTCACCTTTTCAAGGCCGAGGCGGTGCGCGATGTTGACGGCCATGCAGAATTCATAACCGTCCTTGATTGTTTCCGGCGTGTCACCGTTGAACTGGCCAAGGGCAGGCAGGTTGATGATGACCGTGAATTGCCCCGGTACAGCCGGGGTGATCGTGGCCGATCCCTTGTCGCCGATCAGCGGGCAATCGCCATAGCCTTCGGTTGCGGCGGATGCGCTGCCTGCGCCCGCCACTGCGGCGACGCTCGCGAACACGGCGCTATAGGCTGCTGTCTTTAAAAGGTTTTTTATTGTCATATTCCCCTCTTGCTTTCTTTTGGGTTAGAGAACTGCTTCTGCGCCCGTGCGGGCGAGATCCATGTAGATTTCCTGCAAACGGCGTGTATGCGGACCCGGCTTGCCATCGCCGATGGTTTGATCCTGAATGCCGATGATCGGCGTCACGAAGCTCGATGCGCTCGTGAGAAAGGCCTCTTTCGCGGCCTTGGCTTCTTCCACCGTGAACAGCCGTTCCTCGATTTTGAGGTTCTGCTCTTCAGCGATTTTCAGCACCGCCCGGCGGGTGCAGCCGGGCAAGATGGCGTTTGAATTGGGACGTGCGACCAGCACATTGTCGTGCGAGATGATGAAGGCGGTTGATGATGCGCCTTCGGTGACGAAACCGTCTTCCACCAGCCAGACTTCATGAAAGCCTTTGATCTTTGCCTGCTTCTTGGCCAGCACCTGCGCCAGCAGCATGACGGTTTTGATATCCCGGCGCGCCCAGCGCGTATCCGGTGTGACGTCGACGCGAACGCCATTCAAGACAGAGGGTGCGTTGGCCAGATTTTTGGCCTGCGTGAACATCACCAGATTTGGCTTGATGTCGCTTGCATAGACGAAATCGCGGTCAGCCTCACCACGCGTCACCTGCATATAGACCACGCCTTCATGCAGTGTATTGCGGCGGATCAGCTCGATCTGCGCCTTGCGAATATCGTCGAGCGAGACGGGCAGGGCGATATCGATCTCTTTGACCGAGCGCTCCAGCCGGGCGAGATGGAGTTCATTATCGACCAGACGGCCATCGATCACGGCACTGACTTCGTAGATTCCGTCGCCAAACAAAAAGCCGCGGTCGAACACCGAAACCTTCGCTTCGCTTTCGTCAACGAAGGCTCCGTTCAAATAAATTACTCTGGCCAAAATACGTCCTCGGCATGTGCATTTCTTGATCGAGAGGACGGTAGGAAAAAAGAATTTGACTGGCCAATGCTATGTTTTGCAATAACTATGCAGAAAATGCATAAGGCTGATGGGAGTAGGGGAATAAGGGAGTAAGGCAGTATGTTCAGCGCGCGAACATACGATGTTATCCCCTGTTTCACCTATTCCCTTACTGCCTTATTCCCCTACTCCCCTAGGATCACCCATGGAACTGAAATGGCTGGAAGACTTCATCGCGCTCGCTTCGACATCGAGCTTCTCTCGAGCCGCAGAGACGCGTCACGTTACGCAGTCGGCGTTTTCGCGGCGTATCAAGCAGCTTGAAGTCTGGTTGGGAGTGACGCTCGTCAACCGCGCTACTTTTCCCGCCCAACTGACCCGTGAGGGAAAGACGTTTCTCTCTGTCGCCGAGGACACGGTCAGGCAGTTTTACGCCACGCGCAAAAGTCTGCAGCCAAACCGGCAGGGACAGAACCCAGCGTTGAAGTTTTCCGCCCTGCATACTTTGACCGTGACATTCTTCCCGCAATGGCTGAAGGGGATCGACGCTGCCATCGGCAATATTCATTCGCATCTCGCGCCGGATCGCGGCGGGTTTGAAGACAATATTGCCACACTGACCGAAGGCGAAGTCGATTTCTTCCTGACCTATGCGCATCCCTCGGTACCGATCCTGATCGACCGAGAACGCTTTCCGTCCATCGTTCTGGGCACGGAGCGGCTCATCCCGGTCTCGCTGCCCTCCGACGATGGCCCCTTGCTGGATCGGGCTATCGAGACTGGCGCACCGCTGCCCTATCTTAGCTATGGCGACTTTTCGTTCTTCGGTGCGGCTTTGGCGCAGAAATTTATGTCCGGGCCAAACTTCGCGCGCAAGGTCGTTCATGAAAACACCATGTCCATCGGCCTCAAGGCCATGGTTCAGGCCGGGTGGGGCATGGCTTGGCTGCCGGAAAGTCTGGTGCGCGAGGAGATCAGCCGCGGCGATATGGTTCCGGCTTCGGTCGACCCACACTGGGATCTGACAACGGAAATTCGCATATATCGTCACGACGCTCCGCTTTCACCGCGTGCCGAAAGCTTGTGGACCTATTTGCAGACAAAAGACGGTGCAGTTTCAGAAAACAGCGATTGACACGCCCATATGCGCGGCGCTGTAAATGCACGGAATTTATTCGGCCGGAGAGGGACATAAAACGGCATGAAGATCACCATCGAACAATCGCTCGATCAGGCGGGGACGGGCGCATTCCAGCGTGGTCTGCTCGGCGTTTTCGGCCTCGTCTGGGCCGCGGACGCCATGCAGGTTCTGGCAGTCGGCTTTACGGCTGCCTCCATTGCGAAGACTTTCGGATTGACCGTACCGCAGGCCTTGCAGACCGGCACGCTTTTCTTCTTCGGCATGTTGGTCGGCGCTGCCGTTTTCGGCAGGCTCGCAGATCGATACGGCCGCCGCCGCGTTTTGCTCGTCACGGTCGCCTGCGATGCCGTGTTCGGTCTGTTGTCGGCCTTCGCGCCCGGCTTCGAAGTTTTGCTGGTCTTGCGTTTTCTGACCGGTATAGCCGTCGGCGGAACGCTACCTGTCGATTATGCCATGATGGCCGAGTTCCTTCCGTCGAAGAACCGGGGTCGCTGGTTGGTCATGCTCGAAGGTTTCTGGGCAGTGGGCACTGTCGTCATCGCGCTTGCCGCATGGGCTGCAAGTCTTGCCGGTGTCGAGGACGCGTGGCGCTATATTTTCGTCGTCACTGCAGCGCCCGCGCTCATCGGTATCTGGCTGCGCCTTTGGGTGCCGGAATCGCCGATGCATCTTCTGAAATCCGGTCGCGCCGATGAAGCGAAAGCGGTTATGAACCGCGTGCTGCGCCGCAATGGCAAGCCCGAATTGCCGCCGAAGGCTCGTCTCGAAGCACCGCTGCTCGTGACCGACGAACGGTTGTTGTCGCCACAACTGCGTCAGCGCACGCTCGCAACACTGGCAATCTGGTTTCTCGTTTCCGTTTCCTATTACGGCATCTTTACCTGGATACCGGCAAAGCTCGCGGGAGACGGTTTCGGCTTCGTGCGCGGCTACGGCTTTCTGGTCGTGGTAGCGTTGGCGCAATTGCCGGGCTACGCACTCGCCGCCTATGGCGTTGAAACATGGGGGCGTCGCAAGACACTGATCAGCTTCCTGTTCATCAGCGCTGCGGCCTGCGCCCTGTTCACGATTGCGGATAGTTCGGCTGTGGTTGGTGCGTCGATCCTCATCATGAGCTTCGCGCTGTTGGGCACATGGGGCGCACTTTATGCCTTCACGCCGGAGCTTTATCCCACGGCATTGCGTGCAAGCGGTATGGGAGCGGCAGGTGCCATGGCGCGCCTCGGCGGTCTTTTGGCGCCATCAGCTCTGGCTATCGTCATCAGTCAAAGCTTCAACGTGGCTGTGGCCATGTTTGCCGGACTTCTTGCGCTGGCGGGTGTTATCGCGTTTCTGATCAATGTCGAAACGCGCCAGCAGGCCTTGAACTAGAGCAGTTCCGGTTAAAACGGAATCGTGGAACCGCTCTATCTATTTGACGCATTATCCTACGCAAAACCGCTACGCACTTTTGCTGGAAATGCTCTAAGGCTCACAGCGCCTTTCGGAAAGTTAGATTGAGGCGAACACGACCAACCTTGTCGTGTTCGCCATCTTTCAACGCCAATATACCGTGATGGAATAGCCGCGACGGGCCACCCCAGACAACCACGTCGCCATGATGCAATGCATATTTGGTGATCGGGTCGTTACGCTTCAGTCCGCCAAACTGGAAGGTCGCCGGAAGCCCGAGCGAAACGGACACGATCGGATTGGTGAAATCACGCTCGTCCTTGTCCTGATGCAAGGAGAGTTTTGCTCCGGGCTCGTATCGGTTGATCAGGCAAGCATCGGGAGAAAAATCAGCATATCCGGCCTGTTGTGCAGCGTTTTCGGCGAGATTGCGAAAGGCCTCCGGCATTGCAGGCCATGGTTTCCCGGTTTCAGGGTCTTCTGGGCTGTATCGATAACCGCTTTTGTCGGTTACCCAGCCTGCCTGTCCACAATTGGTCATGGCGACCGACATGCGATAACCGCCGGGCGTCACCATATGCCGAAATGGCGCGGCTGCACTTACCTCCGCCACGGATTTCAGAATGGCTTCTTCATCCAGCAAAGCGAATCCGTGCAAAAGCACTGCACCGGGCGCAAGAATCTCAACAGGTTCAAGCTGATCGAACAAATCTCTCATAAGGTTTTTTAGCACAAAGCGGCATGGAAACGTCCCGAATTCTGCTTTCAAATCGCCTTACCGCGCAGAAGGCCCCTTGCGGGGCCTTCCGAATGTCACGCCGTCAGATTACCAGTTCACCTTGAAACCGAGCGATCCCTTGAGGCTGTAATTATCGCCGAAATCCTCGAAGCTGGTCTTGACCATGCCTTCGCCAAAAACCGCATATTTGCCACCAGCCCAGGCATAGGTTCCGCCAGCGCCGATACCGCCCCAGGTTTTGTCGTTTTCGCTTTTGAAATCAACGCCGCCAGCCCTGATCTTATAATCGTCCATGAACTCCTGGTAGAGATTGGCGGCGAGATAAAGATTGGTCTGGGTCAGCCGGTTGTAACCATCGCGCCATGCATTGCGATATTCCGCCGCCAGCCCGATGCGGGCATTGAGACTGTCACCATTGCGCAGATCGACGGGCACGCCCGCAACATCATGGAAGCTGTCGAAATCCACCGACGACCAGATAAGTTGCGCCTGTGGCGTGATCGACCAATGCTCGTTGACTTCAATCCGGCGTCCGCCTTCGAGGCTAAGGCCATAGCCAAAGCCCTTATTGCCATCGGCCAGCGACTTTTCGAGCGTATCGGAAACCAGTTTGCTGTCATACCAGGTCAACTGAAGCTGTCCGTCGAGGTAATAGCCATTATTGCCATACCAGGTGAGTGCGCCACCCAATCCCCATCCATCGGTATCGATGGTGCCATCGCCACTGAAAGACGAAATATCGCTGCTGGCTTTGCCATATTGCGCCGTGAAGCTGCCGATCAGGCGACCGGATTGGCTTTCCTGAAACAACGCATCGATACCGGCCTGCATCACGAAAACGCCAATGTCCTGCGTCACGCTGGCGGTGGAACCGCCCGCCGCAAATTTGCTGTGCGTCCCTTCAATGCGCCCCCAGACACCATGCTTGTCGATGGCGGCATCCTGCCCGGGCGTCGCATGACCGTCCTTAACATCCTCGCTCGGCAACGTATTATCGTTCCAGTATCGATTGCCCACACGCTGCTGCAAGCTTGGCATCTGGTTCAACGCCTGCAAGTTACGCGCATAGCCTTCATAGATAGGCATGGAGGGATTGTAACGCGTCTCGCCACCCGCAACCGTATTGCGGAGATAAAAGCCACCATCGCCCGATAGTGCCACGCTGTTCGCCGTTGTCGCAGAAGAGCGCGCGTCAGGCTCCGCAGGTGAGGGGGCTTCAGCTGGCTGGTCGGCAGCCGCCGTAATCTCATAGGCATAGACACCGCCAACAACCGCCGCTTCACCATTCTCCGTTGTATAGTCGCCTGCCAGCGCGAATGTGCCTGCGGGATTGCCTGCAACCTCGATAATCCTGGTGTCGTCTGCAATCTGCGCACTCGACTGACCATAGGAAACGAGCCGCAGCTGGCTGCTGCCGGAACTGTCACCCATGATAACAAGATGGCTGGTCCGGTTGTTATCGGCACCGAGCCCGGTGGCAATCTCGACCGTGCCGCCTTTGCCAATATAATTGCCTTTGACGGTCAATGTACCAATTCCGTTCTCGCCTGGGGCCACAACACCACCGGTTTCATTGGTCACGGAATTGACGCTGCCAACGCCACTTAATCGTCCTGCCTCGGCCACACGAACAGACGTGGCATTGTCGCCGTCAAAAATCAGCGTGCCGCCGACGACGGCTGAATCGCCGGTAAAGCTGTTGTCACCGGTAAGGCGCAATTCGCCTGCGCCGCGCTTGGTCAAACCACCAATGCCGGAAATCGGGTTGGACCATGTTGATGCATAGCCCTGCGTATCGACGTCGAAACCTTCCGCATAACGGAATTTCATCGGTCCATTGATGGCAGCGCCCAGGTTCAACAATCCCTGACCGTAAATCTCGGTTGGGCCGATATTGGTGGCAGTCGTCAGCAGGGTTTCGATAGTCTGCCGCGCATTCATATAGGGAAAGGCTTGCCGCACAACCGCAGCCGCGCCCGCCACATGCGGCGAAGCCATGGATGTGCCTTGCATATATTGATAGCCTCCACCGGGATAGGTCGAGTAAACCGCGCCTCCGTTATCGCCGCCCGGAGCCGCCATGCACCATTCCGCAGCAATACCGCAGCGATTGCTATAGCTGGCGATTTGCTTGTTCGGACCGACCGAGACAACGGCAATGATGGAGCCTTTCAAATCCGAAAAATCGAGATTGGCAACGGCAGGATCATTCGGCGCCAACAGGTGGTAGGTATTGGGATTGTTCAAGTTCAGATCGCTTCGGCGACCATCGACGAATTTATATTTGCCGATTGCCGTGTTCTGCGGTGTTATCGCTGGAAACAGCGCGCTGCCGCTTGGATGCGCTGACGAAACTGGCTGGACCTTGTAATCATTGCCTGCCGCGAAAACCATGACGATATCGGCCTTGGCGGCAACCTTCAGCGCTTCATAATCATTATTGAGATAGCCGCCATACAGGATCGGCTGATAGCTTAATTGCTGGTAGTTTGGATTGTTGTTGGGGGTAGGGAATACGTATGGGCCGTAGCTCCCGTTCAGAACCTTGACACCCGTCTTGGACGCATAGCGTAGAGCCCTGTTGATCGCATCATATTGTCGGTCAGGCACGATGGCCCTCAAGGCCAGGATTTGGGAATCATAGGCAACGCCATGCATCCCGGTGCCGTTTCGAGCTGCGGCGATGATACCGCTGACATGGCTGCCATGTCCAAGGATCGCGCCGTTTTTCTGGATATCCCGCACATCCCGTTCACCCATGAACGTGCCGAAGTTTTTCGACCACGGATGCACTTTTCCAGCAAACTCCGGATGGTAGATATCAATGCCCGTGTCGAGCACCGCCACGGTAATGCCTTTGCCTGTAAACCCTCGCTGATAGGCTGGCGCTGCGTTGATCATCGGCAGGCCCCAGTTTGCCATATATTCCGCATCTGACTTGAATGCCTGGGTTGGCTGGGCCTGCTGCGCAAAAGATGATGATGGAAATAGAAAGATAGTCGCGGATAATAATCGAACGATTGGATCGATATGTCGCATAATTCCCTCTCAATTTTTAATAATTGTCCCCCGCATATATTCGAGATGTAATTATAGTTTTTTTATTCCTAATACTTCAAAATCGAAACTTATCTTATAATATTAGGAATATGACACATTGGTCAGTTTAAATATTATTGTAAAATCGCTATGATTTGCTCTTAATCTATTGATCGCAATTTTGTACTTTTAGCGAAGAATCTCTTCGCCCGAGATGAACAGGAAGAGAAATGGCAATAAAAAACGGGGCCGAGGCCCCGTTCCTATTATTTGCAATGTTGGTTTGTATTTCGTCAGCCAGCCGTGCCGAAGCGCTCCTCGCTGAGTGCCGCCGCCATCAAGGCTTTGGTATAATCCTCGCGAGGATGATCGAATATCTGCTCGGTATCGCCTTGCTCGACGATCCTGCCGTTGCGCATCACAATCAAATAATCCGACACAGCGCGAACCACTGCCATATCGTGGCTGATGAACAGGTAGGAGAGGCCGTGTTCTTTTTGCAGATCGCGCAAGAGCGCGACGATCTGCTTCTGCACGGAGCGGTCGAGCGCGCTTGTCGGTTCATCCAGCACGATAACGCGCGGCTTCAGGATCATTGTGCGGGCAATGGCAATGCGCTGGCGCTGCCCGCCCGAAAACTCGTGCGGGTAGCGATTACGCATGGACGGGTCCAGCCCAACCTCTTTCAGCGCTTCCTGCGCGCGACGGTCACGCTCCTTGGCGGAAAGCTGCGGTTCGTGGATCAGCAATCCCTCGGTGATGATACGCCCCACTGTCATGCGCGGGCTGAGAGAACCAAACGGGTCCTGAAAGACCAGTTGCAGCTCCCTACGTTTGGGACGCATGGCTTGCGGGTCGCGCGGCAACTCCTTGCCAAGATAGGCGATACGGCCTTCGGAATCGAGAAGCCGCAGGATGGCACGCCCCAGCGTGGATTTACCCGAACCGGATTCTCCCACAATGCCAATGGTCTGACCTTCCTTGAGTGTCAGCGAGACATTGTTTACGGCAGTCATATAGTTGGCCGCACCGAGCCATGGCTTATGGATCAGGAAGTTGACCTTCACATTATCGGCGCGGACCAAGACAGGCGCTTCATCCGGTGGCGGCAGCTTTTCGCCTTCTGGTTCCGCATCCAGCAACATCCGCGTGTAAGGATGCTGCGGCGCGGTAAAAAGGGTCTCCGTTTCATTGCTCTCGACCACTTCGCCAGAGCGCATCACATAAACCCGGTCGGCAAAACGGCGTACAATCCCCAGATCATGGGTGATGAACACAACCGCCATGCCGAGACGTTGTTGCAGATCGGCCAAGAGATCGAGTATCTGCGCCTGAATGGTGACATCGAGCGCCGTGGTCGGCTCATCGGCGATCAGGATATCCGGCTCATTGGCAAGCGCCATGGCGATCATCACACGCTGACGCTGACCACCTGACAGCTCGTAAGGGTAACTGTCTATGCGGCGTTCCGGCTCTGGAATGCCGACGAGTTTCAGCAGTTCCAGAATACGCGGACGCGCCTGCTTCTTGCTCATGCCGCGGTGATAGCGGAGCGGCTCGGCCAGTTGGTCGCCGATGCGATAGAGCGGATCGAGCGAGGTCATCGGCTCCTGAAAGATCATGGTGATCTTGGCGCCACGGATATTGTTCAGCGCCTTGTCAGACATGCCGATCAGGTCTTGGCCGCGATAGAGCGCCTGTCCCGTTGCCTTGCCGTTGCGGGCCAATAGACCCATAAGCGCCATGGTCGTCTGGCTTTTACCGGAGCCGGACTCTCCGACGATCGCCACGGTTTCACCGGCCTTGACGTCGAGATTGATCCCGCGAACGGCGGGAACCGGACCGTCATGCGTATCGAAGGTCACGCGCAGATCGCGAACGCTCAGAATGGTTTCCTTCGTCATCTCAGCGATCCTTCGGGTCAAGACTGTCGCGCAGGCCATCGCCCAAAAAGTTCAGCGCAAACAGAATGATGGTCAATGTTGCGGCGGGCCAGATCAACTGCCAGCTTGCGCCGCGCATGTTCTGGGCACCTTCCGAAATAAGGAGGCCGAGTGAGGTGAGGGGGTCTTGCACGCCAAGGCCGAGGAAGGAGAGGAGGCTTTCCAGCAGAATTGCCTTCGGCACCAGCAATGTGACGAAGACGATCACCGGGCCAAGCGCATTTGGAATGATATGGCGCGTAATGACCCCGCGCCGTGTCGCGCCAAGCGCTTCTGCCGCCTGCACAAATTCCTGCCGTTTGAGGCTCAATGTCTGACCGCGCACGATGCGAGCCATATCCAGCCATTCCGTCGCGCCGATGGCGATAAAGATAATGAATATTGACCGCCCGAAGAAGACCAGCATCAAGATCACGAAGAAGATAAAGGGCAGCGAGTAGAGAATATCGACAACACGCATCATGACGTTGTCGATGCGCCCGCCAAGATAGCCCGAGACTGCGCCGAAAGACACGCCTAGCACGAGCGACATCGCCGAGGCCAGCAAGCCGATGGCCAGAGACATGCGCACGCCGATGAAGATACGCGTCATGAGATCGCGACCGAGATTATCCGTGCCGAGCACAAAGTAATTGCGTGTCACATTGAGCGTCAGCTTGCCGCTCATACCATCGGCGGCCAGTTCCACCTTCGGACTGCTGAACAGGTCGGAGCGCTGGAAATAACGCAGAACACGGTCGTCGGTCGGGCGCTGCGCCGTGAAATCGACAACAATGTTGTTGCCGCTCAATTCAGGCTCAGCGGAAGCTTTCAATCGCGCGTGCGCCATCTCACGTTCAAGGCCCGGCAGGATTGTATCCGCTCGCGGATAGGCTTCGAGGCTCGGCGCAACGCGCACGAACTGCGGATAGATTTTGTCATAGGGATGCGGGCTCAGCATCGGCCCGAAAATGCCTGCAAGAGCCAAAACCGCGAGCACGATGGCGCTGGCGACCGCGGCCTTGTTTTTGCGCAGGCGCAGCCATGCATCCTGCCAGAGCGAGCGGCTTGGCATGCTCAATTCGGCGGTTTCCGTTGGTACGGTCAGATCAGTCATAGCGAACCCTCGGATCAAGCCACGCATAGAGAAGATCAACAATCAGGTTGAACACCACGATGAAGATCGAAATCACGACCACCGTGCCCATCACGAGCGTGTAGTCGCGGCTGAGGGCGCCTTGCACGAAATATCGGCCAATACCCGGAATGCCGAAGATCGTTTCGACCACGACTGAGCCAGTGAGGAGGGCTGCGGCGGTTGGGCCGAGATAGGAAACAGCGGGCAGCATCGCGGCGCGCAATGCGTGCACGCCAACCACAACACGGGCTGGCAGACCATAGGCGCGGGCAGTGCGAACATGATTGGCGCGCAGCGCTTCAATGGTGGCACCTCGCACCAAACGCGCAATGACGCCCACTTGCGGCAGAGCGAGCGTCAGCACCGGCAATATCCAATAGGTAATATTGGCCGATGACCAGCCGCCCGCAGGGACCCAGCCCAAAATGACGCCGAACAACAGGCTCAAAAGCGGGGCGACAACGAAATTGGGCGTGGTGATGCCGAAGGTCGCCAGCGCGACCACGAAATAATCAACAGCCGAATTCTGCTTCAGCGCGGCAAGCGTACCGAGAAACGTGCCGATGATGGCAGCCAGCGTCAGGCCCAGCGTGCCAAGCATGATAGATACCGGCAAACCGGAGGCAAACAGGTCATTTACGGAAAAATCGCGTCGCGTGAAGCTCGGGCCAAGATCGCCCTGCACGAGATTGCCAAGATACATCAGATACTGCTGCCAGAGCGGCGCATCCATATTATAGGCGCGCTTGAGGTTCGCGAGGATCAGCGGATCGAGGGGGCGTTCGAGGTCGAATGGACCGCCGGGTGCAAGCCGGATCAGGAAGAATGTCAGCGTGACGATAATGAAGATCGTGGGTATCGCACTACCCAATCGTCGGAGCGTGTAGCCCAGCATGTCTTTGTCCCTTCTTTGCCTGACAGCACAGAGCCGCCGGGCAAATCCCACTAAGGGCTTTTAGATTATTGTTTTCTAATATTTTTTCCGTTTGCATCTGTTGCCGAACGAAAACGGAAACGCTGGCGGGAGAGGGGTGTCTAGCCCTCCTCCGCACAAAAATAGGGCCGCGCCGTCAAGCGCAGCCCTGTCTGAAATTACTGTTTGAGTGACAGCCAGCGCGTCTTGTGGCTATCCATCAGATTGTCGTTCCAACCGGCGACATTATCGGAAACGAGCGCACGCGACGAATAATAGAGGATTGGAATATTGCCCACTTCGTCGAGCTGGATTTTTTCGGCTTCGCCCAGAACCTTGGCGCGTTCTCCCAGATCGGTGGTCTTTTCGGCCTTGGCCATCAGCGCGTCATAGTCAGCATTCTTCCACTTGGAATAGTTGAAGCTGACATTGCCCTGGCTGATGAACAGGAAGTTCTGCGGATCGTTGTAATCGCCGATCCAGCCGGCACGCGCGATATCGAACGGACCGTCATCGCGCATGAAGTTGAAGTAAGTGGCACCTTCGGTCTCGTTAAGCGAAGCCTTCACACCGATATTGCCCAGCATGTCGGCAATAGCTGCCATGGTGTTCTTGTTGTTCTCGGACGTGTTGTAGAGCAACTCGATCGAAAGCGTGTTGGGCTCAACGCCTGCTTCCTTCAGAAGCTCCTTGGCCTTGTCCTCGCGCTCCAGCATGTCGTCGGAATAATCGAGCTTCGGCGCGTCCTTTACGTAATTGGCAATACCGGGCGGCACCATGGAATAGCCGGGCAGCATGGTTCCTTGCCAGACCTGATCGGCCAGAAATTCGCGGTCGATGGCCAGAGAGATCGCCTGACGGACCTTAATATCTTTCAGCTTGCTGTCGGCTGACTTGCCTTTGACCGGCAGGTAATAGACGCCGAGATAAGGCGCCATGCGGAATTCCTTGGCGAGATTTTTCTTCACATAGTCCATCTGTTCGGCGGGAACGTCGGAACAGACTTGCACTTCCTTGGCCTCGAAGCGACGCATGCAGCTGGCGCGGTCTTCAAAGGGAATCCAGTTGACCGTATCGATCTTGACCTGATCGGCCTCGTAATAATACGGGTTCTTCTTCATGACGATCTTGTCGTTCGGCGTGAAGCTTTCGAGCATATAGGCGCCATTGGTCACTATCTTGCCGGGTGTGGTGAACTTGTCGCCATTGGCCTCCACGCTTTTCTCATTCAACGGAAAGCCGGTCTGGTGTGTCAGAAGCTCAAGAAAATATGGAGCAGGGGAGTTGAGGCTGATCTTCAGCGTGTGATCGTCAACAGCCTCGACGCCCAGCTGATCAACCGGCTTTTTGCCGCCTGCAATGTCTTCCGCATTCTTGATGATGAACAGCATGCTGGCATAACCGGCTGCCGTCTTCGGGTCCATCAGACGACGGAAAGTGAACTGAAAATCACCCGCTGTGACCGGGTCGCCATTCGACCATTTGGCGTTATCGCGCAGATGGAACGTATAGACCGTACCGTCTTCGGAAATATCCCACGATTTGGCGACACCGGGAATTGCCTTGCCGTCCGCATCCTGAATGGTCAGACCGTCATAGAGGTCGCGCAATACGTTGCCTTCGGCAACGCTGGATGTACGGTGATGGTCAAGCGTTGCCGGATCTGTATCGTTACCGCGATTGAGCACGGTCTCGGCAGATGCCGCACCTGCGAGCGCCAGAAGACACACGCCTGTCAGTAGAAATTTCCGATACATTTATGAACCCCTCCTTTGAAATTAATGAAATGGCCTGCATCTTATGGATAAGCGCATCACATGCAAGCGAACTTAGCAACACATTGAATTAATACAAATAATCAAAAAATGGGGAGCAACTTATATGCCTGAAAACGGGTACGGAAACTCTAATTTTCATGCAATTTACATGGATTGATCAAGCGTATTTTTTTGTCAAAAATCGCCGTAAATTCCGGGAGTTGAGCGCTTGGATTGTCAGTTTGGGGGCAATGAAATTGAGGATCGATTCGCCTAAATTTTCACCACGGAAATGGCTGGGGATAACGTCCAGATCGCTGCCTTAAAATCCGTCAGATTACCGGTGGGAACTTTTAGGCCTGGGTGGAAGATCGGTGGTGTTCGCCTCGTCGTAGCGTTGGCGCGCTTCGGCAATTACCGATTGATTTTTGTCCGCCCAACCGATCAACCTCGCGACGATATCCAGCAAACTGAAGCCCAGTTCGGTCAGTTCATAATCAACACGCGGCGGTACGCTCGGAAAGACAGTGCGAGTGATGAGACCGTCACGTTCAAGCCCCCGCAATGTGAGCGTCAACATGCGCTGGGAGACGCCATCGATAGCACGGCGAATTTCGTTGAAGCGGCAAGGGCCTTTGCGCAGCGTACCGATGACATGCAATGACCATTTGTCGGACATGCGTTCAATCATTTCATGTGCCGAACGGCATCTCACGGCACTGGGGTCAGGTAAATCCGTGTAACCGAGTGTCATTCCTGTGCCTTCTTGCAGCATTGGTAGCATCTTTCTAATTTGCACTCACGAACAGAGAAGTCATTTTTGATCATATACAGACAGGATTGCAAATTTCATGAAGAATATTCTTCTCATCACATCAAGTCCAAACGGAGAAGGGGCGCTATCAACGAGATTTTCCAGAGATCTTGCTGATAAACTGGCACTCAAAGATGGCCACGATATTACATGTCGTGATCTTGCTGCAGAGCCGCTGCCACATATCGGCCCGGCCTATGTGCGCGGCAGGATGCTATCGCCGGAAGAGCGCAATGCGACGGAAGATAAAGCCGTTGAACTTGCTGAAGCGCTCGTCGTTGAATTACTCGAAGCCGATATTGTGATCGTCGGTTCATCGATGATCAACTATGCGCCATCGACGCAGTTGAAGGCATGGTTCGATCATGTAATCTGGCCCGGTGTGACGGTGAAGTTCAGCGAACATGGACCGCAAGGTTTGCTCAGCAACAAGAAAATCTATCTCGTGACGACGAGCGGCGGCGCATTTTCTGAAGGCACTCTTGAGCAAGTCGATTTCCAATCCCGCTATGTCCGGCATCTTTTCGACGTCATTGGATTGAGTGACGTCGAACATATCCGGATAGAAGGCACGGCCTTTGGCCCTCAGGCCGCGCAGGCTGCAATGGATCGCGCCCGTGTTCAAATCGACGCGCTTGTCGAGGCAGCGTGATGATGACGGAAGCGACCGAGAACCAGCAACGCACAAGAGACGATTATATTCGACTGGCGCAAAGGTTCCTGGACGTCAGCGACGCACGAGGTGACGCGCTGGCCTTGTTGACTGATGACGTCCAGTTCTCGTTTCCGAAATGGGGAACCGTGCATGGCAAGGCGCAGCTGGTACAGTTCTTTCAGAACATGTCACAGCATGTTGTCGCGATGAGCCATCCTGTAGAGCATCGACGCTTCATCGTTGATGGTCCGTTGGTGTGCGTTGAAGGTATGACACAGGGCCAGATGCAGAACGGCAAAACCTGGAATGCTGGTCGGTTCAGCACGGTCTATGAATTTGATGGTGACCTGATCAAACGCATCGACGTCTACACTGATCCTGATATGACCGATGAAACCCGGGCAAATTATCCGTGGTTCAACTAATCAACTTGGTTTGACCGCTAGGCATTTTTAAGTTCCATAATATACGTTATGCAATTTAGATGCGATCCTGAGGGCAGCCAATGGCTGCCCTCAAAACCCTTCTCGGCGTGTTTTCAGTTCATCTGCGTAAAGAGATTGCGAAACTGGCGTGGCTGTGACCGCAAGAATTGTGGCGCAGCTTCAATCGTCTCTCCAAAATGGGCTGCGGCATGCCACGGCCAGCGCGGATCGTAGAGAACCGTGCGCGCTAGTCCGATCATATCCGCATCACCGGTGGACAAAATGGCTTCCGCCTGCTCGTAATCTGTAATGAGACCCACAGCCACAACCGGAATATTGACAGCCGCTTTGACGGCGCGCGCCAACGGCACCTGATAGCTCGGCCCAACCGGAATTTTCTGAGCTGCATCAAGTCCGCCGCTCGACACGTGAATTGCCGCGCAGCCTCGTGCGGCCAGAGCCTGCGACAACGCCACGGTCTGTTCGACATCCCAGCCGCCTTCGACCCAATCCGTTCCGGAAAGCCGCACGGTGACTGGACGATCTGCCGGAAAGACAGCGCGAACTGCGTCGAAAACTTCCAATGGGAAACGCATACGGTTTTCCAACGAGCCACCATATTCGTCATCACGCTTGTTCGACAGTGGCGACAGGAATTGATGCAAAAGATACCCATGCGCTCCGTGAATCTGGATCGCGTCCAGACCCAGCCTCGCGGAACGCTTGGCAGCATCTACAAATGCTTCGCGGATACGCTTCAGCTCGTCCTTGTCCATTTGTGTCGGAACGTTGTCGGCAGAATTGAATGCAAACGCAGACGGCGCGATGGTCTGCCAGCCATTTTCGTGCGTTGGCGCAATCTGACGCCCGCCTTTCCACGGCAGATCGGTGGATGCCTTTCTGCCCGCATGAGCCAGCTGAATGGCGATAGGCATCGTCGACCAGCGACGAACGCCATCGAGTGTCCGTTCCAGCGCCGCTTCCGTTTCATCGGAATAAAGGCCGACATCCGCATAGCTGATCCTGCCCTCGGGGCTGACGGCCGTCGCTTCAATCGTCAACAGCCCCGCTCCGGATTGGGCCAGATTGCCCAGATGCATCAGGTGCCAGTCTGTCGTTTTGCCGTCTTCAGCGGAATACTGGCACATTGGGGCAATAACAATGCGGTTTTTCAGATGCAAACCGCCAACTTCCAAAGGGGAAAATAGCTTCGTCTGGCTCATAGCTCGCGCGCCTCTTATCGGAATCGATCTGACAATGCCCCCTGCTCTCAGGAGGTTCGCGATCACACTTATCACAGGTCTTGTTTCATTTTCATTGTTTAGCAATCACATTGCGTTCAATAAAATTGAAGCATGCTCGGCACTGCGAGATCAAGCTAACGCCGAAGTTTCCGGTTGTATTCGAGACAATTTTCGCGCGCGAGTTAATACTTTTCCGACGATTTGCAATTAAACACAGGCCAACATCGCTTGGGGGATTTCATGGCCTGGAAGTTCATGCTGGCAACAGCCGTTATGGCGGTTGCGCGTACAATGCCGAATGTTTTTAAGCCTAACATCTTTACCACGCCGGTAAGGCCAGCGCTTGTCGCCAACAGTGCCTTCGACATGGAGCTTAAGCCAGCGCCAATCAACCCAGACTGGATATTGGAAGGATCGCCGCAGGCGCGTTCGTGTGAACAGTCCGCCAGTGGCGACCGCGCGGCCTTCACCGCGATCTGGGATTGCACCGCAGGCGAATTCCGTTGGTACTTCGGCTGGGATGAAACAGTCTATATTCTCGAAGGCGAGGTGCATGTAACCGACGCCGACGGAAAGCACCGGACACTAAAAGCTGGCGATGTCGCTTATTTTCGCGGTGGTACCTGGGCCACGTGGAAGATTGACCGCTATCTGAAGAAAGTCGCGTTCATGCGGCGTACCCTGCCCGCACCAGCTTCTGCAATTTATCGCGTCAGCGACGCTTTGCGAAACAGGGTTGCGCGCCTGTAAAGGCTGTCGGATGGGACAGGATCGTTGACGTGAGACACCCCTTTTCTATATAAACACCATGCATGATGGGAATGGGGTTCTCCCGAAACCGCCGCTTCTGGCTGATGACTCCTGATCGAATTGACAATCGGAACGCAATGCGTCGATGGTTGAAGCCATTGAGGTCGCGGGATATCCCCTGCCCGGCTTTATCCAGCAAGTGTTTACGTTCCGCAATTTTGACAGGTGAATTATGCAAGCAACCATCATGGTAGCGCTCGGCGGAGCGATTGGAAGCGTGGCGCGTTATTGGCTCGCCCTTTTGATGCTACCAGTCAGCCGTGACCTGCCTTGGGGCACAATCGTCATTAATATTGTCGGCTCATTCGCGATTTCCTTTTTCGGAACGCTGACGCTCGAACACGGACGCTTTGCCGTGCCGGAAATCTGGCGCTTGGCCTTCATGGTCGGGGTGTGCGGCGGCTTCACCACCTTCTCGTCCTTCAGTCTGCAAACGCTGGATCTTCTGAGAGCTGGCCAGCCCGGCAAGGCGCTTCTCAATATCGGTATTTCGGTGATTATATGCCTGATTGCCGTCTGGCTGGGCTTCCTTGCTGCACAACAGATCAACAGTGGTTCCCAACAGATCGCGCGGACAGCCATCGAGGACGAGGCGTCATAAGCCGCCTCTGGCGTTTCTTTGTGTTTAATAGAGCGATGATGATGATGATGAGATCACGTCAGGCATAGACTGTAAAAAAACCGGCCAAGTGTAAAATCGGCTTTTCAATTTTATGGCTAAGTTTTTGAAAAGTGGTGAGCGCGCAGGGATTCGAACCCTGGACCTACTGATTAAAAGTCAGTTGCTCTACCGGCTGAGCTACGCGCTCCCTGAGGAACAAATCGTCCCTGGAAGTGCGGCGGAACATAAGGGCGAGTTTTCGAATGGTCAACACCATAAAATCACGTTTCTCCAACATAAATTCAAAAAATCATGTCAACTGCACGTAATTCAGCGCCGTAGCGAAACGAGAGGCGTATCAATCAGCGCAAGCTGATGGTTTCTAGCCCTTTTTGCAAAAGAAAAGCCGCCTCGAAAGGCGGCTTTCTGTTCATTCAGGCCGAATCTATCAACGATACGGCGAATAGCACTGCTGGCGCGGACCGTTATAGGGCTGGAACGTATTGTCCGAGCTGCGGTAAGACCGGTAGCGGTCATAGCACCACTGAATATGCGAGCCGCTATTATAAACCGGTGCACGATAGACCGGCGGAGGCGGTGGTGGTGGAGCAGCAATAGCGCCGCCAATGATCGCGCCTGCACCGAAGGCCGCCAGCGGATACCACCAGCCGTCGCTGTGACGGCGATAACCGTGGCGATAGCCGTGATAACCGCGATGGCCGTTCCAATAGCCCGGACCCGGACGATAGCCGCCGCCGTGCCAGCCCGGACGCGGTCCCGGGCGGTACCCGTTCCAATGTCCGCCGCGGCCTCTCCAGTGATGGTCACGGACCTGCTGGATGTTTTCGTTGGACGCAGCCGGTGCCGAAGGCATCATCGGTGCAGCCGATGCGGGTGCGATGGCGCCGATCAGAAAGGTCGCGCCAATCGTTCCGGCCAGCAATGCCTTGCCAGACCAAAAACTTGTGAAGTTGCTCTTCATTATGCTTCTCCTTTTCAGGTGCATGCATCATGAAGTCTCCCACATGAATGCACCCTGAATATGGTTCGCAACAGGTATGCATTTCAAGTCTGGCATAGATATATTATTATATTTCAGTAGGTTGCGATGAAATATGAAACCGGGAATCCAGCTAATTTTATGCGCAACAACAATGGAGCTGCAGCTTCTTCGGCACTCACAGGTCAGAATCACACCGACAAACGCCTAAATTGCCTCGGATTTCAAAATTCGCACAGCGACCACATAAAGCATTGAGTTCCGCTCGACGCGCTTTATAGAGCCTAGGGAAAGCTGCTGAATCTTGCTCCCAATTTTAATCGGTCTCTGGCCGGTTATCGATGGTTGCTGGAAATACGCAGCATATTGCGAGATTTTGGATATGGGTGGTGCGGCCTTGTTGAATGATGCAACGCGGTGGGGTTCTCAAACAGGCCTTGGTGCGACGGAAGAGGAATGGGTAGAGCTCGTATCCAATCTTTCCGACAACCAATCCCGGCTTTTGTCGGAGCTTGTCGAGCAGCACAAGCAGAGTTTTGTGGAAATTTTCTACAGCCGTCTGATGCAAAACCGCGAAGCCGCAGCCTTTCTGTCCCAGACCATCGTTCATGACCGCCTGCAACATTCGCTCAGCGACTGGCTTGTGCACCTCCTGGTAAGCCGTCCCACCGATGTCGCGGCTTTCGTTCAGGAACAACGCAAGATCGGCGAGGTTCACGCCCGCATTCAGGTGCCGATCCACATTGTCATGCAAGGCGCGCGACTGCTGAAGAATGAAATCATTCGGCAGTTGAAAGGCAGTGTTCTGGAGCGTGATGCGCTGGCGCGATTGATCGTGCATGTCAGCAATGCGGTCGATATCGCCATCGAGATCATGAGTCAGGCCTTCGTGAAAGATGCGCGCAAAAGCGCCCAGACAGACGAAGCATATCGCGCCTTCACGCTGAGCCACGACATTCCGCTCGAGCGAGAATCACAGCGCGCTGCCCTGATGGAATGGAGCCAGTCCTTACTGTTCAATCTTTATGGGAACAGCGACAGCCCCCTGCTCTCGCTCGGCAGCTCGGATTTCGGCCTTTGGCTGCAGCACAAGGCTGACATGTTGTTTTCAGGTTCGACGACACTTGAGCGCCTGCGCCAGACCGTCAATCAGATAGATTATGAACTGTTGCCCAACCTGAATACAGCCCGCAAAAGTGACCCCGCCGGGCTTGCGGCGATCATGGCGGAGTTCCAGACCAGAATTGGCGAAGCAAAGTTTCTGCTGGCGGAACTGTTTCAGGCCGCCGCAACGATGGAAACCGGTCGTGACCCGCTGACGCGCGCCCTGAACCGCCGTTTCCTGCCGCCCATTTTGACGCGTGAAATCCGCATGGCTTCGCAGAAGGGCCTCGATCTCAGCATTCTGATGGTTGATATCGATCACTTCAAACGCATCAATGACACCCATGGGCATGGCGGCGGCGACGCCATATTGCAGCAGGTCGCGGAAACTATACTGGCGCATTGCCGCCCGGGAGATTTTGTCTTCCGCTATGGCGGCGAGGAATTTCTCGTCGCGCTTGTCGAAACCGATGAACACAGGGCCTTGGCTATCGGTGAAGAGCTGCGCGAGCTGGTGCAGCAACAGAAGTTCAACCTGACCAATGGTGCGGTGGATACGGTGACACTTTCCATCGGCATTGCGACTTTCAACGGCCATCCCGATTATACGCATCTGGTCGATGCAGCTGATCAGGCGCTCTATCGGGCCAAACAGTCTGGCCGCAACCGGTGCGAAACCGAAGTGCCGCTCGCGGTTCAGTGAAGAGCAGAGGCATTTTGACATCTGGAAACGGTCACTGAAAACCGCCATATGCTCCCATCATGACCAACACTGCTCCACTCATGGATAGTTCATCCAAGCCGCAACGAGACACGCTCAATGTGCAGTTTCTGCCTGTGGACGCTGATGCGCCGCCGGTGGAATGGCTGGTGGCGGACGGCCTTACCGATTACGAAGACGCTCTCGCCTTCATGGAAGCGCGGGTGCAGGCCATTCGTGAAGGCACGACGAATGAACTTGTCTGGCTGGTGGAGCACCCTCCCCTTTATACGGCTGGTACGAGCGCGCGGGCGGAAGATCTGCTGACGCCCGACAGCCTGCCAGTGTTCAACACGGGGCGCGGTGGCGAATATACCTATCACGGTCCCGGCCAGCGTGTGGCCTATGTGATGCTGGACCTGAAGCGCCGTCGCGAAGATGTACGCGCTTTCGTGGCGGCATTGGAACAATGGATTATTGAAAGCCTCGCCGAATTCAACGTGAAAGGCGAACGCCGCGAAGATCGCGTCGGTGTCTGGGTGATGCGCCCTGAAAAGCCGCGGCTTGCCAATGGCGATATGTGCGAGGACAAGATTGCCGCCATAGGCATTCGCCTGCGTCGCTGGGTCAGCTTTCACGGCATCGCCATCAATGTCGAGCCGAATCTCGGCCACTACGGCGGCATCGTACCATGCGGTATTTCAGAGCACGGCGTCACCAGCCTCGTCGATCTAGGCTTGCCGGTAACCTTGGGCGATATGGACGTGGCGCTTGGCAAGGCCTTTGAAAACGTCTTCGGGCCACGCGCAATAAAGTAAGCGTCAGGCTTCGACCTTCAGCTTGCGCTCGCGCATGAACACATAGAAGCCTGAACCGATGATGATTGCGATGCCGAACCATTTGGACGGCGTCGGAAAATCACCGAAGACGATAAGCCCAACCAGAACCGCGTTCACGATTTCTAGATACTGGAACGGGGCTAGCATCGAGGCTGGCGCCAGCTTGAAGGCATGCACGACCATCAGGTGACTGACCGTGCCGATAGTGCCCAGAATCAGCAATAGCAGCCAGGGTTGGAAGCTCTGCGGCAGACCAAAGCTAAGGTCCGCGAACCCCATGGACGGACCAACGAGCATGGCAAGGCCTGCAAACATCCATCCGCCAATACCGGCATAAAACTGCATGACGAGCGGGCTTTCCTTCGCGCCGAGTTTACGGTTCAGGATCAGATAAATCGCGAATGTCACTGCCGTCGCCAGCGGCAGCAGCGAGACTGCGCCGAAAATCTCGAAGCTTGGCTGAATGACGATCATCGTACCGATGAGGCCGATGCCGACCGCGCTGAACCGCCGCCAGCCGACTTTCTCCTTGAGGAAGATCGCCGAAAGCAGCGTGAGGATGAGCGGCTCTGCGAAGAACACGGCCATGGCGTCAGCCAACGGCATATATTTGACCGCTGTAAAGAAACACAGGCCGCCGAATCCCATCAGTACGCCACGTATGAGGTTTCCCGCGAGATGGTGTGTGCGAAGTGCCGCCACACCACCACCTGCTGCAAGAAGAATGAGGAACATCAGCAGGCTTTGTACGAAAAAGCGCATGAAAGTGACAGTTGCCGGGGGCATATTGTCCATCATGGCCAACCATTTGCCGATGGCGTCCATCAGCGGCAGCATCAAGACGGACACGACCATAATGGCCATGCCTTTTACATGCGCTTCTATGCCGCCTGTCGCGCTGCCCTGCATTTCCCCACTCACTCGTTTGCTATGGATGCTTGTTCATCCGCTCTATGCGAATGACAAATGCGTTTCCACCTTATTTGTCGAATGGACAGTCGCTTGTTTGACTTTCGCCTTGTTTCTGGTGCAAACCGACCAGAGATCACACGAAAACCTTTGATAAAGCCGTGCGAAAGTGGAACGTAAGGCGAACTTCATTCGCCTTTCATGGCTGCGCATGGCATCATTCAGATGATTCGCAGACAGTATATTTTCGGTCCATGCTCAGGCGCCAAGCCGCATGGTCCTTCCTGAAATTCTGACAGAGAGCTTATCGGGCAAAGATGGACGACAGCAACGATCTCTTTTCAAGAGTGGTGAATAACGCCCGGGAGCGGCAGGTGGAACGGCGTACGGAAAAGAGCGCCGCGCCTCAACCCGTCGCACCGCCTGTGGCGACGCCGTTGCCTTCCGCACCTGCTCCACAGGCCGCAAAGCCGGTCACGACCAAGGCGCCACCAGTGTCATCCGGCGGCGATGATTACAACGCCTCGTCCATTCGCGTTCTCGAAGGGCTGGAGCCGGTACGTCTGCGCCCCGGCATGTATATCGGCGGCACCGATGAAAAGGCGCTGCATCACCTGTTCGCGGAAGTCATCGATAACTCGATGGACGAAGCCGTTGCAGGACATGCAAACTTCATCGAAGTCAGCCTCGATGCCGAAGGTTTCATCACCGTTTCTGATAATGGGCGCGGCATTCCGGTTGACGAGCACCCGCAGGTGCCGGGAAAATCCACGCTCGAAGTCATCATGACCAAGCTGCATGCCGGCGGCAAGTTTGACGGCAAGGCCTACGAAACATCGGGCGGCCTGCACGGCGTCGGCGTTTCGGTGGTCAATGCGCTATCCGACGTGCTTGAAGTGGAAGTCGCGCGCAACCGTCGCCTTTATCGCCAGCGCTTTTCGCGCGGTATTCCGCAGGGCGGGCTGGAAGATGCAGGCGAAGTACACAATCGCCGCGGCACGCGTGTTCGCTTTCATCCGGACCCGGATATTTTCGGCAAGGCGGCTCATTTCGATCCGCACCGGCTGTATCGCATGGCACGGTCGAAGGCCTATCTGTTCGGCGGCGTTGAAATCCGCTGGAACTGCGATCCGTCGCTGCTCGATCCGAAAAAGGAAACGCCTGAAAAGGCCGTATTCCACTTTCCCGGTGGTCTGAAGGATTATCTTCAGGCATCGCTCGGCAAGGAACATCAGGTCACCCGCGAGCTTTTTGCCGGCAAGACCGAAAAGCAGGGCGGACATGGCGCGGTCGAATGGGCGGTCACGTGGTTCGGCGGCGACGGCTTTGTTCATTCTTATTGTAATACGATTCCGACCGCGGACGGCGGCACGCATGAAGCTGGCTTGCGCATCGCGCTGACGCGCGGTCTTAAGGGCTATGCGGAGCTGACCAATAACAAGCGGGCTTCGATCATCACGACGGATGACGTCATGGTGTCGGCAGCGGGCATGTTGTCGGTGTTTATCCGCGAGCCGGAATTCGTCGGTCAGACCAAGGACAAGCTTGCGACGGTGGAAGCGCAGCGCATCGTGGAAAACGCGATCCGCGATCCGTTCGACCATTGGCTTGCCGCCTCGCCGCAGGAGGCCTCGCGCCTGCTCGACTGGGTCGTGGATCGGGCGGAAGAACGACTGCGCCGTCGTCAGGAAAAGGAAACCGTCCGCAAAAGCGCAACGCGCAAGCTGCGCCTGCCCGGCAAGCTCGCCGATTGCACGCAAAATGCTGCTGCTGGCGCAGAATTGTTCATCGTCGAAGGTGACTCGGCAGGCGGTTCTGCCAAGCAGGCGCGTAACCGCGCCACACAGGCAATCCTGCCGCTGCGGGGCAAGATTCTCAACGTCGCCAGTGCGGGTCGTGAAAAGCTGACCGCCAACCAGCAGATTGCCGATCTCATTCAGGCGCTGGGCAGCGGCACGCGGAAGAATTATCGCGAAGATGATCTGCGCTATGATCGCGTGATCATCATGACCGATGCTGACGTGGACGGCGCGCATATCGCATCGCTGCTGATCACCTTCTTCTATCAGGAAATGCCGGAATTGATCCGCAACGGCCATCTGTATCTGGCCGTGCCGCCGCTTTACCGCCTGAGCCAGGGCGGCAAGACGGCTTATGCGCGCGACGAAGCTCATAAAGACGAGCTGATGCGCACCATGTTTACCGGGCGCGGCAAAGTGGAAATCGGTCGCTTCAAAGGCCTCGGCGAAATGCGTGCCGAGCAGTTGAAGGAAACCACGATGGACCCGAAGAAGCGCACGCTGCTGCGGGTGCAGGTGGATGAAGACTATATCGATGAAACCCGCAATACGGTCGATGAACTGATGGGCACCAAGCCGGAAGCCCGCTTCCGCTTCATCACGGATCGCGCCGCTTTCGTGGAAGAACTCGACATCTAGACGACGCTCAACATGGATAGAGCGGTGCGCTGGTTCCGGCCCGCCGCCGCTCTTTTCATATCTGAGCCTGATATTCCAATGATTTGAAAAGACTGATGTTTATGCTTTCGCGTCGATACCCAGTCGCGACTCGATATCTTCCAGCGATTCTTTGACGAAGAAAGTCTGATCCGCACTCATCGTCAGAATGCGGGTGCCGGTGCCATAGGCATTGTAAGACAGAACGTGGTTGAAATTGATTGCGAGTTTTTCGCCGCTCACATCCGTCAGCATGATCCACATGATAGCCCTCCTCTTCTAAAATCTGGTTCTTTCTAGAAGGATAGGCGCGTGGGACTGTTCGGCAACCAACGATGGTTTAAAACGTTGCGCGCATGCGCACTTTTTCAACGACGCGCCCCATGCTGACAGAGGCTTCCTCGCCCCGCCACTCGATACGGAAGCCCATTTTCTCGTAGAGACCAATGGCGGGAAGATTATCGGCATGCGTACCGATCGTTGCGGCATCGAAACCGTCGAGCAGAATTTGCGCCATCAGCGTATCAAGAATGCACCCACCGATACCCTGCCCATGATACGGCGGATCGATCCAGAGATCGGCAATATAGTTGCTGCTGGGAATTCGTGCGCCCCAGCCGAGAATTTTCCCGTTTGCTTCCGCTAAAAGAACGCCATCGGCATTTTCATGCAGATAACCAAGGAAGTTAGCTTCCAGCTCTGCACGACGTTGATCGCTTAAGGGACCTGTCTTTGCAGGAATTTCCCATGCCCTGACCGCAAGAGCAGCCATGGAAACAAATTCGCCGGGGAAGCCCCGGCGAATTGAAGTATCTACTTTTACCACCATTTGGCCGGGGTGAAGCGCCCGGCAGCCTGCTCAATGGCATGGGCTGCCTGAAACAGCGTTTCTTCCTCGAACGGGCGACCGATCAGCTGAAGGCCGAGCGGCAGGCCATGCTCGTTGATACCGGCAGGTACGGCGATGCCTGGAAGACCGGCCATGTTCACCGTGACAGTGAAGATGTCATTGAGGTACATCTTGACCGGATCGTTGGCGAGGTCTTCATCAGCAAGACCAAATGCAGCCGACGGCGTCGCAGGCGTGAGGATAGCGTGCACGCCCTTGGCGAAAACGTCTTCGAAGTCTTTCTTGATCAGCGTGCGAACCTTCTGGGCGCGCAGATAATAGGCGTCGTAATAGCCAGCCGACAGCACATAGGTGCCAATAACGATACGGCGCTTCACTTCCTTGCCGAAGCCAGCTGCGCGGGTCTGCTCGTACATGTCGGCGATGTCCTTGCCGGGCACGCGCAGGCCATAGCGCACGCCGTCATAACGCGCGAGGTTGGACGAAGCTTCCGCCGGTGCGACAATGTAATAAGCTGGCAGGGCATATTTCGTGTGCGGCAGCGAAATATCGACGATTTCAGCACCGGCATCCTTCAGATACTGAATGCCCTTCTGCCACAATTCTTCGATCTCGCCAGGCATGCCATCGACGCGATATTCCCGCGGAATACCGATCTTGATGCCTTTCAGCGACTTGCCAATAGCTGCTTCGTAATCCGGCACCGGCAGATCGACCGAGGTGGTGTCCTTGAGGTCGAGCGAGGCCATGGACTTTAGCAGGATAGCGGCGTCTCGCACGTCGCGGGCAATCGGACCAGCCTGATCAAGCGACGAGGCGAAGGCAACCGTGCCCCAACGCGATACGCGGCCATAGGTCGGCTTGATACCAACCGTGCCGGTGAAGGCGGCAGGCTGGCGGATCGAGCCGCCGGTATCGGTTGCGGTGGCACCGGCGCAAAGCTGCGCGGCGACGGCAGCAGCCGAACCACCGGACGAACCGCCCGGCACGAGATCGGCATTCGAGCCCTTGGCGCGCCAAGGGTTTTTCACGGGGCCGTAATAGGAGCTTTCATTGGACGAGCCCATGGCGAATTCGTCCATGTTGAGCTTGCCCAGCATGACCGCGCCGTCCGCCCACAGATTGGCGGTGACGGTCGATTCATATTCCGGCTTGAAGCCGTCGAGAATGTGCGAGCAAGCCTGCGTATGCACACCTTTGGTCGCGAACAGATCCTTCACACCAAGCGGAATGCCTTCCAGCGTGCCTGCTTCGCCCTTGGCGATGCGTTCATCCGAGGCCTTGGCCATGGAACGCGCCTGATCATGCGTAACCGTCACATAGGCATTGAGTGCTTCATTGGCGGTGTCGATAGCGGCAAGATAGGCATCGGTCAGCTCGGTCGCGGTGATGGCCTTGGCCTTCAGCTTGTCGCGCGCTTCGGCAATGGTCAGTGCGGTCAGTTCGCTCATCGTCAAATCCTGTCAGTGCGCCTCGAAGAGACGCTTTTCAAAAAAAGCGCTGTATTCGGAGTCCGGATAGTCCAGAACCACACCGCAGCGCGTAAAACCCGAATTCTCATAAAGCCGCCAGGCACCGGCAAAACCGGGGCCAGTCCCGGTCTCAAGCACAAGGCGCGAAACATTCTTCGCATTGGCCAGCCCGACAATCGCATCAACGAGAGCGGAACCCACGCGTTTGCCGCGCACTTCCGGACGGGTGAACATACGCTTTAGTTCACCGGTGCCATCTTCGTGCATCTTCAAGGCGCCGCAACCGACGGCCTTGCCGTCTTCATCGCGCGCCACGAAAACCGTCGTGTCCGGCTCCGCCATCTGCTCGACCGTCATCTTGAACTGGAATTCCAGTGGTGACAGCGGCAGCATATGCGCGTTCAGGTGTTCCACCAGCTCGCGCACATCGTCTTGCAACGGGGTCTCGATCGAAACCCGAATGGCCATGACTTACTCCACGACCTTGGGAACGACGAAGAAATTGTCTTCCGTGACCGGTGCATTGGCGACTACGGCATCAGCAATGCCGCCATCAGTCACCTTGTCGTCGCGCAGACGCATATTCATCGGCGTCACCGAGGTCATCGGCTCGACGCCATCGACATTGACTTCGTTCAATTGCTCGACAAAGCCCAGAATTGCATTGAGTTCACCGGTCATGCGCTCGGCATCGTCTTCACTGACGGCGATACGCGCGAGATGCGCGACGCGTTTGACGGTGGAAATATCGACGGACATTCTGTTCTCCGCAAATGCTAGATCAGGGCGGCGAACCGCCACCCTGAAGGTTCTTTGCTACGGCTATAACGGCGCGATTGTTGAAGCGCAACATTTCTTGCACTTCAACGGGGTTTAGAAGCTGTGAACGGTGCCTGCTGGATCCGCCAGAACCTTCGTGCCCGGATGGTCGGCCATGCCAGCAATGAACTTGTCTGCCGTCTGGTCGATCATTGGGAACGAGCCGTAATGGCACGGCAGTACGGCCTTGAAATTGAAGTAACGCTGGCAAGCCAAGGCCGCCACCGCGCCGCCCATGGTGAAGCGGTCACCAACCGGCACGATGCCGATTTCTGGCTGGTGCAGCTCGTTGATGAGCGCCATGTCGGAGAAAATATCCGTATCGCCCATGTGATAAAGCGTTGGGTCGTTCTCGAAATGGAACACCAGACCATTCGGGTTGCCGAGCGCCTGCGAGACACCGTTTTCTGTCAGAAATGCCGAGGAATGCAGCGCGTTGACAAAAGTGACCGAGAAACTGTCATGCGTCTGTGTGCCACCGGTATTGCCCATCTCCAGCTTCTCGACGCCCTGTGTGCCGAGCCAGCTTGCCAGATCGGCATTGGCGATAACCGTTGCGCCATGTTCCTTGGCGATGGCAACGGTGTCGCCGATATGGTCGCCATGACCGTGGGTCAATGCAATATGGGTGACG
Source organism: Ochrobactrum sp. P6BSIII (assembly GCF_014138065.1). Lineage (NCBI taxonomy): Bacteria > Pseudomonadati > Pseudomonadota > Alphaproteobacteria > Hyphomicrobiales > Brucellaceae > Ochrobactrum > Ochrobactrum sp. P6BSIII. Next base: position 311,721 of record NZ_JACGXB010000002.1, on the reverse strand, counting down.
CCCTTGGTCGCTTCCTTGAAATCGATGCCTTTTGCACCGGGATTTCCGTTCAGGAACGGATCGATGAGGATGACGGCTTGTGCAGTTTCAATACGGAAGGCGGCGTGGCCGAGCCAGGTCAGTTTCATGAAGATTCTCCTTCGATCTCGATTTCCGGGTTGAGAACAGATATGACGCCCATAAAGTTGAAAGCAATATGAAGAGACTTCAAATTCCGATGAGGACTTATGGCTGTCGTTGAAATCGAGGAAATTCCGGCACTGCTCAAGCCCGGACAGACGATTGCCGGATTGGATCTTGGCACCAAGACCATCGGGCTTGCCGTTTCGGACCTGGGCTTTTCCTTTGCGAATCCACGTCCCGTCATCAAGCGCGTGAAATTCACGCTGGATGCGCAAGCACTTTTGAAGGCGCTAGAGACGGATAAAGTCGGCGTGATCGTGATCGGCTTGCCAATGAACATGGACGGCACTTCCGGACCCCGTGTTCAGGCAACCCGCGCTTTTGTGCGCACCATGCAGCCGCTCACCGACCTGCCTTTCGTGTTCTGGGACGAACGGCTATCCACCGTTGCCGCCGAGCGCGCTTTGATCGGTATGGATGTTTCACGCGGCAAGCGTGCCGAACGCATCGATTCGGCAGCCGCTGCCTTCATCCTGCAAGGCGCGCTTGACCGCCTGCATCTGATCAGGCGGTCGGAAGGCGACGACGACTACGACGCCGGATAAAGCTGATCGAGAATGCGCATTGCGTCATGGCGCGCGTCGAGCATGCCATACGTGCTGCGCCACTGACCGCCAAGGCGCGTTTCGATAAATGCGTCGGCGATGTCGTCAGCGCCGAGCTGGCGCAACTCTGCCGCAGCAGCCGCATAGGCAAGCTGCTCCGTCAGAAGTCGCGCAACGCCCTGATCGGTCTCTGTCAGCTGTAAGGCTGCACGCAACACGTCGATGGTTCCCTGCCCGCGCGGGCCAAGCTGACCGCCGATCCATTCCAGCACTTCGTCAAACAAGCCGGGCGCACGCGACAGCACGCGCGCCACGTCCAGCGCCATGACATTGCCGGAGCCTTCCCAGATCGCATTGACCGGCGCTTCGCGATAGGCGCGCGCCAGATTGCCCTCTTCGATATAGCCATTGCCGCCAAGGCATTCCATGGCTTCGTAAAGCAGCGCAGGCGCGATCTTGCATACCCAATATTTGACCACCGGCGTCATGCAGCGGGCGAAAGCTGCTTCGGCGCGGTCGCTGGCGGCCATATCAAAGGCACGGGCAAGACGCATCGAAAGTGCCGTGGCTCCGGCAACATCCAGCGCCATGTCTGCCAGAACTCGGCTCATCAAAGGCTGTACGATCAGCGGCTTGCCGAAGACCTCTCGATGGCGACAATGGTGCACGGCTTCAGCCAGACCCGAGCGCATCAGGCCTGCGGATGCAACAGCGCAATCGAGCCGCGTCAGCGTCACCATGTCCATGATGGTTTTAACGCCCTCGCCCGGATTGCCAATCAGGTGGCCGATAGCGCCATCGAATTCGACTTCCGAAGAGGCATTGGACTTGTTGCCAAGCTTGTCCTTGAGGCGCTGGAAAGCAAAGCCGTTGCCTTTACCCTCAGCGTCAAGACGCGAAACCAGAAAACAGGAAAGCTGCTCATCAATTTGCGCCAGAACCAGAAATGCATCCGACATTGGCGCGGACATAAACCACTTATGCCCGGTGATTGTATAGGTGCCATCCTCATTGACCGTCGCGCGGGTGGTGTTGGTACGCACATCCGTACCACCCTGCTTTTCCGTCATGCCCATGCCGAGCGTGACACCGTTTTTGCTCAACGCAGGCTTTTGCGAAAAGTCATATTTTCGCGATAGGACCGCCGGCGACCATTCATTATAAATCTCCGGTGCGCCCATCACGGCTGCAAGGGAGGCGCTTGTCATGGTGAGTGGGCAAAGGTGCCCTGCTTCAAGCTGCGCCGTCAGGTAGAAACGCGCGGCGCGGGCCTGATGACGGCGGCCGGTTTCAGCCGGATTATCCTCCCAGATCGAGCAATGCAGGCCATTTGCGATCGAACGGCGCATCAGCGCGTGATAGGCCGGGTGGTATTCGACGAGATCGATCCTGTTGCCCTGCCGGTCATGCGTGCGCAGCTTTGGCAGTTCCGTATTGGCAAGCCGCGCCAGATCCTGCGCTTCTGCCGAAAGCACGAAACGCCCTGTCTGCTCCAGCTCATTATGAAGCTCTTTCGGAAAACGAGCCGCGATCTGCATCAGAAGCGGATCGGCCAGATATGCATTGGTGCCTGCCATGGATGGCGTCTGGTTCGTGACTTCGTGCGTTTTCAAAGGCTCATTCCGTGCTGTTCGTTTGGGGGTAACTTAGTCCTCTTGCATCCAATTTGCTAAAAATTTGCCTTCCTTTCCCGAATTTCTTGCTGGGACGGCACAGGTTTTTCTTGGGGAATCGGCATATGCCGTTATAAGGACGGTTGCGGGACCTCCCTCATGGTCCTATACGGGTGACTTGCCATGATAAAAGAACCGGTCTCTCCGCTTTTCCCTCACCGCCACCTGCTTGGCATCAAGGGGCTATCGCCCCTGGACATTCTCTGTCTCCTCGATCTTGCAGATCAGGAAATCGCCGTATCCCGGCAGCCAGAGAAGAAAAAGTCCGTGCTGCGCGGTCGCACGCAAATCAATCTTTTCTTCGAAGCATCGACGCGAACGCAATCGTCGTTCGAACTGGCCGGTAAACGGCTCGGTGCCGACGTGATGAACATGTCGGTCGGCAATTCGTCGGTCAAGAAGGGCGAAACGCTCATCGATACGGCGATGACGCTGAACGCGATGCAACCGGATATTCTGGTCATCCGCCATGCGTCAGCCGGTGCTGCCGCCCTGCTCGCCCAGAAAGTCGGCTGCTCGGTCGTCAATGCGGGCGATGGTGCGCATGAACACCCCACACAGGCCCTGCTGGATGCGCTGACGATCCGTCGCGCCAAGGGCCAGATCGAAAACCTGATTGTCGCCATTTGCGGCGATGTGCTGCACTCCCGCGTGGCGCGCTCGAATATTCTGCTTCTCAATGCCCTTGGCGCGCGCGTTCGCGTCGTCGCACCATCCACGCTTCTGCCTTCCGGCATGGCGGATATGAGCGTCGAAGTCTTCAACTCGATGGAAGAAGGCCTGAAAGACGCCGATGTGGTCATGATGTTGCGCTTGCAGCGTGAGCGCATGGCCGGGTCTTTCGTGCCCTCGGTGCGCGAGTATTTCCGCTTCTACGGCCTCGACAAGGAAAAGCTGAAACACGCCAAGCCTGATGCGCTCGTCATGCATCCGGGCCCGATGAACCGCGGCGTTGAAATCGCCTCCGATGTCGCCGATGGCCCACAGAGCGTCATCCAGCAGCAGGTGGAAATGGGCGTCGCCGTGCGCATGGCCGTGATGGAAGCCCTGCTCGATCCGCGCCGGAATCCAAGCAACGGAGAAGCAGCATGAGCGCGGTTCTGTTTGAAAATGCGCGCATCGTTGATCCGTCACGCGGTCTCGACGAGGTCGGCAGTGTGTTGATCCAAGACGGCAAGATTGTTGCCGCTGGAGCGGATGCCCGCAATCAGGGCGCACCGGAAGGTGCGGAGATGATCGATCTGGACGGTAAGGCCGTCCTCCCCGGTCTGGTCGATTCGCGGGTGTTTATCGGCGAGCCAGGCGCAGAGCATCGCGAAACCATCGCTTCTGCCAGCCGCGCTGCCGCCGCCGGTGGTGTTACCTCGATCATCATGATGCCGGATACCGATCCGGTTATCGACGATGTGGCACTGGTGGAATTCGTCAAGCGGACTGCGCGCGATACAGCCGTCGTCAATGTGCACCCGGCTGCAGCCATCACCAAAGGTCTGCACGGCGAAGAAATGACCGAAATCGGCCTGCTGCGCGATGCGGGCGCTGTCGCCTTCACCGAAGGTCGCCAGACCATTGCCAATACGCAGCTGATGCGCCGTGCGCTGACCTATGCCCGTGATTTCAACGCGGTCATCGCCTGCGAGACCCGCGATCCTTATCTCGGCGCAACCGGCGTGATGAATGAGGGCCTGTTCGCGAGCTGGCTCGGCCTGTCGGGAAGCCCGCGTGAAGCCGAAGTCATTCCGCTGGAGCGCGATCTGCGCCTCGCCGCGCTGACTAACAGCAAGTATCACGCGGCGCAGCTTTCCTGCGCCATGTCTGCCGACGCCATGCGTCGCGCCAAGGATCTCGGTGCTAAGGTGACGGCTGGCGTGTCGATCAATCACCTGTCGCTCAATGAAAACGACATTGGTGAGTTCCGTACCTTCTTCCGCCTGTCGCCGCCGCTGCGCAGCGAACAGGACCGGCTTGCCATGGTCGAAGCGGTCAAGAACGGCACGATCGATATTGTGGTCTCCGCCCATGATCCGCAGGATGTCGACACCAAGCGTCTGCCCTTCTCGGATGCAGAAGCTGGAGCCATCGGTCTGGAAACGCTTCTGGGTGCTGCGCTTCGCCTCTACCACAATGACAGCATCCCGCTGCTGCGTCTGGTTGAAGTGCTGTCTACCGCCCCGGCCAAGATTTTCGGTCTGGATGCAGGCACACTCAAGCCCGGCGCTTCGGCTGATCTTGCTATCGTTGATCTCGACGAGCCGTGGATCGTGCGTGAGGAAGACCTGCATTCGCTTTCGAAGAACAGCTGTTTTGAAAGCGCCCGCTTCCAGGGGCGCGTAGTCCGCACTATAGTCGCCGGCAAGACCGTGTATTCGGCATAAGAATCCATGGTCCCGAGAGGGGGAATGCTCCTCGGGACCATGGAAAAAAATAAAAGCCAGAGGGAATCTATATGGCCGAAACCGGTTTCTTTAATCTCGTGCTCGTCGCGACACTTATTTTCGGCTATCTCCTCGGTTCCATTCCTTTCGGGCTCATCCTGACCCGACTGGCGGGCTTGGGCGATGTGCGGTCCATCGGCTCGGGCAATATCGGCGCGACCAATGTGCTGCGCACCGGTAACAAGAAGCTCGCCGCCGCGACGCTCATTCTTGATGCGCTGAAAGGCACCTTTGCGGTGCTGATTGCGTCGCGCTATGGCGAAGCAGCCGCGATTGCTGCCGGTTTCGGCGCGTTTATCGGCCACCTCTTTCCAGTGTGGATCGGTTTCAAGGGCGGCAAAGGTGTTGCCACCTATCTCGGCATCCTGATCGGCCTCGCATGGCCCGGCGCATTGATTTTTGCCGCTGTGTGGATCGTGACGGCAATCGTCACGCGCTACTCGTCGCTATCCGCCCTTCTCGCCAGTGTCATCGTGCCGATCAGCCTTTATTTCAAAGGTGACCACGCGATTGCAGGCCTGTTCGCCGTGCTGACAGTGATCATCTTCTTCAAGCATCACGCAAATATAAAGCGACTTCTGAATGGCACCGAAAGCCGTATCGGAGCCAAGGGGTGATGGAGGGCGCGAATTCGAAAACCGGAATTCGCCTCTCAGATCGCCAGAGATTGAACTGGCTACGCCTTATTCGCACCGATAATATCGGTGCGGTTACCTTTCGCGATCTTATCCTGTTTTGCGGCTCTGCCGCCAATGCACTGGAGCGACTGCCCGATTTCAATATTCGCGGCGGCAGCACCAGACCGCTTCGCATTACGCCGATGGAAGATGCCGAGCGTGAGCTGGAGGCAATCGAGCGTCATGGCGCGCGCCTCGTCGGCATGGGCGAACCAGATTATCCGCAGCAACTGAAAAACTGCGAAGCGCCGCCGCCTTTGGTGATCATCAAAGGCAGCGAAAAAGTGTTCCGCAAGCCACCCATCGCCATCGTCGGTTCGCGCAATGCTTCTGTTACGGGTGCGCGCTTTACTGAAAAGCTGGCTCGCGATCTCGGGGATGCAGGCTTTGCGGTGATTTCCGGCTTGGCGCGGGGCATTGACGCGGCCGCGCACAAGGCCAGCATGACAAGCGGCACAGTCGCCGTGCTGGCCGGAGGACTGGATCGCCCCTACCCGCCTGAAAACCTGCCGCTCTATCGCGCAATCCCGGAACATGACGGCGCTCTGATTACGGAAATGCCCATGGGAGCAGAACCGCGATCTCGCGATTTTCCACGCCGCAATCGTATCATTGCCGGGCTTTCGCTCGGCCTCATCGTCGTTGAGGCGGCGGAACGCTCCGGTTCGCTCATCAGCGCACGCATGGCGGGCGAAATGGGCCGCACGGTCTTTGCCGTGCCCGGCTCTCCGCTCGACCCACGCGCCCGCGGCACCAATGCACTTCTAAAACAGGGCGCAACACTGGTTACAGGCGTAGACGACGTCATTGAGGCGCTCAATCCCATCATGCGACCGAAAGACCTCTTTGCCGCCGATGTTCCGCCGCCTGACGATCTCAACCGAATGGAAGAACCTCTGGACGAGATGCCAGCGCTCATGACGGATGAAGAACGTTACCGCATCGTGGATGTTCTCGGTCCAAGCCCTGTCGATATTGATAGTCTCGTTCGCCATACCGGCATCGGCGCCAGTCAAGTCCAGCTCATTTTGTTGGAGCTTGATCTGGCCGGGCGCCTTGTGCGCTATCCCGGCAACCAGATCGCCCTTCTCCCCGAAGGGTGATCTTTGGCCCCGCGCATGGCTTTAATGATTCCGCCTCCCCTCGATTAAATCCTTGGCCTCTTCCGATGCCATCTGGATCATGTAAGCCAATAAGGCATTGTCCGTCTTCTTCGCCAGTTTTCCCAGTTCCCCGAGCATCTGTTCTATATAAATGAGTGTTTCAGGATTATCTTCACGACGTTGCTTCATGCTGCCCCCAACAAATGAGCAAGTAGCTTAATTAGAAAATCACTATGCAAATGAATGAACGCTCCGATCAATTTTGGCTGCAAATCTACCAAAAGTTACATATCTGGCAATCACTATTTATAGTTGTATTTAGCGATTTTTTGTCTCGTCCTCTTGACCAAACGCCGCCCTCTGTTCATGTGGAAGGCAACTATTGTGACGCGGTTGGGAGGCAAAATGCTTCTGCGGGGCGCGAATCTGGGCTGTTTTAAATGAACGTCGTGGTTGTCGAATCGCCTGCGAAGGCGAAAACTATCAATAAATATCTGGGCTCGAACTATAAGGTTCTGGCATCGTTTGGTCACGTGCGAGATTTGCCAGCCAAGGATGGCTCGGTGCGTCCGGATGAAGATTTTGCCATGTCGTGGGAAGTGGATAGCAATTCATCCAAGCGACTTTCAGATATCGTCAAAGCGCTGAAAGACAGCGACGGCCTCATTCTCGCAACCGATCCGGATCGCGAAGGTGAAGCCATTTCCTGGCACGTGCTGGAAGTGCTGAATCAGAAAAAGGCGCTGAAGGGCAAGACCGTCAAGCGCGTGGCGTTTAACGCCATCACCAAGAAGGCCGTGCTCGACGCCATCGCCAATCCGCGCGATATCGATGAGCCGCTGGTGGATGCCTATCTTGCGCGTCGTGCGCTCGACTATCTCTTTGGCTTCACGCTGTCGCCGGTTCTGTGGCGCAAGCTGCCCGGCGCACGTTCGGCTGGTCGCGTACAGTCGGTCGCGCTGCGTCTCGTCGCCGACCGAGAGTCGGAAATCGAGCGGTTCATTCGCGAAGAATACTGGAACATTGCCGCTCTTTTGAAGACGCCGCGCAGTGACAGCTTCACCGCGCGCCTGACCGCCGTGGACGGCAAAAAGCTCGGCAAGCTCGACATCAAGAATGGCGAACAGGCAACTGGCATCCGCACCATGCTGGAAGGCGCAAGCTTCAAGGCTATTTCGGTCGAAGCCAAGCCGACCAAGCGCAATCCCGGACCGCCTTTCACCACTTCGACCTTGCAGCAGGCCGCCTCCGGACAGCTCGGTTTCTCGGCATCGCGCACCATGCAGGTGGCGCAGCGTCTTTATGAAGGCGTGGATATCGGTGGCGAGACTGCCGGTCTCATCACCTATATGCGTACCGACGGTGTGCAGATGGCGCCGGAAGCGATCACTGCCGCACGTCAGGCCATTGGCGAAACATTCGGCGCGAAATATGTGCCGGAAAAGCCGCGCTATTATTCCAGTAAGGCCAAGAACGCCCAGGAAGCGCACGAAGCCATTCGTCCGACCGATTTTTCGCGTCATCCGAAGGAAGTGCGCCGTTATCTCGACGAAGATCAGGCACGGCTTTATGAGCTGATCTGGAAGCGCGCGATCGCCAGCCAGATGCAGGCTGCCGATATCGAGCGTACCACGGCGGATATCGAAGCCGTCAACGGCTCGCGCTCGGCTATGCTGCGCGCCAATGGCTCGGTGACGAAGTTCGACGGCTTCCTTGCAGCCTATATGGATCACCGCGAGGAAGAGGAAGACGACGAGGACAGCGCAAAGCTGCCGGAAATTCGCAGCGGCGAAGCACTGGCACGCGAAAAGATCGATGCCACCCAGCACTCGACCGAACCGCCGCCGCGTTATTCGGAAGCCTCGCTGATCAAGAAGATGGAAGAGCTGGGCATCGGTCGTCCTTCGACCTATGCCGCAACGCTCGCCACGCTGCGCGACCGTGAATATATCAGCATGGACAAGCGCAAGCTTATCCCGGAGCCGAAGGGTCGCCTGGTCACAGCTTTCCTTGAAAGCTTCTTCGACCGCTATGTGGAATATGACTTCACGGCGAGCCTTGAAGAAAAGCTCGATCTCATCTCCGACGGCAAGCTTTCGTGGAAGGACGTGCTGCGTGATTTCTGGCGCGATTTCTCGGGTTCCGTCGATGACATCAAGGAACTGCGCGTTACCAATGTTCTCGATGCGCTGAACGAAGAACTGGCTCCGCTGGCCTTCCCGGCCCGCGAAGATGGCAGCGATCCGCGTTCGTGCCCAACCTGCGGCACTGGCGTCTTGTCGCTGAAACTCGGCAAGTATGGCGCGTTTGTTGGCTGCTCCAACTATCCGGAGTGCAAATTTACCCGTCAGCTCGGCGGTGAAGCCAATGGCGAGGCCGCAGCAGCCGACGAACCGAAGTCGCTCGGCAAAGATCCGTTCACGGGTGAGGAAATCACCGCGCGGACGGGCCGTTTCGGTCCCTACATCCAGCGCGGCGAAGGCAAGGAAGCCAAGCGCGCCAGCCTGCCAAAGGGCTGGACGCTGGATACGGTCGACCATGAAAAGGCTGTGGCCTTGCTGTCGCTGCCGCGTGATGTCGGCCAGCACCCGGAAACCGGCAAGATGATTTCGGCGGGTATCGGTCGCTACGGGCCTTATGTCAGCCATGACGGCACATTCGCCAATCTGGAAAATGCCGAAGAAGTCTTCTCGGTCGGTCTCAATCGCGCCGTTTCGGTGCTTGCGGACAAGCAGTCCAAGGGTGGTCGCGGTCGTTCTACACCGGCAGCACTGGCAACGCTTGGTGATCATCCGGATGGTGGTTCCATCACCGTGCGTGACGGACGCTATGGTCCTTATGTGAACTGGGGCAAGGTCAATGCGACTTTGCCGAAGGGCAAGGACCCGGCAAGTGTGACGCTGGAAGAAGCGCTGGCGCTGATCACCGAAAAGGCCGGCTCGTCCAAGGGCAAGAAAGCCCCTGCTCGCAAATCCGCGGCCAGCACTGAAAAGAAAGCCGCTGCCAAGAAACCGGCAGCAAAGAAAGCTCCCGCAAAGGCAAAAGCCCCATCGAAGGCTAAGAAGGCCGCAGCGGCAGAGGAGTAACAATTGGCACGTCGTTTTTCCAAACCCGATTCCGGTCGATCCGCGCGGACCGAACGGCGTGCAGCACAGGCGAAATCGGAGGCGCATGCGGGCGATCCGCATGCGTTTTTGCCAACGCGTGAGGAAGTCCTCAAATATATCGAGGAGAATCCTGACCGCGCCGGAAAGCGCGAGCTGGCCAAGGCATTCAATATCAAGGGCGATGCGCGGGTTTATCTGAAAGACCTGCTGCGCGAACTGGCCGATGACGGTCTGGTCGAAAAACGCGCGCGCAAGCTGTCCCGTCCCGGATCGCTGCCAAGCGTCGCCGTACTGGATGTAACGGGACGCGACGACGATGGCGGGCTGCTGGCCCGTCCAACCGAATGGGACGAAGCCGCCTATGGCAAGCCGCCGGTGGTGCTGGTGCGCCGCACACGGCTCAACAAGGCATCGGAAGGTGGCCCGGCAGTCGGTGTCGGTGACCGCGTTCTGGCAAAGATTTTCCGCAACGAAGACCGCGACGGCCCGGAGTATACTGCCCGCGTGATGAAGCGGTTGGAACACCGCGCCAATGCGGTGCTGGGCGTCGTGCGCAAGCTCGGCAACGGCGAATGGCGGCTGGAGCCTGTGGATCGCAAGCAGGCCGAAGTGCAGCTTGATCCCGCTCAATTGGAAAATGCCGAAAGCGGCGATCTGGTGGAAGTCGAGCTGATCTCGTCGCGCCGTCAGGGATTGCCGCGCGGTAAGGTCCGGCAGGTGGTCGGTTCCATCGATAGCGAAAAGGCGCTGTCGATGATCGCCATTCATGAGCACGAAATCCCGCATGTTTTCCCGGATGAAGTCATTCGCGAATCCGAAGACGCCAAACCCGCCACCTTGGACGGTCGGGAAGACTGGCGCGCAGTTCCGCTTCTCACCATTGATCCGGCGGACGCCAAGGATCACGACGATGCGGTCTATGCGGAGCCAGATACCGATCCGGAAAATCCCGGCGGCCAGATTGTCATCGTGGCGATTGCCGACGTGGCGGCTTATATTCGGCCCGGTTCCGCACTCGACCGCGAAGCCTTGAAACGCGGCAATTCGGTTTATTTCCCGGATCGCGTTGTGCCAATGCTGCCGGAGCGCATCTCCAACAATCTCTGTTCGCTGCGCGAACTGGAAGACCGCCCGGCGCTGGCTGTGCGCATGGTCTTTGCATCTGACGGTCGAAAGAAATCACACAAGTTCCATCGCATCATGATGCGCTCTGCCGCCAAGCTTGCCTATGCACAGGCCCAAGCGGCAATTGACGGCGCAACGGATGACAAGACGGCGCCAATTCTCGATAGCGTGTTGAAGCCGCTTTGGGCCGCCTACGCCGTGTTGAAGCGCGGTCGCGACGCCCGCGAGCCGCTGGAACTCGATCTGCCTGAAAAGAAAATCCTGCTGACGCCGGATGGCAAGGTGGACAAGGTCATCGTGCCTGAGCGTCTTGATGCGCATAAGCTCATCGAAGAATTCATGATTCAGGCGAATGTCGCGGCAGCTGAAACGCTGGAAGATCACCGCCAGCCTTTGATCTTCCGTATTCACGATGAGCCGGCGCTGGCCAAGCAGGAAAGCCTGCGCGAGTTTCTGCGCACGCTTGACCTTAATCTCGCCAAGGGCGGGCCGCTGCAACCGGCGCAGTTCAACCGTATTCTGGCGGCCGTCGACGACACCGATCATCAGGATCTGGTCAATCAGGTCGTGCTGCGCACCCAGAGCCAGGCCATTTACAGCCCCGAAAATATCGGACATTTCGGGCTACATCTGCGCCGCTACGCGCATTTCACCTCGCCGATCCGCCGTTATGCCGACCTTATTGTGCATCGTGCGCTTATCAAGGCGCTGCGGCTTGGCAAGGATGGCATCACCACCGACGAGGAAGCGCGCCTTGAAGAAATATCGGCGCTGATCTCCTCCACCGAGCGCCGCGCCATGCTGGCCGAACGTGAAACCGTCGACCGGTTGATCGCCCATTTCCTCGCTTCGCATCTCGGTGACGAGTATGAAGGCCGCGTAACGGGCGTCACCCGGGCCGGTCTTTTCGTGAACCTTGCGACATATGGCGCGGATGGGCTGGTGCCCATTTCAACTTTGGGTCATGAATACTATTTATATGACGAAGCCAACCATGCGATTGCCGGAGAACGAAGCGGAAAAGGCTTCCGCCTCGGTGATACGGTTACGGTCAGGCTGGTCGAGGCGCTCCCCGTTGCGGGCGCGCTTCGTTTTGAGATGGTATCGGAACCGCATCCCCTGCCGATGTCGACGCGCTCGCATCACAAGGCAAGCAGGACGGTGCGTGGGCGAAAGGGAAAGCCTTTGGGCATCCCGCGTCACAAGAAGAGAGGTCGGTAATGAGCACGCTTGAGGCCAATTCCGCGCAGAACATTCAGGTTTTCGGTGGCGAAGCCAACAGTAAAGCCCATCCCAAGCGTCCGCTTGGCGAGGCCATGTGGCGCGGTTTCCGCTGCCGCTGCCCGCATTGCGGCGAAGGCCAGCTTTTCCGTGCCTTCGTCAAGCCGGTTGCCAAGTGCTCCGTATGCGATGAGGATTACACCGAACAGCGCGCTGACGATCTTCCGGCCTATCTGACGATCCTGATTGTCGGCCACATTGTTGTCGGCGCTTTCATGGGCGTGGAAGCCACGACCAATCTGCCGCTATGGGCGCATATGGCAATCTGGGGGCCGCTGACGATCATTTTGTCGCTGATCCTGCTGCAGCCGCTCAAAGGGGCAACCATCGGCCTGCAATGGGCGCTTTACATGCATGGTTTCGGGGGTAAGGGCGAAGGCGACTACGGCGACGTGACCTGATCCGGCTATCATGACCGTGACAGTTTCCACTCCCTTGGCTGAACAAAAGAAGAAGGTGCTGCGCCCGCGCGACGCAGCCTCACTGCTTCTGATTGACCGCTCGGCAGGCACGCCGCGTGTGCTGATGGGCAAGCGTCATCACAGTCTCGCTTTCATGCCGGGGAAATTTGTATTTCCTGGCGGTCGCGCCGATTCGATTGACGGCGCGATTGCAGCCGCAAACGAACTTAGCCACGACGACACACGAAAACTCCTGGATGGTATGGGCTCTCGCCCATCCATGCGCCGCGCCCGCGCGCTCGGACTATGCGCTATCCGCGAGACATTCGAGGAAACAGGACTGCGTGTGGCCTATCCGGTCGCCGATGATTCTTCCGCTGAACCGCCGCGGGGGCTTCCGGCCAACCATCAGGATTGGCGGGCTTTTCTCGGTCAGGGCGCGCTGCCTGCGCTGTCGAGCCTGCGATATTTCGCCCGTGCCGTGACCCCGCCGGAACACGTCCGTCGATTCGATACCCGCTTCTTCATCGCGTTTTGCGACAGCCTGCCGGAATTCGGCAAACAACAGCTTGCACCAAGTGGCGAACTGGAGAACCTCGACTGGGTATCGATTGATGATGTGGCGAAGCTCGATGTCGCTCTCATCACCCAGATCATATTGAAGGAAGCCAAAAGCCTTCTGGCTGAAACACGCCTTGATTTGCCTGCTGCCCTCCCGGTGGTGCAATACCGTATGCGGCACGGCCGCTTTGTCCGTGAAGTGATCTGAACTGATGAATAAAGAAATTCCAGCAACCGACCGTGCTTCTACCAAAACGAGCGCGGCAGGTGTAAAAGGCGCTCCTCCGCAAGAAGGCCAGATGCACTGGCGTTCGCTTGCAGCCGCCATTGCGACCATCAGTGCGGTGGGTGCTGCTATCGGGCTGGGCATTCCGCTCCTCAGCGTGCTGCTGGAAAGCCGTGGTCATTCGGCAAGCCTCATCGGCGCCAATACGGCTGTTGCAGGCCTTGCCTCCATCGCCGCGGCCCCGCTCGCCGCCCCAATCGCCGCAAGGCTTGGCGTGGTCAAGGCCATCTTCCTGATGCTTATCATCGGCGGCGTTGCCTTCCTCGGCTTTCATTTTTTCCAGCCGCTCTGGGCGTGGTTTGCGCTGCGCATCGTGCTGCATTTCGCGCTGACGGTGCTCTTCGTCCTGTCTGAATATTGGATCAATGCCTCGGCGCCGCCTGAAAAACGAGGGCTGGTGCTCGGCATCTACTCCACATCGCTTTCGCTCGGCTTTGCGCTTGGGCCTTGGCTTTTCTCGAAAATCGGCAGTGCCGGTGGCCTACCGTTCTTCGTCGGATTCGCGATCATAATGGTCGCGCTCATCCCCGTGACGATTGCCTGGCGCGACAGCCCCGATTTTGAGGAAGGCGAACATGTTCCCTTCCTGCCGTTCATTTTCGCGGTACCGACCGCGACGATGGCAGTCTTCGTCTTTGGCGCGGTGGAAACGGGCGGCTTTGCGTTGTTCCCGGTTTTCGGCGCACGGATCGGCTATCCGGAAGCAGACGCTGCGCTTCTGCTGACAATGATCGGCCTCGGCAATGTGCTGTTGCAAATTCCGCTCGGGATTATCAGCGACAAGATACCGGATCGGCGCAAACTTCTGTTGTTTTGCGCGGTCACCGGTCTCATCGGCATGATCGCGCTGCCCTATCTGATGAACCAGTGGTATCTGATGGCGGGCGTCCTGTTTTTGTGGGGCGGTGTCGTGGCTGGCCTTTATACGGTGGGCCTTGCCCATCTCGGCTCAGAACTGACTGGCCGCGAGTTGGCCTCGGCCAATGCCGCCTTCGTGTTTTGTTATGCAATTGGCATGCTGGCAGGCCCGCAGGCCGTCGGTGTCGGCATGGATGCTTTCGGCCCGGCAGGTTTTTCGTGGACGCTTGGGGTATTTTTTGCCGCATATGCGATCTTTGCAGCAGGAAGACTGCTTTTCAGAAAGAAGCGGTCTTGACTTTTCGGCCCCAATCCGTAGTTATGCGGCGAATTTCCGCTGCCGGGTGAATTGCCGGAATCGCTGGCGGTTACCATCCATAGAGTATGACCCCGGAGAATGGGAACCCGATAAGCGGGTCCGGTTTCCGAAAAGGTGATGCTCCGGCAAAGTTAAAGAGCAGGTATTTCGATATGGCCAAGGCTACGACGATCAAGATCAAGCTTTTGTCGACCGCTGACACCGGCTTCTTCTACGTTACGAAGAAGAACAGCCGCACGATGACGGAAAAGATGACAAAGACCAAGTACGACCCGATTGCGCGCAAGCACGTCGACTTCAAGGAAACGAAGATCAAGTAATTCGTTTCCTGTGTTGCCCTTGCGGTGACCGGAATCAAAAAAGCCGTCTCTCACGAGACGGCTTTTTGTTTTTGATCTGATTTTATCAAAACAGTCAGGCTGCCGAAGCGACCACCCGATTGCGCCCGTTCTTTTTTGCGAGATAAAGCGCGGCATCGGTTCTGTCGAACAGCGCTTCGACGCTGTCACCCATCAGGCGCAAGCCTGCCAGACCGACACTGATCGTCATATTGACCTTGTGACGTCCGCTGGCGACCGAAAAGGGCACAGCCTCCACAGAGGTGCGGATACGCTCTGCAACGGCAGCTCCGGCCTGCAAATCAGTATCCGGCAGCACGACGATGAACTCCTCACCGCCATAGCGGCACATCAAATCCATGCCACGTATATTCTTGCGCAGGCGCGAGGCGAATTCACGCAAAACGTCGTCCCCCGCATCGTGTCCGTACTGATCGTTGACGCGCTTGAAATAATCGAAGTCAATCATAATGACCGTCAGCGGGCGCTCCCGGCCCGTTGCGCGGCTATACAGCACCGGCATATGCGTATCGAGATAGCGGCGATTGTGCAGGCCTGTGAGGTCGTCTGTAACGGCCATGGTAATGGAGCGGTTCAGACTTTGCCGCAGCAGATCGTTGTAGCACTTACGCTTGATCTGCGTGCGCAGCCGCGCAAAAAGCTCCAGCTTTTCCAGCGGGCGCATCAGATAGTCGTTGACGCCAAGTTCCAGCGCGCGAACAACAAGCGCGCCTTCATCTTCCCGCACGATCAGGATAATGGGCACCAGTCGGGTGCGCTCGATGGTGCGCAGTTGCGAGCACAAACGCAGCGGATCGTAATAGGTGAAAGCCGCCGAAACGACGATACTGTCGTAATCCGCTTCGATCGCCTTGATCAGAGCGGTATTGGCATCATTAGCGATATCGACTCTATAGGTCTCACTTAAAATCAGGCGCAAACGTGCTGCCGCCGTTTCATCCTCATCCACGATGAGGATACGCGCGGCGTCCTGCCGGTTTGGACCGGAACCGGAAACCTTGGCTAAAAGCAGCGCCTCAACTTCCGCATCGGCCACGCTGTTGCTGCGCTGGAACAGTTCGTCCGACACCAGCTTCAGGCGGGCGAGGCTTTTCACGCGGGACATCAAGTGAAGATCGTTGACCGGCTTGGACAGGAAATCGTCTGCACCTGCCTCCAATCCGCGAATCTTGTCTTCCGGGCGGTCAAGAGACGTCACCATAACGACAGGAATGTTGGAGGTGCGCGGGTCGTCCTTCAGCTTGCGGCAGACCTCGAAGCCATCCATGCCGGGCATGAGAACATCGAGCAGGACGACATCAATCTGGCCGCCCAGACAAATCTCGAAGGCATCGAACCCATTATAGGCACTGACGACTTCATAATATTCAGCAAGCAGCCTCGCTTCCAGGAGCTTCACATTGGAAGCCACATCATCGACGACGAGAATTCTGGCAGTCATGATCCCCCTCGCCTGGTCGAGCCTAAGCGTCGCCCAGATAAGACTTTATCGTTTCTATAAATCTTGGAACAGAAATAGGCTTCGAGATATAAGCCTCGCATCCGCCCTGCCGGATGCGCTCCTCATCGCCTTTCATGGCGAAAGCCGTGACGGCAATCACCGGAATATGGCGCAGTTCTTCATCGTCTTTCAGCCACTTGGTCACTTCCAGACCTGAGACTTCCGGAAGCTGGATATCCATGAGAATGAGGTCTGGCCGGTGTTCGCGTGCGAGATCAAGCGCCTCGAGACCGTTTCGTGTCCGGATCGTTTCGTATCCGCTGGCTTCGATAAGATCGCGAAACAACTTCATATTCAATTCGTTGTCTTCGACGATCATTACGCTTTTCGTCATCGAAACTTCCCTGGGGCAATTCCCCGGCCCGATTTTTCATTCATCCACTGGCATTGGCTGACACCAGACAGTGCGCGCCGACATTCCCCTCGGTGCACTCTTTGATTTAACCTCATTTCATTGACGAAAGGCAAATAATTCCGTTGTCGCTACAAGGGCATGCATCTTATATGAAAACAATAGCAGGCCTTAGCGGCGGCTGTTGGGATCGCTTGAAATGGAGAGTGACGGTGAAAACGCTTATGAACGAAACAGAAGCGCAAGGCCTCGCCATTGAAGCTTTGGCATGGCTCGCGCAGGATAAGGATTTGCTGCCCCGCTTTCTGGCACTGACGGGCATCGAAGCCTCATCCATCCGTCAGGCTGCGCGTGAACCGGGCTTTCTGGCCGGTGTGCTCCAGTTTTTCCTGAGCCACGAACCGACGCTGATGCGCTTCTGTGAGGAAACCGGGCGTGACCCGGCCATTATCCAGAAAGCGGCCTCGTTTTTGCCCGGTGGTGCAGGCCAGCATTTGCAGAGCGGCGCCAACTGATTCGAAGACGCCGTTCTGTTTCACACCTGATTTCAGGCAGCAGTTGGTCCCGTGACCACCTCTTCGGCTGTCGAAACGCTGACAACGTTCAACTCATGTGCGCGCCCGTCGCGTGCGGTCCATGAAATCGACTGACCGGGCGCAAGGCCGATCAATGCCGTGCCAATCGGTGTCAGAATCGAAATCTTGCCCTGCGCAATGTCCGCCTCGCCGGGATAAACAAGCGTCACGCGGCGCTCATGTCCGTCATTGGAACGGAATTCAACCACCGAGCCCATATGCACAACGTTCTGCGGCAGGCGCTTGGCAGGCACAACCTTGGCGCGGTCAAGTTCGGCCATCAGCTCGTCGGCGATTTCCTCGTGCTGCTCGGGGACGCTGTTGGCCAGCCCCATCAGGCGCTCGTAATCAACGTCACTGACGACAATATTAGGCTTCTTGCGATTCTTGACGCTCATGGCGATAGCTCACTGTTATAAAGATAAATATCTCCGAGCGTCTTGGCTCGAAGTGGATGATTGGGATGTTTTTGTGAAAGCGCTTATCGAGTTCGCTTGAGACAAGCGACGAACCATCCCCCGGAGCCCATCTGCGCTAGGCAGGGCTCGAGGGCCTTTATCCCGCGATCGGTTGAACCCGATGGAGTATGGCGGCCAAATGGTTGTTCATGACACTAAACTTGGTGATATCGCAGCCAATGTCAAGAGCATGACGGTTAGGCGCGGCTCTGCCAGTGGCGCCGCGCCGGATTGATGATATAGAAGATATGTTCCTTTTATGTTCATCAGGCCAGCCTCGTTCCGATGATAACTGGTCAGACGACAATGCTGTGCACATTCACGATGGTCGAGAATTTCGCCGGAAACAGTTCTGAGCAAGGCTTATGCCGCGACTGCCTGTCGTTGCAGAAGAGCGCTTCCGTGCGCCGCTGTTATTCCTGCGGCAGCCCGCGCCTGATACGACACCCGGAACTATACAGGCTAACGCTTGCCCATATCGACTGCGATGCTTTTTACGCATCGGTGGAAAAGCGCGATAACCCCGAATTACGCGACAAGCCGCTCATTATCGGCGGCGGTAAGCGCGGCGTCGTTTCCACCGCTTGCTATATTGCGCGTATTCATGGCGTGCGCTCGGCCATGCCTATGTACAAGGCGCTTGACGCCTGTCCGGAAGCCGTCGTCATCAAACCCAATATGGAGAAATATGCCCGCGTCGGGCGCGAGGTGCGTCAACTGATGCGCGACCTCACCCCACTGGTCGAGCCGCTTTCCATTGACGAAGCGTTTCTCGATCTCAGTGGCACCGAACGATTGCACAAGGCACCGCCCGCCGTTGTTCTGGCGCGCTTTTCCAAACGCGTGGAAAGCGAAATCGGAATCAGCGCGTCCATCGGCCTGTCCTATTGCAAATATCTCGCCAAGGTGGCTTCCGACTTGGAGAAGCCGCGCGGCTTTTCTGTTATCGGCGAAGCCGAGGCGCTGGATTTTCTGCGCGACAAGCCAGTGAGCATGATCTGGGGTGTCGGCAAGGCATTTGCGGCCAAGCTGGAAAGCGATGGCATCCGCAATATCGGTCAGCTTCAGACCATGGATGAAGGCGCACTGATGAAGGCCTATGGCACCATGGGCCAACGTCTGTATCGCCTGTCGCGTGGACAGGATAGCCGGCGTGTCGAGCCTGATCACGATATGAAAAGCGTTTCGGCAGAAACAACCTTCAACACCGATCTTTCGACAGCTGCTGATCTCGTTCCTGTTTTGCGCGCGCTTGCCGAAAAAGTATCGCGTCGCCTGAAGGCTGGCGAAATTGCCGGACGCACGGTTGTGCTCAAGCTCAAAACACAGGACTTCAAGCTACGCACCCGCAATCGCCAGCTTTCCGACCCGACCCAGCTGGCCGACCGCATTTTCCGTCATGGATTGCAGCTTCTCGAAAAGGAGTTGGACGGAACCAAATTCCGACTGCTTGGCATCGGCGTCAGCGAGCTTTCATCGAGCGAGCGAGCCGATCCGCCCGATCTGGTCGACACACAAGCCACCAAACGCGCTGTGGCTGAAACCGCGATTGATCGCCTGCGCAACAAGTTCGGGCTGAATGCAGTGGAAACGGGCTATACCTTCTCGAAAGGCAACCTCGCCCGCACACAGACACCGCCAGATCGCGACGAAGAGGATTGAGTGGTTGCTGCCTGAGTGGAATTCATACCGCTCGGTTTCGCGCTGAAACTAACTTGTTTCGGCGCGAGACTTGCGGTTCAATCCCGATAAATACAGACACGGAGGATAGAATGCTCACAGGACCACTATGTCGAGCGGGCCGCGCACTCGTTGAGATTTCGCGCGATAATCTTGCGAAGCTGTCAAAAGTGGACGCATCGGTTATCGAAGACTTCGAACGAAAAATCGATAAGCCTTCAGCCGAAGTTATCAACAAGCTGCAAGTGGCTCTGGAAGACTTAGGTGCGGTCTTTATCCCTGAAGATGAGCGCGGCGTTGGCGTTCGGTTGAAATTCACGGCTTCGGAAGCCAAACGCATCGCCATCCTCGAAGGCGAAGGCGGCATTATAGCCCAGGATGACGTGACCTGACACACCGCTCGGTGGCCGTGTAACGAGCCGTTTGTACGGCAAATGCCGCGATGTAATGGGATCGTAGCAGCAAAGCACGAATGAGCGTCTGCCCCGCCTAAACGGGGCAAATTTCTCACCCGCCCCAAACGGTCTTGCCACCAGCGAGGCCCGATCCCGAACCTCCCAAAGATCCTACCCTGTTCTTGCCGCTCGCAAGGATGGTAGCAGCAGATTTTTCGGACTTTACTGTCTGAGTGTCCATGTTTCCATTCGCTGGCACTGCTGCGAACGCAGTCCCCGTCACCATGAATGCACCAACAGCTAACAATGCTATGGTCTTCATCATTCCTCCTCTGCTGGTCTCGCCAGCATGACGCCGAAATACAATCTGATCATGCCGGCGTTGTTACACAATCCAGGTAGAGCAAACGCCAGAATTGGCTTCTATGCTATACGGCACTTGTCGTATTTCGGCATGCGAAGGCTATTTGGATGCGATCAACAATATTGAATCTTTACATGGCTATAGCATAAGGTCGATAATAGAAGTCCGGGCGGGACATAAACCATATTGGCAGGAGAGCACCTTATGTCACCGAAGCTCAAAGCCGCGCTCGTCGGCGCAATCGTTGCAATTGTCGTAGGCTTCGCCGCATCGCAAGGTCTGATCAGCCAACAGACGGCAGAAGAAATCAAGGCCAAGACAAATGAAGTTCTTGCAGAAGAACCTGCCCCCGCTCCCACACAGACGCCTCAGCCGCAAACGAATGAACCCCAGCCGCAAGCGCAGCAACAATAGGCTTGCACCTGTCTTCCGCCCAGCATTGCGCTAACCGCTTGCTTCGCACGCACAGCGGTTCAGACAGAAACCATGCGTTACGGGAGGGGGTGCAGAGTGAACAGATTGCCACACCTCAATTTGGTGTGGGAGAACGCCCGGGGAACAGATTGCCACACTCAATAAATTAATCATTGAGTATCAAGTGCTTATAGTGATTTTTGGAAAGAGATGGAGGCCTCGCCCGGAATCGAACCGGGGTGCAAGGATTTGCAGTCCTCTGCGTAACCACTCCGCCACGAGGCCTTCCTGAGAGCGTTTCCAAATCAATTGGTTGTGCTCTGCGCAGTTCCAATATTGATCCCTGCCCGCTTCGTCAAGCGATTCGAGGCCTTTGTGTAAAAAATCCTTGGTGTTTTCCTTTGCCATGCAAAAGAGCGCGCAGATGCCCACCACCTGTCCCCAAATCATCGCGCGGCCATTGTGATCGCGAGAATATTAGAACCTTATGATCTGTTAACTCGTTGGAAAGGTCAGGCTGTGCAACAATAAGCACATGAGACAAGCCTCACCATGGAGACGCGTTAAACACGCCGTTTGCGTCGTGCTGAGAGTGGTCGTCCTTGCTGCGCCCATTCTGCTGGCATTGGCGGCCTTGACCATGGTGACCAATCCGGACGGCAACAAGATGCCTGT
The DNA here is from genome assembly GCF_014138065.1 of Ochrobactrum sp. P6BSIII. NCBI lineage: Bacteria > Pseudomonadati > Pseudomonadota > Alphaproteobacteria > Hyphomicrobiales > Brucellaceae > Ochrobactrum > Ochrobactrum sp. P6BSIII. The sequence goes on along the minus strand of NZ_JACGXB010000002.1, from coordinate 290,394 downwards.
TCCGGACAAGGGCGTTTCCGGAGGAACCGCACCGACCGGCAACTGATCCCGTCAGAGTCTGCGGTAAGTGGAACAGTTTGGTTTCGGTGCGGATAGCTCAGCTCGAGAGCAACTTGTCGTTACAAATTGCAACAACGGGAAACCTACCCGCCAGATCATGGATTTAAATACCTTTTAGGATACCGCAATCATTCAATTGCGGAGATGGTCTATGGCCAAGCTACAGCTCTTTTTCTCAAAAGCCATGCCCTATATGGGAACGGGCTTCATGCTCGTTAATTTTGCGGCCTTGCTCTATGCCGTCGTCATCCACTGACGATCTTTATGAGGTCCATCGGCCCGAAAAGGGCGCCGTAGCGCCCTTCGTTACTTAACGACGTGCCACACGCCGCCCTTGCCATCCCCCTTGGCATCGCCCTTCTTCATGTCTTCATGGTAACGATAAAGCGGCATGCCTTTATAGGCCCACATATCCTTGCCATCCATTGCTTTGACGACTGAGAAATCTGTGTCCGCTTTCGAGGCCTTTTCTGCATGAAATGCAGGCCACATTTTCAGACATTGGCCATCGCATGACGACTTACCGCCCATATCCTTGTCGAAGGTGTAAAGCGTCATGCCTTTCGGCGTGACCAGCATTTTGCCGGACGGGCTGTCCATCATTTTGGCAGGTTCGGCAGCAAATGCGCCAGCGGTCGACAGCGCGACCAATCCGAGTGCTAGAAACATCGTTTTCACGGCATATCCTCCTTGGATTCGGAAGACAGGCTTATGATCGTTATAATTTCGCCTGATCCTTCCAAGGAGGATTGTGCGCCCGGTTGTCGCCTGAAATATGGCGCAGCATCAGTTCGCGGCAGGAACCGGACAGCTCATATCACCCTCTTCACAGCTCAGATATTTCTGGAACTGTTCGTTGCGCTGCTTGGTCAGATCGGTTTTGCAAGAGGCAACGAGCATCGAATGGATGGTGCCTCCCGATGAATCCGCAGTCGTGAAATCACATTCAGCATCGCGGAATGCAATCCAGGCACGCTGGGCTTTGACAAACAGCTTCTTGCCGTCTGCATCATCGGCGAGACGCTTCTGGATTTCCTTGAAGCTGGCATTCAGCTTCTTGTCGGCCGCAGAAAAATCATCGCCTGCACACTGGGTCATCGTGGCTTGGTCTTGCGCATTGGCGCATTTATTGGATGCCGCCGTCGCGGGCAATGAAAGAACAAGCAAGGAAACACTCAGAGCGGCAATCCGTAGCATTCAAACTCTCCCAAGCGAAAAGACCATTTCAAAAAACTATAGTCTTTCTCGTTCCGAATGCATCCAAAACAGCTAATATAGGTTAACCGCCGAAAATCCGAGAAAATTTCGGCTGATATTGCTTATTTCTTATCGTCATTTGCAGCTCTTTGTTCGATCCAGTCACGTGCGGCCTGCCAGCTGCCAAAAGCCTTACGCTGGTCATGGATCGCATAGGCGACCCAACGCTCCTCGGGGTTCTCGGCATCTTCGGGCATGATTGTGCCGATACGATTGCCATAGCTGTCCTGCACCGGATAAATCATCGAAGCTTCTCCCCGGAGATTTGTTTGTAATGGTCGTCTGCAACGACCTTTCTGTTCATTGTTTTTACACTCGATTGCCAGCGCCAAACCAGCAGTTATTATTGGTCCCACTATTCTGGGGTATGGCGGAGGAATAAACAATGCTCACTACACTTATAGAACTTCCCACCTATGCCATATTTTTATTTTTCATCGCATTTGCGATTATACTGTATAGCGTCGGCTATGGCGCATTACGATATCTCAGCAGGCACGCGAAGCACGATATCTTCTCCATACCCGCCCCGGCATTTCTCGGCACGATTGCGACGGCATGGGCGCTTTCCATGGGCTTTGTGGCTGCTGACGCTTGGTCGCTCAATTCTCGCGCCGATTTTTCCGTCAGCAAGGAACGTTCCGCCATTCATCGATTGCTGGACACGGCGAACCCAATCGTTCTCGACAACGCGGAACTGAAAACAGCGGTGCTGAACTATCGCACCATCGTCATCGACGACGAATGGGGACAGCAGAACAACACCGTTTCTACATTGGACGTCGACCACGCGATTCTGGGAATCCGTGCAATCGTCCAAAAGATTGCACTTTCAGGACTGCCCGGCCCAATTGTCTCGCAGCTCGTCAACGATTTTGACGAACTTCAGGATGCGCGCAATGAGCGGCTGGCCGTCGCCAGCTCATCGATTGACGAATCCAAGTGGTATCTCGTCCTGTTCCTGACTTTGCTGACAGCGATCACGATTGCTGCCGTTCATGCCGACCGTCCGCTCGCTGGAAAGCGCGCGCTGGTCCTTTATGTGCTGACTGGCACGATCAGTCTTTGGATTCTAGCGAACCATGCCAATCCTTATGTCGGCATGGGGGATCTCAAGCCGGACCTGCTCTTTTCCGCACAAAGGCATTCTCCAGCCCCAACGCAGCCCGCTGGTTCGTGAATGATGGTTGCGAGCAACGCGAGCAGGAAATCGCCTGAACGCGCGCCTACGCCCGCCCTGAGCCATTCATTTCGAAAAGAACATGAAAAGCAGCGTTACTCTCCAATGCGTCACTGCACCGGAACGATTCGCAGTCTGCACATGACAATTTGAAGACGGAAGAATTTTGGCAGATCGGAGCTGTTAAAGCGCAACTGTGTCTTGCTTCGTTGCTAAAGCAAAACTTCATCTGTGGAATGTAAGTGATTGAGATTTTAGCGACTTCAGAAATTGAAGTGGCTCCCCGGGCCGGATTCGAACCAGCGACCAACCGGTTAACAGCCGGTTGCTCTACCACTGAGCTACCGGGGAACAGGTGCTCGTTGCGTCAGCGAGGTGGCGTATAGCAAAAGGATTTCGGGTTTGCAAAGGGCAAAATTGAATTTTTTCCAACTTTTTGCATCTGCCTCACGAAACCCTATATTCTCTGGGACATTCAGACGTAAAAAATATCGAGCAGCCGTGGAGAGACCTAGTCCAGTGAACGAAGAAACCAACCAAAAAGCACCTCGCAAGGTCATTTTGATTCTTGGTCGGCGAATCCCGATTCCTCAATCGGTGATGATGCGGCGCGTTTTGGGCGGCTCTCTGGTGGCTGGGGGCGCACTTGGCTTCTTGCCGGTGCTCGGTTTCTGGATGCTGCCGCTCGGGTTGATCGTACTTTCTCACGATTCTCATCGCGTTCGCCGCATTCGTCGGCGCAGCGAAATCTACATCTGGCGGAAATGGGTTCGGCGTAACGCTTCGTCGAGTGCAAATGGCGGTGCGGGAAGCTGACGCCTTTCTGCTTAATTAACAACGTCCGGTAACAATCAGTATCAGCTCCATAAAAGCGATATGGCCCAGCGAGAAGCCGGGCCACTGCGAGTCCGTCCGTCAGTTGATGTTTCAGGACAGATTCTTCCGCCGCTGCGCATAACTACGCCGACGGACTTCTCCCGGTGTCAGATGGCGGTATTTGCGCAACGCGGTCGTCATGTGGCTCTGACTGGAAAAACCCAGCGTAGCGGCAAGCTCGCTCAAGGATATATCGGTCTCGCGCAGGCAGCGTTCGGCTTCGTCCAGCCGCAACCGCATCAAATATTGATGTGGTGTGAGACCGAAGCTCGCACGAAAGCAGGTTGCAAAATGGCCCGCTGAAATACCGATCAATGACGCCATATCAGGTACGGACACCTGCTGGCGATAATGTTCCTTGAGATAGTTCTCGATCTGGCGACAGGCATAGTTACTGAGCCCGAACTGCTGCTTGTTACTGCCTCGGGCGATTGATGCGTTGCGCACCAGCACACCCGTCAGCACTGTACGGAAAGCATCCATATAAGCGCCGCTCACATGCGGTGAGACTTGCAGCTCGCCCCACAAAATTTGCGCCAGTTGCAGGCATTGTCTGTTGGAAAAATGCAGTGGTGTCCAATTGTGAGATGCTTCCTCTCCCTCTTCTGCGGAGAAAAAGGAATCATCAAGCGTAACCGTCAGATGAGCCGTATTTTTGGGCCACACGATTGCGCAGCTCATATGAGCGGGAATGATGAACGTCATCCCTGCTGGACAGTTAATGATTTCCTCAGCCCCTTCAAAGGGCTTCCATTTCAGCCCGCGCACCATTTCAAGCACGATGATGGCTATGGTTTCGAGCGACTGATACGTCCTCTCGCCGGTGTCTGAAAAGCCATAATCTATATTTTGCTTTTCACCGCCATCCAGCGATGCCAGCTGCATTGAATTGATTACGGGCGATGGATCATAAGTCGATAAATTCATTGAATTATTCTTCATGACTATGCTCATATTATCCTCAATCATCAAACCGGAAAAAAGAATAAATATCGGGAGCGCCACGGGTTTAACTGAACGGACTCGAAACCTGTATTCCCCCTGCGTTTCAGAAAATCAAAACGGCCTTCCCTCAAAAACCGCGTGAATGCCGCAAATCAATCATTAGTTGTAATTGAAAGTTTATGCAACCGAATTATTGAAGCCTGACAGTTTATGCGCGATTGCTGATTTGGTTCTTGCACTCGTGGTTCGCAAGCCAGTGTTTTGACGCAATTTTTAGAAATCTGCGAGACGCCGCACTATTGCACGCCATTGCATTTTGCTGGCTCAGCAATCCCCTGTTGCGACGGATCCTCATATGAAAAGGCTACTTCCCGTTGACTTTAAGGGGGTGCATTCTGTCGATAAGGACAGAATGCAAAGCTGTCCACAATCATCGCCTTGCGTCACACCGCTGTAATAAATCCCCATTAAACAACGATCCACGATGTTGGGGCAGCGCGTCGTAACTGTTTCTCTGTTCGAACCAATTTTGCCGCTTGTCGAGGTCTCACAAAGATGTTTCAATCTGAATTGCACGGCTGTGCAGAAAAAATAAAAACAGCCGGCGATCCTGGGGAGGAGACGCCTATGCCAGCTTTTCTGGAGGTGGCGAGCGCGCGCGTTCGTTACGGCAATAATGAGGTTCTCAAAGGGGTTGATCTGTCAGTCCGCAAGGGTGAGTTCGTCGCTCTGCTCGGATCGTCCGGTTGTGGAAAGACAACTTTGCTGCGTGCAATCGCAGGCTTCAATACACCCAGCAGCGGCGCAATCAAGGTCAATGGCGCGGATGTAACCCGGTTGCCGCCAGACAAGCGCGGCATGGCGCTCGTGTTCCAGTCCTATGCACTATGGCCTCACATGACCGTTGCGCAAAATATCGGTTATGGCTTGCGCATTCGTGGCATTGCAAAAGACACGATCAAGCAAAAGGTGATGGAAGTTGCCCGTCTGCTCGGCCTCGATGCGCTGCTGGAAAGAAAGCCCACAGCCCTGTCCGGCGGCCAGCGCCAGCGCGTCGCGCTTGGCCGTGCTTTGGCCATCCAGCCAGATATCCTGCTTCTTGACGAGCCCCTCTCCAATCTCGACGCACGTATTCGCCTGTCGGTGCGCCATGAGATCAGTGCCCTGCAACGCCGTTTGGGCATTACGGCTGTGCACGTCACCCATGATCGCGAAGAAGCCATGGTGATGGCGGACAGGATCGTCATTCTCAACAACGGCGAGATTGCCCAGGCTGGCGCACCTGAGGAGGTCTATAATCATCCGGCGTCTGATTTTGTCGCCGCCTTCATGGGCGCGGAAAACCTGATCGAACTGCCGGTCTCCGTCAAAGCGGATAAGATTGAAATCGCGGCGGGCGCACATAACAAGGCGAGCACCATTCCAGCCGGAAGGAGAAATCTTTCCGATGGCATTGCCTCCGCGCATTTCCGCAGCGAAGCCGCGCAGCTCGCAAGTCCGGGTGCCGCGCCTAACCGCAATGGACCCGCACTCGTTCTTGCAGGCACGGTAGAGCAGACCAGCTATCCCGGCGGCCTCTGGCGACACATGGTCCGTATTGGCGACCGCCACATCATGGTCGATGCGCAGGAAAGCCATCAGCCGGGATCAGACGTCGAAATTCGCATACCGGAACAGGCGCTTTTTCTCTTCGACAAATAGCCTCGCAACCGCATTGCCGGGCAGCGTTTCGGCTCGGCCTTTGTCAGTACTGCGGGCATCAAACGGCCCGCAGCAGCCTAAAATTCCCGATGAAGCAACAGGATGTCCAACATCCCAATCGCAATCCACAAAACCGGTCCATCCGGATTTAACAGGAGTTTTTCATGAGAACGATCCTGAAAGCAGCAGTGGTGCTCGGCCTTACCGTTGCCCCTGCATCTGCCGACGAACTGACGGTGCTTACCGCTGGCGACCAGAACATGGTCGATTACATCAACCAGTATCTCGGACCTTTGTTCGAGAAGGAAAATCCGGGCACGACTGTGCGCGTTGTCGGCACGGGCCCAGGTGACGCCGGCTCGCAGAAGATTCTCGAGCGTTTCGAAGCCCAGTCCAAGGCTGGCGTCGAAAAGTGGGATACGGACGTTGCTGTTGTCCATGAAAAATTCGTCGGACCAATGGTCACCGGCAAATTCCTTGAAAATTATCGCGGCAAGATCGAAACCGGCAAACTGGTAACCCGCGACAATGCCAAGATGGCGCTCGGCACCAATGTTGATGGCTATGTCATGCCGATGTTCAACAGCCAGACCGCGCTTGCCTATAATCCGGCGCTTGTCGCTACTCCGCCGAAGAGCTACGACGAACTCGTCGCCTGGGCCAAGGAAAATCCGAAGCAGTTCGGCTATAACGGCATCAAGGGCGGCGCTTCGGGCGTCAGCTTCGTGATGGGCTGGATTTATGCCTATGGCGGTGATGCGAACAAGCTTCAGCAGGGACCATTCGAAGAAGGCGAAGCCAAGAACTGGGACAAGGCTTTCGCGTCTCTGAAGGAATTCACCAAGAATGCAACCCTGACGCCGGGCAATGCCGGAACACTCGACATGCTGAGCCGCGGCGAAATTGCCATGGGTCCGGTCTGGGTCGACATGTTCTATTCGTGGAAGGCCAATGGCCAGTTGCCGCCGGAAATGAAGCTTGTTCTGCCGGAGCCGGGCATGCCGGGCCAGCCGATGCACTATGTAATCCCGGAAAAAAGCGCACATAAGGAACTGGCCGAAAAGTTCGTGACGCTGGCAACCAGCCCCAAGGTTCAGGCTGCGGGCATCGTGAAGCGCTTCAACTGGTATCCGGGTATCGACGCCGACAACGTCAAGTCGGAACTTGATGCCGACACCTGGAACAAGCTTTTCACCGATATCACGGCTGACGATCTGGCCAAGTTCGGCAAGTCCTTCCCGATTGCTCCGTACAACACCGCCATTCTCGAAGCCTACGAACGTCAGGTTGGCAACTGATAACCGCATTGCCGGATGCGCCATCTCTGGCGCATCCGGTATTCCATCGTTTTCATGAGGTCTCGAATGTCGCCTAGACTGACGGGTTTGCTGCTGGTCGCCCCTGCATTGGCGATCGTTGTGGTATTGTTCATCGTGCCGCTTTTCGGCGCCCTCACCGGGGCATTTTATGTTTCCGGAGAATGGGGCTTCGGCAATTTCACCAAGACATTCGAGCTTTATTCAAGCGACATTCTGTTCACGCTGCTGATTGTCGTGCTGTCTTCAGTGCTGATCGCGCTGCTTTCCATCGCTATTGGCGGTTATCTGACGCTCGGTTCCAATCCGCGCGCGGTCGCCGTGCTGCGGTGGCTCTATCGCTGGCCTTTGTTTATTCCGTTTATCGTCGTTGGCCAGATATTGCGGACCTTTCTCGCCAAGAATGGTCTGATGAATAGCCTCCTGTTCGAAACCGGCATACTGACGCCATTACAAGCGATGAGCTTTCTCGACTGGCGTGGCATTACCATTGCATTTGTCTGGAAACAGACGCCCTTCGTCACCCTGCTTCTGGCAGGCGCCATGGCGTCGCTCGACAGGAGCACCATCGAATCCGCCCGCAATCTGGGTGCAGGACGCCTGCGCATCCTGATTGAGATCGTTTTGCCGCAAGTGCGCCAGACGCTGCTCGTGGGCCTTATTCTAAGCTTCGTGACCATGATGTCGGTATTGTCCGTACCGCTGATGATCAACGCGCAATCACCCACCATGATCACCGCCAATATGGCCTTCCGCATCAACGCCTATGGCGATTATGGGGTCGCCAACGCGCTCGGCACGATTTCGCTGCTGATGACCAGTCTGGTGGCGTGGATCTATCTGCGCCAGACCATGAAGGAGCACGGCAAATGAGCACCACCTTAGACTGGCGCTGGATTCCGCGCGGTATCATCCTCGGCCTTCTGGCCTTCGCAATCTTTGGCCCGCTGGCCAACCTCCTCCTGTGGGCTGTGGCGGAGCGCTGGTATTTCCCTCACACGCTGCCGCTGCAATACGGCTTTTCGTTCTGGGCCAATGTGTTTTCGCCACGCGGTAATGCGCTGACTTCGCTTGGAACCAGCGTCCTCATCGCAATCCTGACCGTAATTGTCTCGCTTGGTCTGGCCATTCCGGCCGGTTATGCGCTGGCACGGCTGAAACTGCCGTTTCGTGGCCTGATCCTGCTGACGCTTCTGATCCCGCAGGCCTTTCCGAACCTGCCGGTCTATGTGAACATCGCGCAAATGTTCTATTCGTTTGGCCTCAACGGCACGATCATCGGCGTTGTGCTGGTGCATGTCACGCATGGGCTCGTTTATGCGGTCTGGATTGCAACCGCTGCTTTCTCGGCCATCGATAGCGAGCTTGAAGAGGCGGCGCGTTCCATGGGCGCATCTGCGCTGAAAACCTTCTTCGACATCACACTGCCAATTGCGGCGCCGGGACTGTTGGCAAGCGCGATCTTTGTTTTCCTGGAATCGCTGGACGAGTTTACCGGCACCTATTTCGTGGGCGCGCCGGACATTTCCACCCTGCCGCTCTTGCTCTATACGGCAAGTTCCGGCGGCAATTATCAGATTGCATCGATCAGCGCGCTGATACTGCTTGTGCCGTCGATTGCATTCATGTTCGTTGTCGAGCGGTTCCTCCGCGCCGATGTTCTTTCGAAAGTGGGACGCTAGAAATGGCTCAGCAAGATCAGGATGCCAATGGTGGCCCACGCTTCATCAGCGCGCATAAAGTGGCGCAGGAGGCTGGCGTCTCGCGTTCCGCCGTTTCCCGCACTTTCACACCGGGCGCGAGCGTTTCAGCTGCCACCCGCGAGAAAGTTCTCAAAGCTGCGGACAAGCTCGGCTATCAGGTCAATGATCTTGCCCGTGGCCTGCTCGCCCATCGCAGCCGCATCGTCGGCATGATCGCTGCCGATCCCGACAGCCCTTTCCGGGCACGTCAGATCGCAACCCTTTCCCGACGTCTTGCTGCGCGCGGCAATGTGCCGGTGCTGATCCCTACCGGCCAGCACGGCGAAAACCTTTCTGCGGCCCACGAAGCGCTTTTGCGCTATCGGGCGGAAGCGACGGTGGTCCTGTCGGGCATGCCGTCTTCCTCCTTTGTCGAGCTGGCTCAACGTAACGGCCAGCCGCTCATTCTCGTCGGCAGAACCGAGGCCGGAGCAGACCACGTCCACGCCAATAACAAGCTTGCGGCGGAAACCGCCGTCGATGTTTTCGCGGCGCGCGGCTTCAAAAAACTCGGCCTGATTACATCCAATGTCGGCAGTTACAGCCTTGTAGAACGCGAGCAGGCCTTTGTGGCAAAGGCAAACAGTCTCGGTCTGCCGGTCGTCATCCAGCGTGGTGAACTGACCGATTATGACAGCGGGTTTGCTGCCGGTTCCCTGCTGCTTGGCGACAAGGACCGTGTCGAGGCCGTGTTGTGTGTCAACGATCTGATGGCGTTTGGCCTGATGGACTGCGCACGCGATGTCTATAATCTCAACATTCCCGATGATCTTTCGATCATCGGCTTCGACAATGTGGCCGAGGCGCGCTGGGGTGCGTATCGGCTGACGACATTCGACCAGAATGCGGAACGCCTCTCAGCTGAGATTGTTCGTTTGCTCGATGAACGGGAAAATGCACCCAACGAACCGCCGCAGACGGTTGTGCTGGATATGCCGCTCATTTTGCGCAGCAGTGTGCGGCCACTGAAAACAGACAATGCCAAGGGCGCAAAGGGTGCCTGACCTCATGACAGTTCATTCCGTCTGGCTGCGCCCGGCGCGGGGCGACCTGCAGTTCCTCGAAACGATAGTTCGCGATCTGGCACTTCGCTTCGACACCCCGATTTTCGAACCGCATGCAACATTGATCCCGGATATGCAGCGTTCGGCTGAAGAGTTGCAGCCGTTGATCCTCAGCCTTGCGATGGGGCGCAAGCCGCTGGATGTCAGGATCGAAGGCTTAGCGGCAACGGAAACCTATTTCCGTTCGTTCTATGCCGCGCTGGAGAAAACACCGTCGCTGATGGATTTCAAGCGCGATACAATCGGCATTTCGGGCCTGGACGATCTGGCGAGTTTCGTCCCGCACGTGTCTCTCGCCTATGGCGTTCCGGATACGCCCGAAAAGCACGACGAGATGAAACGGCTTTCAGACGCACTGACAGGCCGCAGCCTGCGTTTCGACCGTATGGTGATCGTCAGCTCTTCCAGCATGACGCCAATCGACCAGTGGATCGTCAAAAACGAGATTTATCTGGCCGGATAAATCCATGAAAAAGCCCGCCATTAAATGACGGGCTTTTCACGTTCAGTAGCATTGAATGCGATCAGAGCGGGCGCGGATTGTTGCGATAAACATCCGCAATATCAGCCAGCACCTCGTCCGACAATTTCAGCTCATGGGCGGCAATATCCGTCTTTAGCTGTTCGACTGTCGTGGCCCCGATGATGACCGATGTCATGAACGGACGGGTCAGCGAGAAGGCAATGCCCATCTGCGCAATATCGAGGCCGTGTTTCTTCGCAACGTCGATATAGGCGCGAACGACCGGTTCCGAATGGGAATTGTCGCGCCACAGGCCACCGTCGGTCACTGCTGCGCGCGAACCCGCCGGAACATTGCCGCCGAGATATTTGCCCGTCAGCACGCCCGCGGCCAACGTCGAATAGGCGAGCAGGCCGACATCTTCCGCCAGCGACACTTCAGCCATGTCGAAATCGAACTGGCGCTGTAAAAGCCCATATTCGTTCTGGATCGACGCCATACGCGGCAGGCCCTCTTCTTCGGCCATACGCAGCCAGCGCATCGTTCCCCAGGCGGTTTCGTTGGAAAGACCGACGTGCCGGATCTTGCCTTCGCGAACCATATCGTCGAGGCCGAGCAAAGTGTCGTGCATGTGCTGCAATTCCGACTTCGCATCGTTTTTGCTGAAATCGAAATTCCAGCCCTGTCCAAAATGGTAATGCGAACGCATCGGCCAGTGAATCTGGTAAAGATCGATATGATCGGTCTGGAGGCGCTTCAGGCTGTTCTCAACCGCTTCGCGCACGCTGGCGCGACTTGGGCGCGCACCACCGCGAATCCATTCCTGACGACCGCCGCCCGCAATCTTGCTGGCGAGAATGACCTTGTCACGCTTGCCCGAAGCCTTGAACCAGTTCCCGATATAGGTCTCGGTCTTGCCGTAGCTTTCGGCGCTCATCGGAATGGCATAGCCTTCCGCCGTATCGATGAAGTTGATGCCAGCATCGACAGCAATATCCAACTGCTCATGCGCATCAGCTTCGGTGTTCTGCACACCCCAGGTCATGGTTCCGAGGCAAATTTCGGTGACAGAGAGGCCTGTACGGCCCAAGGACTTCTTTTTCACGAGGATTTTCCGGATCAATTGGCCCGCAGAAACGCGGAATAATGTGAGGGGTAAAGTGATAGCCCCGCTTCACCGCCTCTGACAACCCTGTCACAAAATATTCAACGATTACAGGAAGCGCTCTGCCGAATATGGCTTCGGATCGATATAGGTTTTCTCGCCCGTCATCATTTCCGCAATAAGCCGTCCGCTTGCAGGTCCCAGCGTCAAGCCGTGATGGGCGTGACCAAAATCGAACCACAGTCCCTTGTGGCGCGGCGCCGGGCCTATCACCGGGCGCATGTCTGGCAGGCATGGGCGCAGACCGAGCCACGGCGTGCTATCCACCGGCTCGCCGAGCTGCGGCACCAGACGCCGTGCAATCTTTTCCGTCTTTCCAAGCTGTATGCGATTGGCCGCAGCCAAAGGTGATGCAAACTCGATACCGGTTGTCAGGCGCACGCCCTGCACCATCGGCGCCAATACGTAACCCGCTTCCTCGTCCACCACCGTATGGCCCAGCCGCGTGTTGTTCCGCATCGCGAAATGCAGGTGATGGCCGCGTTTAATGCCAAGGGGTAAAGGATAACCGAAGCGCCGGAAAATGAGTGCCGCCTGTGGTCCAAGCGCCACGACGACATCCCGCGCCTTAACCGGCCCTTCCTGCGTCGTAACCTGCCAGCCATCACCGTTCTGGGTCAGCGTTGCAGCCTCGCCATGCGCAAATTTGCCACCGCGCTGAAGAAACAAATCGGTATAAGCCTGCACAAGCCCAGCCGGATTGACGACGGTTTTCGGGTCGAGCCAATGAATACCACCTGCAACTTCGCCCAATGCGGTTTCACGCGCGCGCAAGGCGCCAGAATCCAGAATGTCATAGGCAAGATTGAAGCGCTGCAAATTGGGCAGACGACGCACCGCGGCGTCGAAAGCAGACTGGTTGCGGAAAACTTCCATCCAGCCTTGCTTGCGAATGAGTTTTTCGCAGCCTGCATCGGCCACCAGAGCATCATGCTCATGCACGCTTGCTTCAACGAGCGGCAACATGGCTTGCGTGGCAATCTCCAGACGTTCAGGCGATGATTCCCGCCAGTAGCGGAAAAGCCAGCGCGCGATGCGCGGAACATAAAGCGGAGAATAGCGAACATCGGTGCGCAGGTTCGTGGCGTAGCGCAGCAGTTTGCCGAAGCCCTGCGGAAAGGAATAGGGAATAACGCTGGAGCGCTCGATCAGGCCCGCATTGCCGAAGCTCGTTCCCTGCCCCGGTTCGCCCTTATCGACCAGACAGACGGAGCGCCCGCGTGCCTGCAAATGAAGAGCGGCAGAAACGCCGACAATGCCGGCTCCTAGAACGATAACATCCTGATTTTGCATCGGTATTTCCGGCATTCAAATTGCAATACGCGCCGACCCTAAGCCGGCGCGTTTCTGCTCGTAGCAACACTTAAGCATTTCCAACAAAAGTGCGAGCGGTTCCGACGATTCCGTTACAATAGGAACCGCTCTAGCTGCGTGTAGAGATCAATAAATGTCGAAGTCGAAATACTTCTTCACGATGGTAGCATAAGTGCCGTCATCGCGAATTTTCTTGATCGCTGCATTGAGCTGTTCACGCAGATCGTTGTCTTCCTGACGGACGGCAATGCCCGCTGCGGTTTCGGTTCCCGGAATGTCGCCGAGCAGCTTGCAGCAATCGGCACCGTCAGCCTTGAGCCAATCAACGAGCGGGAACTTGTCCGACACAACCGCATCCAGACGACCGCTCTTGAGGTCGGCATTGGCTTCGTCGGCAGTCGGGTAAAGCTTGGCTTCGGCGCCGCCCTTGGCATAAACGTCTTCGGCATAGGTCGCCTGCGTCGTGGAGCCCTGCGCGCCAAGCGTTTTGCCCTTCATGGCTTCAACGTCGACCGACTTGATCGGGCTATCCTTCGGAACGGCGACTGCGAGCGGCGTCGAATAATATTTGTCCGTGAACGCAACCTGCTTCTTGCGCTCTTCGGTGATGCTCATGGAAGCGAGAACCGCGTCGAACTTGTTCGCCTTCAGGCCGGGGATCATGCCGTCCCAGTCATTGGCGACGATGGTGCACTTGGCCTGCATGGCAGCGCAGAGCGCATTTCCAATCTCAACATCCAGCCCCTGAAGAGAGCCGTCAGCAGCGACGAAGTTGAAAGGCGGATATGCGCCTTCCGTAGCGATGCGGATTTCCTTCCATTCCTTCGCCTGTGCCGGAAGAACCGCGACGACAGTGGAAAGACCGGCAAAAAGGCCAGCGGCAAGGATCGATTTCAGCATGATGGTTTCCCCTTAAATGCTTATTTTTGTTGACTGCTTTAGTTACCCCCGGAGGGAATCCGCAATTTAGTGCAGCGCGCGAACCCCATCCGCTTCAGTCTGACTGAAGCACCGGACGCCGCCAACATCAAGTGGCGTTTTGACGGCGTCCGATGATATTTTGCGATCAATAGATGTCGAAATCGAAGTACTTCTGACGGATTGTATCGTAGGTGCCGTTTTCACGAATTTTCTTGATCGCAGCATTGAACTGCTCACGCAGATCGTCATCGCCCTTGCGCAGCGCCACGGCGATTTTCGTTTCAGAACCCGGAATATCGCCCAGGAACTTGCAGCAATCTGCGCCCTGCTTCTTCAGCCAGTCGGCAGCGAGAAACTTGTCGGCTGCAATCGCATCGACGCGACCGCTTTCCAGATCGGCATTGGCTTCGTCGGCGGTCGGATAGAGCTTCACGTCAGCGCCGGCCTTGCCATACACGTCATCGGCATAATTGCCCTGCGTGGTGCCAGCCTGCGCACCAACGGTCTTACCGCTGAATGCAGATGGCTCAAGCGAGGTGAGTTCCGAATCCTTCGGCACGACGACTGCAAGCGGGGTCGTGTAATAGCGCTCGGTGAAAGCAACCTGCTGTTCGCGTTCCGGCGTGATGGCCATCGACGCAATCACGGCGTCGAACTTGTTGGCCTGCAGGCCGGGGATCATGCCATCCCAATCATTGGCGACGACCGTGCACTTGGCTTCCATGGCTTCGCACAGAGCATTGGCGATATCGAGATCGAAGCCGACGAGCTTGCCTTCAGGCGACATGTAATTGAACGGAGGATAGGCGCCCTCACTGGCGATGCGGATTTCCTTCCATTCCTTGGCCTGAACCGGCAAGGCGATAACGACGGTGGCCAGACCGGCCAGCAAAACTGATTTCAACATGATTTCCCTGTTTCATAGTCCTCTGCAATTCCGGCTGCGACCGGATTGCCGTTGCATGAGGCGAGTGCTCGCCCGTTTCTCATAACCCTGGTGGCAAGCCCCTGTAGCCAGATACACGAAAGGGCCCGTCACGCCAAAACGCGACAGGCCCAAGTTCATCAGCCCAATAAATCAGGCAACCAGACGCGTGGAATGGTCGTCCTGTGCATAGGCCTTGCCGAAGCGGTTCGCGAGGAATGCTTCCAGCGTGATGTCTTCCTGACGAATGAAGCCTTTCTGCGGCAGATCGCCCTTGGCCAGCATGTCGAGCACCGCACAAATGGCCGAAGCCGTGGTGATCTGAATGCCGGAACGAACGATCTTGCCGACCTGTGCAGCATAGACCTTGTTTGCGTAGGTTTCTTGAACCAGACGGCCATTCTTGGTGCCGGAAACGGTCACGAAGATCACGACGACGTCCTGAAGCGTGGTCGGCAGCGCGTTTTCGAAGATGTCCTTGAGGACTTCGCGGCGATGACGCAGGCCGAGATCGTTCAGAAGCGCCTTCATAAGCGCAACGTGGCCCGGATAGCGGATCGTGCGGTAGTTGAGCGTGCGCACCTTGCCTTCGAGCGTTTCGCACAGCGTGCCAAGACCGCCGGAGGTGTTGAACGCTTCATAGGTCACGCCGTCGAGCGAGAATTCTTCGCGTTCTTCCAGAGCAGGAACTTCCGTCAGCTCGCCATTCACGATGGCTTCGCAAGGCTCGATATATTCATTGATAACGCCGTCGGTGCTCCAGGTCAGGTTATAGTTGAGAGCATTGGACGGGTACTGCGGCAGAGCGCCAACGCGCATGCGAACGCTGTCGAGCTTGTCGAAACGCTTGGCCAGATCATAGGCGACGATGGAGATGAAGCCCGGAGCAAGACCACACTGCGGAATGAAAGCCGTCTTGGCTTCCTGCGCGAGTTCCTTCACGCGGCGCGTGCTGGCAACGTCTTCGGTCAGGTCGAGATAATGAACGCCCGCCTTGGCAGCGGCTTCGGCAATACGGGTGGTCAGATGGAAAGGAGCGGCGCTGAGCACGGCGAACTTGCCGGTAAGGGCAGCTTCAAGCGCCTTTGCGTCTTCAATGTCGAGCGCCTGTGTCTTGACGGCAGCGCCAGCTTCCAGCGCATCGAGCTGTGCCTGTGAACGATCGACAACGGTGACGTCATATTCGCCTGTGGAAGCCAGAAGATCGGCAATGGTTGCACCGATTTTACCTGCGCCGACGACAACGATCTGTTTCATATGTTTTCCCCTTGGCCTTTCTGGTCTCACTGGAATGCAATTTGATGAACAAGAATCGCACAGTCTCGCGCAAAAAGAAGCGTATGAACCGACGATATGACGTTGTTTATTTGCACATTATGCCGTAATAATTATGCACTATGCCGACAAATGCAGACCTGAATCTCATCGCCCTCCTCCGTGAAAACGCCCGCGCCTCCACAGCCGAGCTTGCAAGACGCCTTGGCGTCTCGCGAACGACGGTGCAAAGCCGCATTGAAAAGCTGGAAAAGCAGGGGGTAATCGAGGGCTATACCGTTCGAATCGCACCGGAATTCGAGCGCGATCTCGTGCGAGCGCACGTACTGGTAACAGCGCTACCCAAACTCGCGCCAAAGGTTGAAACCGCGTTGCGCGGCATGATGACGGTGCGGACGCTGCACTCCGTCAGCGGCCATTTCGATATGATTGTGGTGGTAGAAGCACCGTCCATTCAGGAACTGGATGCGGTTCTCGACAGGATCGGCGCGCTGGAAGGCGTGGAACGCACCATGTCGTCCATCGTGCTTTCCACGCGCATCGACCGGTAAACGAGTAGCTTTGGCCTCGGTCAGTCCTTCGAACTGCCTTCCCATCCGGCATAGAAAACGCCGTTCTGCTTTTCCATGAAAGCGGTCACTGCCTCAACTTCATGAGGCTCGATGGAGGTGCTGACCAATGTTGCCAGAATCTCGACCGTTTTTGCGTTGCGATCGGTTATCTCCACATCGCTGACAGGATATTTCGCGTCTTCCAGCTTTTCGACCAGCAATTCGCGTATTTCTTCCATCCCCTCATGTGAAGCGATGACACGCACTTCATAGGTCTGTTCCAGTGCCCGCTCGTGGATCGGGATGCGGCTGATGAGATTGACGAGGTGACGCAGAAGCGTATTCCCGAACAGGATAAAGGCCGTGAGCAATGCGGCTTCGGCGACCATGTCGGTTCCTGCGAATGCGCCCACCGCTGCCGAACACCAGAGCGTTGCCGCGGTGTTGAGACCGCGCACATTCATGCCCTCTTTCATGATGACGCCCGCGCCGAGAAAACCGACACCCGAAACGACATATGAAATGACACGCGTAGCCTCGGGCGCACCAGCAATCCGCACGGCGAGATCGACGAAAGCGGCAGCGCCGAGCG
The DNA here is from genome assembly GCF_014138065.1 of Ochrobactrum sp. P6BSIII. NCBI lineage: Bacteria > Pseudomonadati > Pseudomonadota > Alphaproteobacteria > Hyphomicrobiales > Brucellaceae > Ochrobactrum > Ochrobactrum sp. P6BSIII. Next base: position 273,047 of record NZ_JACGXB010000002.1, on the reverse strand, counting down.
CCACCAGAGCATTGGTACGCAGGCCGGCAGTGCGCTGGCGATACTGGCGCTCCGCACCAATCAGCGTGCCAAAAATGAATGCTGCCGTCAGGCTAATGACCGTGTCGAAAAAGGGAAAAAGCTCAAATGTCTTCAAAAACTGCATGGCAAAAAGTCCTTATTTGCCGGGCATATATAACAGTTCCTTGAAACGAATATGACGGCACACCGGAGTATGCCGTCATACAATTTAAACATGCGTCTCGACTGTTAGTACAGCAGGCGTGCGCGGATCGTGCCGGGGATTTCGCGCATGGCATTCAGAATGTCATCGCTGGCTTCGCCCACACCGTCAGCTTCCATCACAAGGTAACCGACTTCGCCGTCCGTCTGCAAAAACTGGCTGGCGATGTTGATGCCGTGCGTGGAGAAAATGTTCATCAGGCTGTTGAGGATGCCCGGACGGTTTTCGTGCACATGCATAAAGCGTGTGCCGGTCGGACGTGGCGGCAGCTGAACCTGCGGGAAGTTCACAGCGCCAAGCGTCGAGCCAACATCGGAATATTCAATCAGCTTGCGCGTGACTTCGATGCCGATGCGCTCCTGCGCTTCTTCCGTCGAACCGCCAATATGCGGCGTCAGAATGACATTTTCGATATTCTGAATAGGCGAAACGAACTTGTCATTGTTCGATGCAGGCTCGACCGGGAAAACGTCGATAGCTGCACCGGCAAGGTGGCCTTCCTGAAGAACCTTGGCCAGCGCCTCCAGATCGACAACCGTGCCGCGTGCGTTGTTGATGAGGAAGGCGCCCTTCTTCATCTTGCGCAGCTTGGCTTCGGTAATCAGCTTGGACGTGGACTTGTTCGACGGAACATGCAGGCTGACGACATCGGAAATCTTCAGCAGCTCATCAAGGCTCGCCGTTGGCTTCACATTGCCATATTGCAGCTTGTCAGACGTATCGTAGTAGCGAACGGTCATGCCAAGGCTTTCGGCCAGATTGCCGACCTGCGAGCCGATATTGCCATAGCCGATGATGCCAAGCGTCTTGCCACGCACTTCACGGCTGCCCGTCGCCGTCTTGTCCCAGCCGCCGGCATGAGCCGATACGGAACGCGAGAAAATGCGGCGCATCAGCATGATGATCTCGCCGATCACCAGCTCAGCAACCGAGCGCGTGTTGGAGAACGGTGCGTTGAAAACCGGGATACCGCGCTTGCGGGCGGCTTTCAGATCGACCTGATTGGTGCCAACGGAAAAGCAGCCGACAGCCACCAGACGGTTCGCCGCAGCGAAGATCTCTTCGGTCAGCTGCGTGCGCGAGCGGATGCCGATAATATGCGCGTGCGAAATCGCTTCGATCAGATCGGCTTTGTCCAGCGCTTTGGGCAGGTGCGTGACATTGGTGTAGCCGGAGGATTTGAAATACTCGACGGCGGTCTGGTTGATGCCTTCGAGAAGAAGAACATTGATGCGATCACGGGCGAAAGAAAGACGTTCGGTCATTGTCAAGGTTTCCAGGCTGGAACAGCAAACGGTCGGATTACGACATGAATGAAGGCAAATCTGTCGTCAATACGATATTTTCACGCACGTCAGCTGCTTGCGCGGTGGGAGGCCGCCAGTTCTTGTTGCGCGGGTGCTTTAACACCGGAGAACCGCCGGGTACAGATATTAACGCTTCCGCTCGCAAAAAAGTTAATGCTGATAAGCCTGCATCAGCCAGTCCTCATTCGGACGGCTCGATTTTCCGGAAAGTGCCGGGGCTGCGTCCCATCCATTTCTGAAAGGCGCGATAGAATGCGCTGGGCTCGCTATAGCCGAGTTCGGCAGCCACTTCCGCAACAGTCAGCCTGCCCTCTGTCAAAAGCTGCTGGGCCGTCACGAAGCGCAACTCATCCTTGATTGTCCCGAAGCTTTGACCTTCGGCTTTAAGCCTGCGCCGCAGTGTCGGTGCGGACATTTTCAGTTGACCGGCCATCTCCTCGAATGAAGGCCATTCCTGCGCGGGAGTGTGGCTCAACTGCGCGCGAACTCGCGAGGAGATATCGTGGTCGTGACGATAGCGGATCAGGATATTGGCCGGAGCCTCGCGCAGAAAACTTTCCAGCGCCACATCGCTGCGAATGATCGGCAGAGTAAGATAGGATGAATCGAAGACCAGCCGCGTTGTCGGCTGATCGAATAGCACCGGCGCACCGAAGAATTTTCGATAATCCTGCCGGTCCTCTGGTGCCGGGCAGGCAAAGTCCAGCGTTCGCAAAGGGATGCGCCGCCCCACCAGCCAGCAAGCCACGCCCATCAGGATCAGCCAGTACGCGCGATAGGCAAAGGCCGGTCGTGGCGGGCCCGCATCCGTCAGCACCACATGCGCCATGCCGTCACGTATGCGCAATTCGCCACGCGGATCATCCAACACGACATTCAGAAACTGCAAGGCACGGCGCATGGCGCGCTCCAGAGTACCCGCATGCAGAACGGCATGACAGAGCAGATTGAAGCTGCCGGGCCGCATCGGGCGCGCTGCCAGACCGAAGAACTCGTCATCGATGGTCTCGGCAATCAGCCACCACAGGCGACCATATTGGATATTCGTGACCGGCTCGACCAACCTGTCCGGCAAGCCGACTGCGGCCATCAATGGCGCTGTATCAATGCCCCGCTGACGCACGCTTTCCAGAGCGTCCTCAACGAAGCCGGGTGTGATATTATGGCGTTCCATGAACTGATCTATATTGCAAAAACGATCAGCAATTAAGACCTCTAATGTCATTGTTTGCAATGATTGAGCGATTAACCTCACTATAGCAGCGTTCCAAGAGGAGTTGGCGTTGCGGTGAGAAGTCTGGGAGGAATACCGGAATGACTGAAGCGTCTGCTGTCACGCAGCGTGTGCGTTATGATGACGCCGTGGCTAAGTTTGAACTCGATCATGCCATCACACAGCTCGTGGGCAATCCCGACACCGGCCTTAATGGCTGCGTTGAATGCTGCGACCGTTATGTCGGCGAGAACCGCATAGCGCTGCACGCGATTTCCGCTGACGGCCAGTTGACCGAACTCACCTTTGAAGAACTGCGCGATCTCTCCGCAAAGGTCGGCAATGTGCTGAAGGACGCTGGCGTCAGCGCTGGTGATGTCGTTGCGGGGCTGCTGCATCGCACACCGGAACTGGTTGCAACCATTCTCGGCGCATGGCGCATCGGTGCCGTTTATCAGCCGCTCTTCACCGCTTTCGGCCCCAAGGCCATCGACCATCGTCTCAAGACAAGCGACTCGAAACTGGTCGTCACCAATCTTGCCAATCGCAGCAAGCTGGATGAAGTCGAAAATTGCCCGCAAGTCGCAACGATACTCGCCCCCGGCGAGACGGCACCCGCCGGTGATATCGATTTCCGCGCAGCCCTTGCTGCAGCCTCCACCGATTGCCCGCCCGTCATGCGCAAGGGCGATGATCTGTTCATGATGATGTCCACCTCCGGGACAGCTGGTCTGCCGAAAGGCGTGCCGGTTCCGCTTTTCGCGCTGCTCGCTTTCGGCGCCTATATGCGCGAAGCCGTGGGTTTGCGGTCCGACGACATCTTCTGGAATATTGCCGATCCGGGCTGGGCTTACGGGCTTTACTATGCCGTGACAGGTCCACTGCAACTTGGCATTGCCACCACGCTTTACGAAGGCGGCTTTAACGCCGAAAGCACCTACAACATCATCGAACGTCTGGGCGTGACCAGTCTGGCCGGTTCGCCAACCGCATTTCGCCTGCTGATGGCAGCAGGCCCGGAAGCGGCCGCCCGCATTAAGGGGCGTCTGCGCGTGGTTTCCAGTGCAGGTGAGCCACTTAATCCAGAAGTGATCCGCTGGTTTGATGCCAATCTCGGTGCGCCTATCCACGACCATTATGGCCAGACCGAACTCGGCATGGTGGTCAACAACCATCACGGCCTTGAACATTCAGTTCGTCAGGGTTCGGCGGGTTATGCCATGCCGGGCTATCGCGTCGCTGTTCTGGATGAAGCCGGACATGAACTCGGCCCCAACCAGCCAGGTATCCTGTCCATCGATATCGCAAAATCGCCACTGCTCTGGTTTTCCGGCTACTACAAACAGGAAACGCCAGCCATTGCGGACGGCTATTATCGCACCGGCGATACAGTGGAATTCGAAGACGACGGTTCCGTCAGCTTCATTGGCCGTGCCGATGATGTCATCACCTCATCCGGTTATCGCATCGGACCGTTCGACGTGGAAAGCGCCCTGCTTGAGCACCCGGCGGTCAACGAGGCGGCGGTCGTCGGTGTTCCCGATCCGCAGCGCACGGAAATCGTCAAGGCATTCGTCATTCTCGCGCCCGGCCATGTGGGCACGCCCGCGCTTGCCGAAGAGCTGGCGCAACATGTGAAGAAGCGGCTTTCGGCCCATGCCTATCCGCGCGAGATCGATTTCGTCAGCGAACTGCCGAAGACGCCAAGCGGGAAAATCCAGCGCTTTCTGCTGCGCAAGGCGGAAATCGACAAACAGCAACAGACAAAAGCCTGAGGTAAAATTATGCAGATTCAAGATCGGGTATTTCTGATCACCGGCGCAGGTTCCGGCCTCGGCGCGGCTGTGGCCAAGATGGTTGTCGAAGCTGGCGGCAAGGTCGCACTTCTCGATGTCAATGCTGAGGCCGGTGAAGCGGCGGCGAAAGCGCTTGGCGCATCCGCGCTTTTCCAGCGCACCGACGTTACGAGCGAAGCGGATGGACAGGCAGCCATCGCCGCCGCGCTCAAGGCCTTTGGCCGTATCGATGCGCTCGTCAATTGCGCAGGCGTTGCGCCAGGCGAAAAGGTACTGGGCCGCGAAGGCCCGCACAAATTCGACAGTTTCGCGCGCACCATTTCGATCAATCTGATCGGCACGTTCAACATGCTGCGGCTCGCAGCCGAAGCCATGGCGAAGAATGAACCGGGCGATGGCGGCGAACGCGGGTTGATCATCAACACCGCCTCGGTTGCCGCCTTTGACGGCCAGATCGGACAAGCAGCCTATTCCGCCTCGAAAGGCGGCGTTGCAGCCATGACCCTGCCCGTCGCGCGTGAACTGGCGCGCCATGGCATCCGTGTCATGACGATTGCGCCTGGCATCTTCGAAACGCCGATGATGGCAGGCATGCCGCAGGAAGTGCAGGACGCGCTCGGCGCATCGGTGCCGTTCCCGTCGCGTCTTGGACGCCCGGCGGAATATGCAGCACTCGTGCGCCACATTGCGGAAAACCAAATGCTCAACGGCGAAGTCATCCGTCTCGACGGTGCGCTGCGCATGGCTGCGAAATAAACACATCATCAGGAAGCGAGGAACGATCATGTCCAACAGCGATCCTATTGTTATTGTCGGCGCAACCCGCACGCCTATGGGCGGCTTTCAGGGCGACTTTTCCGGCGCACTGGCGACCGATCTCGGCGCGGCCGCCATCAGCGGTGCGCTGGCAGGTGCCGGTCTAGCCGCGGAAGCCGTCGAAGAAGTGTTCATGGGTTGTGTCCTGCCTGCCGGTCAGGGACAGGCCCCGGCGCGTCAGGCTTCGATCAAGGCCGGTCTGCCCCTTTCGACAGGCGCCACCACCGTCAACAAAATGTGCGGCTCGGGCATGAAGGCAACCATGCTGGCGCATGATCTTCTGCTGGCTGGTTCGGCAGATGTAATCGTTTCGGGCGGCATGGAAAGCATGACCAACGCGCCCTATCTGCTGCCCAAGGCTCGTGGCGGCTATCGCATGGGCCATGGCCAGATTCTGGATCATATGTTCCTCGACGGGCTTGAAGACGCCTATGACAAGGGCCGCCTGATGGGCACTTTTGCGGAAGATTGTGCAGAAGCCTACCAGTTCACCCGTGAAGCGCAGGACGAATTCGCCATTGCATCGCTGACCCGTGCCCAGAAGGCTATCAAGGACGGTCTGTTTGCGGCAGAGATCACCCCCGTCACCGTGAAATCCGGTCGCGCCGAGGTTCAGGTTTCAGTTGATGAACAGCCCGGCAAGGCGAAGATCGACAAGATCCCTTCACTGCGCCCTGCCTTCCGCGACGGCGGCACGGTAACAGCGGCCAATTCGTCATCGATTTCCGATGGCGCTGCAGCACTCGTGCTGATGCGTGCGTCGGAAGCGGAAAAACGCGGCCTCACGCCACGCGCGGTGCTGGTCGGCCATGCGACCTATGCCGACAAGCCGAACCTTTTTGCCACTGCGCCTATCGGTGCAATCAACAAGCTTTCGGACAAGATCGGCTGGAACCTCAAGGATGTCGATCTGTTCGAGATCAACGAGGCTTTCGCGGTTGTCGCCATGGCGGCCATGCGCGATCTCGATCTGCCACATGACAAGGTCAATATCCATGGTGGCGCTTGCGCGCTTGGGCACCCCATCGGCGCTTCAGGCGCACGCATTCTGGTGACACTGCTTGCCGCACTGGAAACGCATGGTCTGAAGCGCGGCGTGGCTGGCATCTGCCTTGGCGGCGGCGAAGCCACTTCCATCGGCATTGAAAGGATCGTGTGATGCTTCTGACCGATACGCAGGAGCAGATCCGCGACGCAGTCCGCGATTTCGCGCAGGAGCGTCTTGCGCCGGGTGCTGCCCAGCGTGACCGGGAACATGCCTTCCCGCGCGCGGAACTGACCGAAATGGGCGAACTAGGTTTTCTCGGCATGCTTGTGCCGGAAGAATGGGGCGGCTCCGACCTCGGCATGGTGGCTTATGCGCTGGCTCTGGAAGAAATCGCGGCAGGCGACGGCGCTTGCTCGACCATCGTTTCGGTGCATTCCTCGGTCGGCTGCGCGCCAATCCTGCGTTTCGGAACAGAAGACCAGAAGCGCCGCTTCCTGCCCAAGATGGCATCGGGTGAATGGATTGGCGGTTTTGCATTGACGGAGCCGCAGGCCGGGTCCGACGCGTCGGCCCTGAAAACCCGCGCGCGGCTTGACGGCGATCACTATGTGATCGACGGTTCCAAACAATTCATCACCTCCGGCAAAAATGGCAGTGTAGTGATTGTTTTTGCTGTCACCGACCCGGCGGCTGGCAAAAAGGGCATTTCGGCCTTTATCGCGCCAACCGACACGCCGGGCTACGAGGTCATGTCGGTCGAACACAAGCTCGGCCAGCATTCGTCCGACACCTGTGCACTGGCTTTCACCAATATGCGGGTGCCGGTGGAAAACAGGCTGGGAGCGGAAGGCGAAGGCTATAAAATTGCACTTGCCAATCTTGAAGGCGGGCGCATCGGCATTGCCGCGCAAGCAGTCGGCATGGCGCGTGCCGCTTTCGAGACAGCCCGCGACTACGCCAAGGAACGCATCACGTTCGGCAAGCCGATTGCCGAGCATCAGGCCATTGCGTTCCGCCTTGCCGATATGGCTACGAAGATTGAAACGGCGCGCCAGATGGTTCTGCACGCCGCAGCCTTGCGCGAAGCGGGCAAGCCTTGCCTGACGGAAGCGTCTATGGGCAAGCTTGTGGCGTCGGAAATGGCGGAGGAAGTCTGCTCCGCCGCAATCCAGATTCACGGCGGTTATGGCTACCTTGCCGATTATCCCGTTGAGCGCATCTATCGGGATGTGCGCGTCTGCCAGATTTATGAAGGCACGAGCGAAGTTCAGCGACTGGTAATCGCGCGCGGGCTTTAGCTCTTCAATACCTTGTCGTGAATGATCATGCCTGCCGCCATGGCAGCGACAAACAACCAGACCTGCGGCAAGCCGATAGACAAGGCCGAGACCGCAGGTCCGGGGCAGAACCCCGCCAATCCCCAGCCAAGACCGAACAGCGCCGAGCCAACCAGCAGAGGCCGGTCGATCTGTGTCTTTTCAGGCAGGTGAAAACTGTCGTCCAGTACCGGCTTTGCCAGCTTGCGTTGCAGCATTACGCCCGGAATGGCAACCAGCAGCGCGCCGCCGAGCACGAATGCAAGGCTGGGGTCCCAGTGACCGCTGGCTATGTTCAGAAAGCCCTGCACGCGTGACGGGTCGATCATGCCCGATAGAGACAATCCGAACCCGAACAGTGCGCCTGCAAAAAGTGCTGCCGCGAGGCGGTAATAAGCAAATCTGTTCATAGCAGAACTCCCGCGAGGGTTGCCGCAACAACGCCTGTAACCAGAAAGGTGATCGTCGCGGCGATAGAGCGTTTGGAAAAGCGCGCCATGCCGAGGATACCGTGGCCGGATGTGCAGCCGGAGCCCATACGCGTTCCGATACCAACCAGAAGACCCGCCACGATGATGACCGGCCAGAAAGCGGCAATAGTTGTGGCAGGAAAGCTTCCGAAAAACGCGGCATAGACCACAGGTCCAAGAATGAGGCCAAGAACGAATGTTGCATTGAGCGCGGCTTGGCTTCCGTTCAGCAACCGGCCGACGATACCGCTGATACCAGCGATACGGCCGTTGAAGATCAGAAGGAAAATTGCGGCTGCACCGAGCAACATGCCGCCCGCCAGCGACTGGAGATAGGTCACCATGACAAAGCTCCCTTCGGCGCGTCATGACAGAAGATACCATACAGCGCCTCGATGAGCTGCGCCGCCTTGGTTTCCGTCAGGCGATAGAAAATCTGCTTGGCTTCACGCCGGGTCTCGACGATGCCGGATTCGCGCAGCACACCGAGTTGCTGCGACAAGGTTGGTTGACGAATGCCCAGCCCCTGTTCCAGTTCGCCAACCGAATATTCTTTTTCCGCCAGCGCACAGGCCAGCATCAGACGGGCTGGATGCGACAGGGTGCGCAGCAATTCGGCGACTTCGCCTGCGCGATCTTCCATCTGGTGGCGCGACATGTCGGGACTGGTGTCCGTGACCATATTCATCAGGCAACTCCAAATTCAATATACACTTACATATAATGTATATTGATAAAATCAAGTGCGGCATCTGGAGTTGCCTGAATGCAAAAATCACCGCCATCCTGACGAATGGCGGTGATCGATATCAACCGAGAAATTCCTGAACAGCGGTCAGTTCGGTCTGGCGCAGTTCATGTCCGCCCGGATGCCAGACAAGATTGACGCCTGCCTTCTGGCTTTCAAAATAGCGCGCCAGCGCCTCTGTGAAATCCGGCGGGCAGATGGGGTCCATACGGCCAGCCGTTATCAGGATTTGCGTGCCTTCCAAACCCGGATTATCTGCCGGTTTAAATGGGATCAGCGGATGCAGAAGCACCGCCTTGTCGAATATCCTGCCCTTCTCGATCAGGAGATTGGCCATGATATTGGCCCCGTTGGAATAGCCAAGGGCAATCACTTCCGACGGCTTATATTCTTCGACCAGAGCGGCAATATACCCGGCCATCTTGTCCGTAGCGCGGGCAAGATCCTGCATATCGTAGACACCCTCGCCCGTCCGACGGAAAAAGCGGGCCGCACCAAATTCCGACACGTCACCGCGCGGAGAGACGATTGTCGCCTCCGGCAAAAGCTGTTCAGCCAAACCGAAAAACTGGTTTTCATCACCGCCCGTGCCATGAAAGACAATGAACAGCGGCGCTCCGACCGCACCGGCCTTCAGCCGGTGCACGTAGGTCTGATTGGTCATTATTGGTCTCCTCAAGCGTGCTTAAATCTTGTCGAGATGTTCTTCGAGATAAGCACGAAGATGCTGGTGCTGCGACGGCAGCTTCAGAGCTTCGCCCAGATGTGCGGTATCCTCGTCGCGATCAAAGCCGGGTTCGTTGGTTGCCACTTCGAACAAGACACCGCCCGGGGTCCGGAAGTAGATCGCCCAGAAATAATCGCGATCGATCACCGGCGTGACATTATAGCCGGTATCCATCAGCGCCTTGCGGACTTCGAGCTGCTTTTCGCGATTTTCAACCGCGAAGGCGACGTGATGAACCGAACCTGCTCCTTGCTGGTTGCGTCCGACAGAAGGCAAGGTCTGAAGATCGATTACGCCGGCCCCGTTGCCTTCCGGCATGATGAGGCGGGTAATGCCGTCCTTCGCATCCAGCTTCTGATAGCCCATATATTTGAGCAGTTCCGAAGTTGCACCCTCGTCACGCAAACGCATTGAGACCGAATGAAAGCCGCGAATGGCATGGTCGGCATCGATGCCTTCATGCGCCCAAGGCTCACGTGGATCGTCCTTCACCTCAACCAGAGCGAAACTGTCACCGTCTGGGCCGCGGAAGAAGACGCGCTTTTCGCCGAAAGCTTCATCTTCCGATTCGACCTTTACGGCAGACTGCGCGAAGCGATCCTTCCAGAAGCCAAGCGAACCTTGCGGTACAGCAAACACAGTCGTGCCAACCTCACCCGTACCATCGCGACCGCGCTGGATACCGGGGAACGGGAAATAGGTCATGACCGTACCCGGTGTGCCGACTTCATCGCCGTAATAAAGGTGATAAACACTCGGATCATCGAAGTTCACGGTTTTCTTGACGCGGCGCAGTCCCAGCACATTCGTAAAGAACTTGTTGTTCGAACGGGCATCTGCTGCCAGCGATGTGACGTGATGGAGGCCTTTGATCTGATTAAGCATGGCGATCTCTCCTGTTGTGTTGCAGCAAGATATAATGATCGAAATGCATCTGGATATATTGACAATCATACACAGATTGTTTCCAGATAGAATACAATAGACAGCCCCGACTATTAGGGTATGGACGCCGGGGCGTTAGAAAGTTTAGCTAGAGCATTTCCAGCAAAAGTGCGTAGCGGTTTTGCGTAGGACAATGCGTAAAAACAAATAGATAGAGCGGTTTCACGATTCCGTTTTGACCGGAACCACTCTAGTCTCTATCGCAATGACAAAGAAAGGCCCTCCATGGCGTCCGGCTTGTTTGCACTTCTCGATGACGTGGCAGCAATCGCAAAAATGGCGGCGGCCTCTTTGGATGATGTGGCAGGACAAACCGCTAAGGCCAGCGCCAAGGCCGCAGGCATTGTGATCGACGATACGGCAGTGACCCCGAAATATGTTGTCGGCCTTAAGCCGGAACGCGAATTGCCGGTGATCTGGAAAATCACCAAAGGATCGCTGCGCAACAAGCTGATTTTTCTGCTGCCGCTGGCGCTGATCCTCAGCTATTTCGCACCCGGCCTCATCATGCCGCTTCTGATGATCGGCGGCGCCTATCTTGCCTTCGAAGGCACTGAAAAGCTGGTTGAGTTCTTCATTCCCCATAAGGATGAGGAAAACACCGAGACCAAGGCCTCCACTCCGAAGGAAATTGAAGCAACGACCGTGAGCGGCGCAATCAGGACAGACTTCATCCTGTCGGCCGAAATCATGGCCCTCACACTCGCAGGTCTGCCCCCTTCGAATATCTACACACAAGCAGCAATCCTTGCCTGTGTCGCAGTGCTGATCACCTTCGCCGTCTATGGCGTTGTCGGCTTTATCGTCAAAATCGATGACATGGGTGTTGCGCTTGCCCGCAATGCCCATACCGGTTTCGGCAAACGTCTCGGCAAAGGCTTGGTTGCGGGCATGCCAGTCGTGCTCAAGGTACTCAGCACCGTTGGCACTGTCGCCATGCTCTGGGTTGGCGGCAGCATTATCGTGCACGGACTGGCATCAATCGGCATTCACAGCATCGAGGAATTCATCCACAACATCGTCGCCCATCTACCAACCGAAGGCAGCAGCTTTGCCGGTGTGCTCGAATGGATCGCAACCTCTTTCCTGCAGGCCGTGCTCGCCATTCTGATCGGGATCGTCATTGTCGGCATCGTCCATGCCGTCAAGGCAATCAGGTCCAAATCCTGATCACGCCAGATAGCGCTTGAACCAGGCTATTGTTCTGTCCCAGGCAAGCTTGGCCGCAGCCTCGTCATAACGCGGCGTGGAATCATTGTGGAAGCCGTGATTGACGCCCGGATAGATATAGGCCTCGTAGGTCTTGCCGTTCTTTTTCAACGCTTCTTCATAAGCGGGCCAGCCTTCATTGATCCCCTTATCCAGCTCTGCATAATGAAGCAGAAGCGGCGCCTTGATGCGCGGAACCTCGCCAACCGGCGGCTGGCGACCATAGAACGGCACGGCGGCAGCCAGTTCCGGAAATGCGACCGCAGCCGCATTTGCAACACCACCGCCATAGCAGAAGCCGGTGATCCCGACCTTTCCGGTGGTCAGATCGCTTTTCATCATGAAATCGACGGCAGCGAAAAAGTCATTCATCAGCTTGGTCGGGTCAACCTGCTGTTGTAACTCGCGGCCCTTTTCGTCATTGCCGGGATAGCCGCCAACCGATGTGAGACCATCTGGCGCGAGCGCAATGAAGCCAGCCTTTGCAACGCGACGCGCCACATCCTCGATATAGGGATTGAGGCCACGATTCTCGTGTACCACCACGACTGCCGGAACCTTGCCTTGCACCTTGGCTGGGCGCACGAGATAGGCGCGCACATTGCCGTTCCCTTCCGGCGAGGGATAGGTGATATATTCAGGCAGAATATCGGGATCGGTGAACTCGACCTGCTGCGCCATGGCGTAATTGGGGCTAAGCGAAGCCAGAATGGCGGTTGCCGTCATCGTACCGATGGCAAACTTTGCGGCCCGGTCAAGAAACTCGCGTTTGCTGATCTTGCCGTGCGCGTAGTAATCGTAAAGTTCGAGCAGTTCCTGCGGGAAGTCCTTTGCCGTCAGACGTGTCATGGTCAGCCCTTTCCTTTGAGGACGATCAGTCTAACACAGGCCATAATCTGGTAAATGACAGATACCCCGCGCAGACAAGCGCGGGATATCCTCGGTCGTTGCGATCAGCGATAAACGATACCGCCGTCCGTCAGGATGGCCTGACCCGTGATGTAATCGGAATCCGCGCTTGCCAGGAAGGAAACGAGGGATGCCACATCATCCGGCGTCTGGGCGCGACCGAGCGCAATGCCGTCGACATATTTCTTGTAGGTCTCACCTTTCGGCGCGCCGGTAATCTCGGAGAAACGCTCGTCGATTTCCACCCACATATCGGTGCCGACGATGCCGGGGCAATAAGCGTTCACGGTAATGCCCGCACTTGCATATTCCTTGGCCGCGGCCTGCGTCAGCGCACGCACGGCGAATTTCGTCGCGGAATAAACGCCGAGCATGGCAAAGCCGTCGTGACCAGCAATGGACGAGGCGTTGATGATCTTGCCCTTCTGCTTGCGCGCCTTGAACTTGGCGGCCGCAGCCTGAATACCCCAGAGCACGCCGTCGACATTGATGCGGAAAATACGCTCAACTTCTTCCGGCTTCACATCCGCAATCGGCTGAACCTGCGCGATACCGGCATTGTTGACGATCACGTCAAAGCCGCCCAGTTCCTTTTCCGCATGATCGATAGCGGCGTAAACATCGTCGCGCTTGCTGACATCGGCCGAGAACGTCGACGCCTTGCGGCCCAAAGCTTCAACCTCTTTTTTGACAGCGGCGAGCTTGTCCGCCTTGAGGTCAACCAGAGCGATATCGAAACCATCCTTGGCCAGCCGAAGGGCAATACCCCGACCGATGCCCTGTGCCGCACCGGTAACGAGCGCAACCTTGGTGTTAGCCGACATGATTCATCCTTTCCTGAGTGATTGATGAATGGCAATGCAACGCATCCCAATGGCGATATGGAACACGTCCCGGCGCTATCAACCCATGCCAGCGGCTTGATTTCATTGATTGGGATCAAATTCCCTTTATTAGTGCAGAGAAAAATAGAAAGCCCGGCATTGCCGGGCTTTTCCAATTCTTTGATAGCCGCAAGGACTGGTTAGATATTGGGCTCGATCTTGCCTTTCGTATCGCCCTTGTTCTTGTCCTTGGCCGTGAGCTTGTCGATATAGGCAAGAAACAGCGCCGACACGACGAAGGCCAGATGGATAATCGTGAACCACATCAGCTGGTTCGATGTATAGGTCGTGGCATTCAGGAATATTTGCAACAGATGGATCGACGAGATGGCCACGATTGTCGATGCGACCTTGATCTTCAGCGAACCGGCATCGATCGTGCCCAGCCAGTGCACCTCGTCGCCTGCCTGATCAAAGCGGCTGACAAAATTCTCATAGCCGGAGATGACGACCATCACCAAAAGGCTGGCAATCAGCGCAGCATCGATCAACCCCAGTATTTTCAGGATCGTATCGGTGTCGTTCAGCGACGTGACTTTGGTGGCGAAGTCGAACAGCTTACCCGCGAAGGATACAGCATAAATCGCCAGCGCAATGGCAAGGCCCAGATAGAAAACCACCAATAGCCAGCGCGAGGCCAGAATGATGTTCTCAATGATCAATTCAATACGTTTCATGGATCCGTTTCCAGGTCTTCATTCAAGACACCTCATAAAAACTTTGCTCACCGCCAAGGATATTGGTCACGCTTTGCGTGGAATAATGCGCAAAAGCCAGAATGGTGATGGCGATAGTGAATTTCAATAAGCGCCAATGCACAAACCGCACGTCTTTTAAGCAGATGGCGCTCTTCCCATCGAAAAGTCAGCCAGAAGACAAAACCGCCTCCATTCACAAAGGAACGGCATTTTCTTATTTGATGTCATAAATATTGCTTCGCTGTGTCTTGAAAGCCGCTGGTCTAGACAACTCTTTCATAATATAAGGCGCCCCTGATATTTTATTGCCGCCTCACTCAAAAGCGTGGCGTTAAAAGCGGGAACCTAATGAATATCGAGACCGCCGTGAACGACAAAGCCAGCATCTTCGATCTGGCTCCTATTTCCCTTTGGCTTGAAGACTATAGCGGTCTTCGCAAGCAGTTCGACACATGGCGGTCAGAAGGCATTACTGACCTCAAGGCTTTTCTGACGGAAGACACCAGTCGTCTTCGCATCTGCACAAGCCATATCCGGGTTCTGGCCGTCAATCGCAAAACCCTCTCGCTCTTTGAAGCGAACGACATTGACCATCTGGTCAGCAATCTGGAACGCGTGTTCCGTGAAGATATGCTGGAGCCACATATTGATGAGATGGTGCAGCTCTGGAACGGTTCCGATACGTTCTACAGCAACACGATCAACTATTCGCTGGAAGGCCGGCGCATCGATATCCAGCTCAAGGGTCGCATTCTGCCCGGTCATGAGCATAGCTGGGACCGTGTCCTGCTGTCGATCGAGGATGTGACGACTCGCGAAAACGCGATGCGTGAGCAGGATCGTCACAAGCGCCATGCGCAAGGCCTGTTCGAGCATTCTCCGGTTTCGCTGTGGGTTGAAGATTTCAGCCGTATCAAGGAACTGATGGACGATGTGCGCCAGCGCGGCATTGTCGATTTCCGCGTCTTCACTGATGTTCACCCCGAATTCGTGCGTCAGTGCATGAGCGAAATTCGCGTGCTGGAAATCAACAATGAAACGCTTGAGTTGTTCCTGGCTCCCGACAAGCCGACACTGCTGCAATCACTACCGCAGATTCTGCGCGGTGAAATGGAAGCGCATTTCCGCGAACAGCTGATTGACCTTTGGAACGGCATCCTGTTCCAGCGTCGCGAAGTGATCAACTACGCGCTGGATGGCACCGAACGCCATGTTCTGTTGCAATTCTCCGTCCTGCCCGGCCATGAAAACGACTGGTCACTGGTGCAGGTTGCGCTGACGGACATCACCGCTCGCAAGAAGGCGGAAGCCTATCTGGAATATCTCGGTAAGCACGACGTGCTGACCAAACTGCACAACCGCGCATTCTACGTGGATGAACTCAACCGGCTGGAGCGCAAGGGCCACCTGCCCGTTTCCATCATCATCATCGATCTGAATGGCCTCAAGTCGGCCAATGATCTGTGGGGACATGCGTCGGGTGACGGATTGCTGCGCCGTATTGGCGAAGTGCTGAACGAAGCCGTCAAGTTGCCCGGCCATGCCGCACGTATCGGCGGCGACGAGTTCGCAATCGTGCTGCCCTATGTGGACGAGCGCGGCGCGGAAGCCATGGTGGAAGACATCAAGCGGCTGGTCGAAATCAACAACCAGTATTATTCACAGCTGCAGCTCAACCTATCCATCGGCACAGCAACCACCACGCCGGGCGAAACGCTCGAAGCCGTTGCCAAGCGCGCCGATCTTTTGATGTATGAGAACAAGCGCCAGCAATATTCGTCCAAGGGCGGATTGCTTTAACAACGATAAAATGGCCGATCCAGTGATCGGCCATTTTGCTTTTTAATCGTCAAATTTGATGACGGATTTGCCGCGCGTCAGATCCGTTACAAGCCGCGAGAGATCATCCTGTGCTGCAATGGGCATTGCGCCCGTTATTTCCACGCCGTTGCCGGTAAAATTCTCCTGCGCTATTGCGACATGGTCCACAGCAGTCAGCCGTGCCTTCAAAAGCGCATGGTCAGAAAAATCGCAGGCGAAGGCAAAGCCGATCATCGGGATCACCTCGGTCTTTTCTGCCTGCCGCAAACAGGTCGCGGCAGTGCCGCCATAAGCGCGCATCAAGCCGCCGCTGCCAAGCAGAATACCGCCGAACCAACGCGTCACCACCACCGCAATATTGTCGAGCTGCTGACCGTCAATCGCTTGCAGGATCGGCTTGCCCGCCGTGCCGCTCGGCTCGCCATCATCGCTGAAACGATAGTTCTGCCCCATGCGCCATGCCCAGCAATTATGGTTGGCTGCAAGGTCCGAATGCTCACTCAGAAAATCCTTCGCCGCCTGCTCGCTTGCAACAGGCGCAGCAATGGCCAGAAACCGACTTTTCTTGATTTCCTGACTATAGGTTTCGACGCGACTGATCGTGAACATGGCAATCCTGCAACTATGATTTTGCGGCCTATCATGTTCCTGTGTAGATGACGACCCCTTACGCATTGCTCACCATTGCGCCCACAGCGCGGAGGGTATAAGGCATTTTAGAAATGTGCTGTTTTTTTAACAGCCTTGATCTTCCCGCAATGACTTAAGAGGCCTGCCTATGTTCGATTTGATTGTGAGAAACGCTAATCTCCCTGATGGTCGCGAGAAGCAGGACATTCTGGTCAAGGACGGCAAGATTGCCGATATCGTACCGTCAAAGGGCGAGCATCAGGCTGCCAAGGAAATCGACGCTTCCAACCGTCTCGTAACACCGCCTTTCGTCGACCCGCATTTCCACATGGATGCAACCCTGTCGCTCGGTCTGCCGCGCCTCAACCGTTCCGGCACGCTTCTGGAAGGGATTGCACTTTGGGGCGAGCTGAAGCCCATGCTGACCGTTGAAGCCATGGTCGAGCGCGCCTTGCGCTATTGCGACCTGGCCGTCAGCCAGGGCCTGCTGGCCATTCGCAGCCATGTCGATGTTAGCGATCCGCGTCTTCTCACTGCTGAGGCGATGATCGAAGTTCGCGAGAAGGTAAAGCCTTACATCGACCTGCAACTCGTCGCCTTTCCGCAGGACGGCTATTATCGCTCTCCGGGCGCGGTCGATCTTGTCAACCGCTCGCTCGATATGGGCCTCGATATCGTCGGCGGCATTCCGCATTTCGAGCGCACCATGGCTGACGGCGCTGCATCGCTGGAAGAGCTGTGCCGCATTGCAGCCGAACGCGGCCTGCCGGTCGATATTCACTGCGACGAAACCGACGATCCAATGTCGCGTCATGTGGAAACGCTGGCCGCCCAGACTGTGCGTTTCGGCCTTCAGGGCCGCGTCTCCGGTTCGCATCTCACATCCATGCATTCCATGGATAATTACTACGTTTCCAAACTCATTCCGCTGATCGCGGAAGCGCAGATGAACGCCATACCGAACCCGCTCATCAACATCACCTTGCAGGGCCGCGCCGACACCTATCCGAAGCGTCGCGGCATGACCCGCGTGCCGGAGCTGATGGCAGCTGGCGTCAACGTCGCCTTCGGTCATGATTGCGTTATGGACCCATGGTACTCGATGGGCTCCGGCGATATGCTGGAAGTGGGGCATATGGCGGTCCATGTTGCACAGATGACGTCCATCGAAGGCAAGAAGCAGGTCTTCAATTCCCTCACCGTCAATTCGGCCAAAGCGCTCGGTCTGGAAGGCTACGGTCTTGAAAAGGGCTGCAATGCAGACTTCGTCGTCCTGCAGGCGCGCGACCCGTTGGAAGCGCTGCGCCTCAAGGCAAACCGCCTGACGGTCGTGAAGCGCGGCAAGATCATTGCGGAAACGCCCCAGCGTGTCAGTGCGCTCAATCTCGAAGGCCGTCCGTCTTCGGTCGATGGGGCCGATTACGCACCGATCGGCTGATTAAACACGAAGTAACGACAAACCAGTGCCTGTTTTTCAAGCGACCGATAAAAGCGCTTGAATTAAAGGCAGATAAGTCGGAAATACGAGACATTGCTCATGCTCCTCCTGATCGGGGCGCAGGGCAATCCGTCGCGCATGGAATGCACGCACAAACACCACCTTAATGAGGGGTCCAAATGGCCAAACTATCGAACTTTACCCGCCGCGACATTCTTGCAATGTCTGCGGCTCTCGGCGCAACTGCGATTTCCACCCGCGTGTTCGCAGCCGACGAAAAGCTTAAGGTTGCAGGCATTCATGCCTCGCCAGTTGAAAACGCCTGGAACTCGCGCCTGCACGAAGCGCTGAAGCAGGCCAATGACGAAGGCATCATCGAATATGTCTTCTCCGAAGGCGTTTCGGCGAGCGACTATCCTCGCGCCATGCGTGAATATGCCGAACAGGGCATCAAGCTCATTGTCGGTGAATCCTATGCCGTCGAACGCGAAGCGCGTCAGGTTGCAGGCGATTATCCGCAGACGACTTTCATCATGGGCTCCTCCGGCAAGCCGCAGGGCGACAATTTCGGCGTGTTCGGTACCTGGAACTTCGAAGCAGCCTATCTTGCAGGCATGCTCGCAGGCTCGATGAGCAAGTCGGGCACCTTCGGCTCGGTCGGCGCTGTGCCGATCCCGGAAGTCAACATGCTGATCAACGCCTTCCAGGAAGGCGTGAAGGAAACCCGCCCGGATGCAAAATTCATCGCGTCCTTCATCGGCACCTTCTTCGATCCGCCGAAGGCCCGTGAAGCAGGTCTCGCAGCAATCGATTCCGGCGCGGACATTCTGTTCGGCGAACGCATCGGCACCGCCGACGCCGCCAAGGAACGTGGCATCAAGGCAATCGGCTCGCTGATCGACTATACGCCGCGGTACCCGGATACGGTTTTTGCCAATGCAATGTGGTACTTCCGCCCGATCCTTAATGCAGCGATTGCAGATGTGAAGGCTGCGCAGCCGACCGGCAAGGACTACACGCCGTTCAGCCTGATGAAGGAAGGCGGCAACGACATCGTCTACGTCAAGGGTGTCGCACCGGCAGAAGCCGAAGCCAAGATGGAGGCGCGCCGCGCCGAGATCAAGGCTGGCACCTTCAAGGTCGAGCCGAACCCGGCTGAACCAAAGTAAGACAGCAGCATAACAGGGCGGCATAAAGTGGCATTCGATAGCAAGCAACAGGACGCAACAGCGCTCGCGCAAGCGATTGCCGGAGGCGTTTTAAGCGCACGAGAGGCCATGGATGCCGCCCTTGAAGCCGCAGATAAATGGCGCCCTCTGGGCGCCATCGCATATCTCGACCTTGAACTTGGCCGCACCAATGCCGCAACCTTTGACGCCGATGCGGACAAAGCGCCTTTTGCAGGCGTCCCATCGCTGTTCAAGGATCTGGGCGGCCCCTGCGCCGGCCTGCCAATCCGGCTTGGCTCGCGCGCTTTCGAAAACGCATCGCCGCAAATGGATTCCGAGCTTGGCAGCCGCCTGCGCAAAGCGGGTCTCAACTTCTTCGGCACAACCACCGTGCCCGAATTTGGCCTTGCGCTCGCCAGCGAACCGGCAAGCGGCCCTCAGGCCCGCCACCCATTCGATGAAGCACTTTCGCCTGCTGGCTCATCCGGTGGTGCGGCCGCAGCCGTCGCAGCCGGAATTGTCAGCATTGCGCATGCGACCGATGCAGGCGGCTCGATCCGCGTGCCAGCCGCTACCTGCGGTCTGGTCGGCCTGAAACCGAGCCGTGGCGCCATGCCCGCAGGACCGCATTTCGGCAATTATCTCGCGGGCATTGCCAGTGAGTTCGCATTGTGCCGCTCGATCCGCGATGCCAGGACGCTGCTTCCGCTCGTCGAAGGCAAAACCGAAGGCTTCCTGCCAGATCCGGCAATGAGCACTGGGGAAATGCCAGAGCGTCTGCGCATCGGCTTTGTCACCGAAGACCTTGCCGCCTATCCCGTTACCGCGGAACGTATGCAGGCTGTGACCGATGCCGCCCGTTTTCTGGAGGCGCAAGGCCATGCAATCCGCGAAATCCCAGCGCAGGATTTAAGCCCGCTTGTGGCTTCGAGTGCGCGGGCGTTCGACCGGATCATTTCCGTCAATCTTGCCGCAGCAATCGACTTTCTGGCGATCGATCAGGAGAAGCTGGAACCGTTGACTCGCGCCGTTGCAGAGCGAGGACGCGGGCTAGACGCGGCCGCACTCTATCGTGCGATGAACGGTGCTGTCAGCGCTTCGCATATGCTCTGGCAAATTTTCCGCGATATTGATGTGCTGATAACCCCTATGCTGTCCAGAGCGCCCTTGCCATTGGGCTCGTTTCCGATGAACCATAGCGATGTGGACATGCAATGGCGGAAGATGAACGAGTTTGCACCCTATGCGGCGCTTGCCAATATTTCGGGTTTCCCGGCGCTTTCTCTGCCATTCGGAGAAGATGCCGACGGGATGCCGGTCGCTGTGCAGCTGATCGCGCCGATGGGCGCTGACAGGCTTCTTCTGAACGCCGGTCAGCGGCTGGAGGAGGATGGTCGCTGGCAGCATAAATTTCCCGTTGCGGGGTTAAACCAATGACAACGACAGTTCTTGAACTGCAAAACATCACCAAGCGCTTTGGTGCGCTGACCGCGAATGACGATATTTCGCTGAAGCTGGAGCGTGGCGAAATCCTCGCTTTTCTCGGCGAAAACGGCGCGGGCAAAACCACATTGATGAACATCCTGTTCGGCCATTATGTGCCGGATGAGGGGCGCGTCTTCGTGAAAGGCGTTGAAATCCCGCAAGGCAAGCCGCGTGCGGCCATTGATGCGGGCGTTGGCATGGTGCACCAGCATTTCACGCTCGCACCCAACCTCACGGTTCTGGAAAACATCATCACCGGCACCGAAAGCCTCTGGAAGCTCAAATCCTCGCATGGCGCAGCACGGGCCAAGATCGCGCAGATTGCAGAGCGTTTCGGCCTCAAGGTCGATCCGGATGTGCGGCTTGGCGATCTTTCGGTCGGCGAACAGCAGCGCGTGGAAATTCTGAAAGCGCTCTATAACGATGCGGATGTGCTGATCCTCGATGAACCGACCGCCGTTTTGACGACACAGGAAGCCGAAGGCCTGTTCGCGACACTCAAGGAAATGGCGCGGCAAGGCCTGTCGCTGATCTTCATTTCGCATAAGCTGCATGAAGTTATGTCGGCTGCCGACCGGGTGATCGTGCTGCGCGGTGGCAAGCTTGTCGCCGAGCGCAAGGCTTCCGAAACTTCTAAGGAAGAACTGGCAGAACTGATGGTGGGGCGGCGCGTTTCGCGCCCTGCCCGCGCGGCTGCAACGCCCGGTGAGACCTTGCTGGAAGCCAGCAATGTCACAGTTGTGGAAGACGGAATTGCCCGTCTTTCGGAACTGAATTTTCAGGTTCGTGCCGGTGAAACATTGGGCATCATCGGCGTGTCCGGCAATGGTCAGGCCGCCTTGGGCCGGTTGGTTTCGGGGCTGAGCCAGCCAGCAAGCGGCGCGCTTGTCATGTTCGGGCAAACCGTCACCAAATTCGATCCCCGCCGCTTTGTGGCGGAAGGCGTCGGGCGCATCCCGGAAGACCGGAATGCCGAAGGCGCGATTGGCGACCTGACCTTGTGGGAAAATGCCATTCTGGAGCGCGTTCGCGATCCAAAATTCTCGAGCGGCCTTCTCGTCAATCGCACTGCGGCGCGCGAATTCACTGATCGCATCATCAAGGATTTCGATGTGCGCGGCGGCACGCCGGACAGTCGTATTCGCCTCCTTTCTGGCGGCAATATGCAGAAGCTCATTCTGGGCCGCAATCTGGAGACAGCGCCGCGCATTCTCATTGCAGCGCAGCCGACACGTGGACTGGATGAAGGTGCTGTCGCGGCAATCCACACCCGCATTCTGGAAGCACGCGCCAAGGGTGCTGCCGTTCTGCTGATTTCTGAAGATCTGGATGAAATCATCGGCTTGGCGGATCGTGTTCAAGCGATTGTTAAAGGCCGCCTCTCCCCACCCATCGACGCAGAGGAAGCCAATGCGCAGAGACTGGGCCTCATGATGGCCGGCGAATGGCAGACAAATACCACGAAGGGGCTGAATTGATGCGTATTGAACGACGCGAAACCCGGCCCATGGCGTTGGTCGCCACTGCACCAATCCTCGCGGTTCTAACTGCATTTGTGCTGGCAGGCCTGTTGATTGCCGCCGCCGGTGCACCGGTTCTGGAGTCCTTCCGCCAGATCGCCATCGGTGCATTTGGCAACAAGCTTTCGATCAGTGAAACGCTGACACGCGCCACACCGCTGATGCTGACCGGTCTTGCCGCCGCTGTCGCCTTCCGCTCCAAGCTCTGGAACATCGGCGCCGAAGGGCAGTTCTATATGGGCGCACTGGCGGTGGTGGCCATGGGCACGCAATTGCAACTGCCTGCTCCTCTCCTCATTCCACTGCTGCTGATTGTCGGCGCGATTGCGGGCATGATCTTCCTGCTCATTCCGCTCGGGCTTCGCCTGCGCTTCGGCGTTGATGAAGTGGTGACAACCCTGCTTCTCAACTTTGTCGCAGTGCTGTTCGTTTCCATGATGATCGAAGGTCCAATGAAAGACCCGCTGGCCTTTGGCTGGCCGCAGTCTGAACCGGTGCCTGATGCTGCCGTGCTACCGAAAATCATGACGGGTATGCGGCTGCATATCGGCATCCTGATTGCCATCGCGCTGGCGCTGATCATCGCCTATGTGCAGAAGCGCACCGTGTTCGGTCTCGAAACCAAAGCCGCCGGTATCAATCCGGGCGCGGCACGCTTTGCAGGCGTTCCGCTCGGTCGCACACTCATCAAGGTTGCCTG
This sequence comes from Ochrobactrum sp. P6BSIII, assembly GCF_014138065.1. Lineage (NCBI taxonomy): Bacteria > Pseudomonadati > Pseudomonadota > Alphaproteobacteria > Hyphomicrobiales > Brucellaceae > Ochrobactrum > Ochrobactrum sp. P6BSIII. Next base: position 250,035 of record NZ_JACGXB010000002.1, on the reverse strand, counting down.
CATTTCCGGCGGACTGGCAGGCCTTGCGGGCGCAATTCAGGTCATGGGCGTGAAAGGCTACGTCACGACCGACCTTTCACCCGGCTTCGGCTATTCCGGCATCATTGTTGCCATGCTTGCCAATCTGAACCCGATTGGCGCGATCTTCTCGGCGCTGTTTGCCGCCGCCATGTTCGTCGGCGCAGACGGCATGAGCCGCGCCATCGGCATTCCGAGCTTCATTGCCGATGTGACCGTGGCGCTGTCGCTCCTGACGATGCTCGTCGCCTTGTTCTTCACCCAATACAGGATCGCCCGATGAACGAGTTGATGGATATCCTGCTCTCCGCGGGCCTCTGGGTCTCGGTCCTGCGCATTGCAACACCGCTGATCTTCGGCACGCTCGGCGCGCTCTATTGCGAACGCGCAGGCGTGCTTAATCTCGGCATCGAAGGCATTATGACCTTTGGCGCGATGATCGGCTGGCTGACCGTCTTTAACGGAGCGGACCTGTGGGTGGGCGTTCTTGCGGCTGCCGCTTCCGGCGCATTGTTCGGCCTGCTTCACGCAGCCCTCACCGTCCCGCTTGGCCTGTCGCAGCACGTGGTCGGCCTCGGCATCACGCTGTTTGCCTCCAGCCTCAGCTATTTCCTGTTCCGCCTGCTGGTGCCGCTGTCTTCAACGCCGCCGACAATCACGCCATTCCAGCCGGTGAATCCGTCTTTCCTCGCCGATGTGCCTTTCCTCGGGCAGGTATTGGGCACACAGACTGCACTGACGTGGCTGGCCATTCCGCTCGCACTGCTGCTTGGCTATGTGCTTTTCCGCACGCCGCTTGGCCTTGCCATCCGCATGACGGGCGAGAACCCCCATGCTGCGGAAGCGCAGGGTATCAACCCAATCCGCGTGCGCATTTTCACGATCATGTTCGGCAGCGCCTTGATGGCGGTGGGTGGAGCGTTTCTGACGCTTTCGGCGTTCAATTCGTTCTTCCCGACCATGATGCAGGGACGCGGCTGGGTCTGTATCGCGCTTGTCGTCTTCGCATCGTGGAAGCCTGCCCGCGCGTTGCTGGGCGCATTGCTGTTCGCGCTGTTCGATGCGTTTCAGCTTCGCTTGCAAACGGTTTATGGCAAGGCTGTGCCCTACCAGCTTTTCCTCATGATCCCTTACATCATGTCGATTATCGCGCTGATCGTCATGGCGCGACGCGCACGTGTTCCGCAGGCGCTGATGCAGCCTTATCGTCGTGGAGAGCGTTGACAACATAACCGGCAGCAAGGCAGGCGACGGCGAATACGGCCACCCCGCCGAGGAAGTCGCTCAAATGGTGTCCGCCGTGCAAAAGCAATGCGGGCACCATCAGCATATTCAGGGCCAGTACGGGCAAGCGCAGCCACACGATCTGCCATGTGAAGAACACCGACATGACCGCCATTACGGTATGGAATGATGGAAAGCCTATGAGGCCGAGCACATTGGCTGGCGACAGATAGTCGACACCTTGTATCGAAAGACGAACAAGTTCTGCGGCGTAGGTCGGGCCAACGGGAAGACCAAGCTTTGCCTCGACATTCGCGGGCAGCGTCGAAACGGCGGATGCTCCGAATGACGGGAATAACGCCCATACCACCATGCAAAGCAGCGCGCCAACCATCCCGGTGATGAGAAAATGCGCAAGCTTGCGGGATTGTCCGGTAAAGCCGAGCAGAAGCACCACGATGACCAGTTGCGGCAGAGACGTGAAATAAACGATCTTCAGAAGCTTCGCGAAGCCGGGCCGTTCGGAAAAGAACAGGACCAGACTTGGCCAGTGATAACCCAACAGCTGGTCAACACTCACCCAGAAATCGTCAATTCGCGGGAAATGGATCGGCAGCAACATATAGTTGAAGACCGAACCGACCAGAGTGAACAATATGAAGCCCGCCGTCAGAATGAGCGTTTCCGAAATACGCGCATCATGTCTGACCAAACGATAGAACAGGCCAAGCATGATGGTGCCAAGGCCGATCAGACTGAGCATGCAGTAGCCTGCCCAGTCCACGCGAATACCCTTTACCGCAATGAGTATGAGGTCGATTGCGCCAAGAGCCGCAACGACGGTCAGAACAAAACGCTCATAACGCGAGAATATCATCAGCGCCCCCAATCAAACGACATGATCGGCGAAAGAGTTGAAATTCACGTTAAGCGTGCAAACAAAAACGGCGCCTGAAGGCGCCGCTTTCTATTTGATTTCGAGAGCAATCAGGCAACGCTTGCCTTGCCGCTCTTTTCGAAGCGCTTGCGCTCATTCGGGTCGAGATAGAGCTTGCGAAGACGGATCGACTTCGGCGTCACTTCAACCAGCTCGTCGTCCTGAATCCACGACAGCGCGCGTTCCAGCGTCATCTTGATCGGCGGGGTGAGCTTCACAGCTTCATCCTTGCCAGCGGCGCGGATGTTGGTGAGCTTCTTGCCCTTGAGCACGTTGACTTCCAGATCGTTGTCGCGGCTATGGATGCCAATCAGCATGCCCTGATAGACCTTGACGCCAGCGTCGATGATCATCGGGCCGCGATCTTCCAGGTTGAACAGTGCGTAAGCAACAGCTTCACCCTGGTCGTTGGAAATCAAAACGCCGTTGTTACGGCCAGAGATTTCGCCCTTATATGGCTGATAGTCGTGGAACAGACGGTTCATGATCGCCGTGCCGCGCGTATCGGTCAGCAGTTCCGACTGATAGCCGATCAGGCCACGGGTCGGAGCGTAGAACACCATACGAACGCGGTTGCCGCCCGAAGGGCGCAGCTCGACCATTTCGGCCTTGCGCTCAGACATCTTCTGAACAACGGTGCCCGAATATTCTTCATCGACGTCGATGACGACTTCTTCGACCGGCTCAAGCTTTTCGCCGTTTTCGCCGTCTTTCATGACGACGCGTGGACGCGAAACGCCAAGCTCGAAGCCTTCGCGACGCATGTTTTCGATCAGAACTGCAAGCTGCAATTCACCACGACCGGAAACGAAGAACGAATCTTTTTCGTTCGATTCTTCGATCTTGAGCGCAACGTTGCCTTCAGCTTCCTTGAGCAGACGGTCACGAATAACGCGGCTCGTCACCTTGTCGCCTTCGGTGCCCGCATAAGGGCTGTCGTTGACGATGAAGGACATGGTCACGGTTGGCGGGTCGATTGGCTGAGCTGCCAGAGGCTCGCTGACCGAAGGATCGCAGAACGTGTCGGCGACGGTACCTTTGGAAAGACCGGCAATAGCGACGATGTCGCCTGCCTGTGCTTCGTCAATCGGCTGACGCTCGATGCCGCGGAATGCGAGGATCTTGGAAATACGGCCGGTTTCGAGCAGCGAACCGTCCTGACCCAGAACCTTGACGGCCTGGTTAGACTTGATCGAGCCCGAATGAATACGACCGGTGATGATGCGGCCCAGGAACGGGTCAGCTTCGAGGATCGTACCGATCATGCGGAACGGGCCTTCGGCAACCTTTGGCGCCGGAACGTGCTTGAGCACGAGATCGAACAACGGAGCCAGACCTTCGTCCTTCGGACCTTCCGGGTTCAGCGCCATCCAGCCGTTACGGCCAGAGCCGTACAGGATCGGGAAGTCAAGCTGTTCGTCGGTCGCGTCGAGATTGGCGAAAAGGTCGAAGACTTCGTTGATGACTTCTTCATGGCGGCCATCTGGACGGTCAATCTTGTTGATCGCTACGATCGGACGCAGACCAACCTTCAGCGCCTTGCCAACGACGAACTTCGTCTGCGGCATCGGGCCTTCAGCGGCGTCAACGAGAACGATAGCGCCGTCCACCATCGAGAGGATACGCTCAACTTCACCGCCAAAGTCGGCGTGGCCCGGCGTGTCGACGATGTTGATACGGGTATTCTTCCAGACAACCGAGGTCGCCTTGGCGAGAATGGTGATCCCGCGTTCCTTTTCGATGTCGTTGGAATCCATCATGCGTTCTGCGACGCGCTGGTTGTCGCGGAACGAGCCAGACTGCTTCAGGAGTTCATCGACCAGTGTTGTTTTGCCATGATCGACGTGTGCGATAATAGCGATATTACGCAATTCCATATGGAGATCACTTCTATATGAGTTGGGAGCCGCGCCAACAGACCCGCGCGGAAAATCAATGCGGCGCTCTTACAGGTTTTTTTGCGTTTTAGAAAGGGGCAGCGCGACACTGCCCCTTATTTCTCGCGAAAAACCGTTGTTTAGCGGCGTTTTTACACCGTCATTCTGTCAGTTTTTTGTCAGTATCAGCGCCATGTCGGCGCTGGGCGTCACAACAAAGTGCCGGAAAGAATGACGATGGCGACGCTGAAATAGATGACCAGACCCGTCACATCGACCAATGTCGCCACGAAAGGCGCTGACGCGCTGGCCGGATCGAATCCAAGCCGTTTTAGCGCAAAGGGCAGCATTGAACCGGTTAAAGAACCGAACATCACGATACAGACAAGCGCCATGCCAACCGTCAGAGCGACCAGCATCCAGTGTTCGCCATAATCATAAATGCCGATCATCTGCCAGACAGCGATGCGGACAATGCCGATGAAGCCGAGGAAACTGCCGAGAGCGAGGCCCGTAGGCAGTTCGCGCAGCGCAACGCGCCACCAATCCTTGAGCTTCACTTCCTGCAACGCAAGCGCACGGATGATCAGCGAGGTTGCCTGCGAACCGGAATTGCCGCCTGACGACATGATGAGCGGTATGAACAGCGTCAGAACGAGCGCCTTTTCCAGTTCCATTTCGAAATGCTGCATGGCGCTTGCCGTCAGCATTTCGCCCAGAAACAGAACACCCAGCCAGCCAGCGCGCTTCTTCAGCATCTCGCCAAAGCCGATGCGCATATAAGGCTTGTCCAGCGCCTCCATACCACCGAAACGATAGGCGTCTTCACTGGCATCTTCGGTGATGGCGTCGAGCACGTCGTCAACGGTCACAATGCCGATGATATGGCGGCTTTCATCCACGACAGGCACGGCCAGAAGGTCGTGCTTGCGGAACAGACGCGCGACATCTTCGCGGCTGGTAAGCGGCGAAATGGTGATCGGCTCTTCATCGCGGACAATCGACAGAATCGGCTCTTCCGGCTGGCGGATGATCAGGCGGCGCAAGCTGACCACGCCCTCCAGAGCGCGCGTCTTCGGATCGACAACATAGATCGCGTAAACGGTTTCGCGCGTGCGTTCGACCTTGCGAATGTGGTCGAGCGTCTCGGCCACATTCCAGTTCGACGGCACCGCGATGAATTCGGTCGTCATGAGCGAACCGGCCGTATTCGGCGGGTAGCCCATGAGTTTTTTCAGATTGGTCTTGGTTTCCGGGGCCAGAATGGCGAACAGCCGCGCACGGTCACTCTCGTCGAGTTCCTGAAACACGTCCGTCGAGCGGTCGGCTGACATGCCGTCCAAAAGGAGGCTCGCAAGCCCCGGCGCAAGCGCCGCTACAATTTCGGCAGTACGATGCAGTTCCGGCTGATCAAGCAGGCGGATGGCATCTTCATGGGTGAGCTGTCCGAAGACGGAGATTGCGTCATCATCTTCGAGCTCGTTCAATAGCTCAACGGCATCGCCCGTATGCATATCGGCGATACGTGCAGCAATTGCAGCCGCCGGGAGGTCGGCGACATCGAGCACTTCCGGAGAGAAGTTGTTGTCGGTCATAAGCTTGCCTTTCCGTCGATCCGCCGTCAAAGGCAGATCGTGCAAGCTGACCTCAAGCGATCAGTACACGGCTACCTTGACGGCTGACACAATCGACTGTGACTGTCGCTGGGCATAAGAGAATAAAACTCCGGTTGAAGATTGCTGCCGTAAAGAGATTGCGGACAGCCAGCGTGATGTGCGCTTGGTCGCCCCTAAAGTCAAGCCCCACACAGAGGAAGTCGAAAGGTTTTTGCAGGCAAAGCGACAAACGTTGTCATCTCCAGCCTGAACCGTAAAAGCCGGTCGAACACCCTTGCCCGCCCGGCAGTGAGACCTTAAGTCTGGATGATCGAATTCATTTTGATCCGGAGTTACATGATGTCCGACAAGTCCACCTATAATCACGCGCTCACAGACTGGAACGGACCGCTGGGCCTGCCGGATTTCACCGCATTCAAAGACGAGGATTTCGCGCCTGCTTTCGATGCAACGCTTGCATCCGACCTTGCCGAAGTGGAAGCCATCACCCAGGCAACTGGCGAAGCGACGATTGAAAACACGCTGAAAGCCCTGCAGTTAACGGGCAAGGCGCTAGACCACGTGTCGGCCATTTTCTGGATGCGTGCTGGCGCCCATAGCAACGATGCAATTCAGGCGCTGGAGCGCGAAATTGCGCCAAAAATGTCGCGCCATTATTCGCGCATCATGATGGACCCGGCATTGTTCGCCCGCATCGACGCGCTCTACGACAATCGCAACATGCTGAATCTCGACACGGAAACCAAACGCGTTCTGGAAAAGACCTGGAAGGGCTTTGTTCGGTCCGGCGCAAAGCTCGATGATGCGGGCAAGGCTGAACTGGCTGGCATCAACGAAAAGCTGGCCGGTCTTGGCGCGCGCTTCGGCCAGAATGTGCTGAAAGACGAGTCGAGCTGGGCGCTATTCATCACTGATGAAGCCGATCTTGCCGGACTGCCGGATTTTCTGAAAAACGCGATGCAGAGCGCCGCAGCTGAACGCGGCAAGCCGGATGCTTATGCCGTCACGCTGTCGCGCTCCATCGTCGAACCGTTCCTCACCTTCTCGCAAAACCGCGCCTTGCGCGAACAGGCCTTCAATGCCTGGGCGAAGCGTGGCGAAAACGGCAATGAGTCCGATAATCGTGAGATCGTGCGCGAGATGGTCGAACTGCGCGAGCGCAAGGCCCATCTGCTCGGCTACGCCAATTTCGCAGCCTACAAGCTGGATGACACCATGGCCAAAACGCCAAAGGCCGTCATGGACCTGCTGGAACCGGTCTGGGACAAGGCGCGCGCAAAGGCCGCCGAAGAACAGGCCGAGCTTGAGCGCCTGATCGCCGCCGATGGCAGCAATCACAAGGTCGCGCCATGGGACTGGCGTTTTTACGCTGAAAAGCTGCGTGCCGAACGCTTTGCCTTCGATGAGGCCGAATTGAAGGCTTACCTGCAACTGGAAAAGATCATCGAAGCCTGTTTCGATGTCGCCACCCGCCTCTTCGGCGTTCGCTTCGAAGAAAAGAAGGGCATTGCCGCATGGCATCCCGACGTGCGCGTGTTTCAGGTTTTCAACCCGGATGGCAGCGAACGCGGTCTGTTCCTCGGCGATTATTTCGCCCGGACATCGAAGCGTTCCGGCGCGTGGATGAGCGCGCTGCAATCCAGCCACAAGCTCGACGGCGGCCAGAAGCCAATCATCTACAATGTGATGAATTTCGCCAAGCCCAAGGCAGGCGAACCGGCTCTTCTGTCGCTCGACGATGCCCGCACGCTGTTCCACGAGTTCGGCCATGCGCTGCACGGACTTCTGTCGGATGTGACCTGGCCTGCCGTTTCCGGCACCGCCGTATCACGCGACTTCGTGGAACTGCCGTCTCAGCTTTACGAACACTGGCTGACCGTGCCTGCCGTTCTGGAAAAATATGCCGTGCATTACCGCACTGGTGAAGCAATGCCCAAGGCTCTGCTCGATAAGGTTCTGGCAGCGCGTTCGTTCAATGCCGGTTTCAACACGGTTGAGTTCACCGCGTCTGCTCTGGTCGATATGGCTTTCCATACCGGCAATGAGAAAATCGCCGACCCTCTTTCCTTCGAGGCAAAGACGCTCGAAAAGCTGTCCATGCCTGATGCGATCATCATGCGCCACCGCACGCCGCATTTCACGCATGTGTTCTCCGGCGACGGCTACTCCGCCGGTTACTATTCCTACATGTGGTCGGAAGTGCTGGATGCGGATGCGTTCTCGGCCTTCGAGGAAACCGGCGACGTCTTCAATCCGGAACTCGCAGCCAAGCTGAAGCAGCACATCTATGCCGCTGGCGGCAGTCGCGACCCGGAAGACCTGTACAAGGCTTTCCGGGGCAAGATGCCGACACCGGATGCGATGATTGAAAAGCGCGGATTGAACTAAAGAAAAAGGCCGGGAAACCGGCCTTTTTTATTGCATATGGCTGAGAATATTGACCAGCCGCCCATAGGGATCACGGACGAAGAAACGGCGCATGCCCCATTCCTCGTCAGCCGGACCGTATTCGATTGCAAACCCGGCTTTAACGCAACGCTCCAGCGTGGCGTCCACATCGTCCACCTCAATGGAGAGATCGGGCACCGGGGTCCCCGAGCCGCCTTCGGTCGCGAATGCGATCTGCACGCGCGCTTGCGCATCGGCTGCATAGGTAATGATCCAGCCGTGATCCATCACCACATCGAGGCCCAGAACCTCGCCATAGAACCGCTTGGCCGCAGCCGGGTCATCCGTGGCGATATTGGCAACGATGCGGCGGACAGCCATCAGTATTCGCCGAGCTTGATATCCGGCGTATAGTCAACGCCGTCGACTTCCTTCACGACCGGCTGGCCGCACTGCATCACGCCTGTTGCCGCGTTGAAAGCATAAGTCGGCGAGCCATAGAGCTGCCAACCCTTGTTGAGCGCCGCCGTAACACGATGACAAAATGCGGAATCATCCGGTCCGGTGATGAAACGATAGAGCTTCATAGTCAGTCTTCCTTTGTTAAGCGTTCAAGCCCGCTTTAGTTCTTTGTTATCACGCTTTTGCTGGAAATGCTTTCGCGAGCAGCCGTTCGGCCATTTCCAGATGCAGGCGTTCAACCATATGGCCATCGAGTGACACAACGCCCTTATCCGCATTTTCCGGTTGTGCAAACAGCGCCACGACGGCTCGCGCATGCGCTACTTCCTCGTCCGTTGGCGAGAAGGCGCGATTGGCTGCCTCGATCTGGCCTGGATGAATCAGCGTCTTGCCGTCGAAGCCCATCGCGGCACCCTGCAAACACTCGGCTTCGAACCCAACCTGATCGCGGAAATCGTTGAAGACGCCATCAAGCACGGTAAACCCGCCCGCACGTGCCGCGAGAATGATCTGCATCAGCCATGGCACAAGATAAGGACGTCCGGCTTGCGGGCGAACACCGGTTTCGCGCGCAATATCATTCGGGCCGACAACGAAACAGGCGAGCCGCACTGCCGAGCGATGGCCCAGCATGGCAATCTCATCTGCATTGAGAATGCCGCGTGGGGTTTCGATCATCGCCCAAACGCCGACAGATGGATCGGCATCCTTGCGATCAAGCCGGTTCGCTGCATCGATAATGTCCTGAGGGCGCTCGACTTTCGGCAGAAGAATGGCGTCGGCGCCCATGTCAGCCGCCGCTGCCACATCATCCTTGCCCCATGGCGTCTCGCCGGAATTGACACGAATAATCCGCTCGAAGACTGGTTTCGGATGGGCCAAAAAATGCGCAGCCAAAGCCTCGCGCGCGGATTGCTTTGCCTCAGGCGCAACGGAATCTTCCAGATCATAGATCACACAATCGGCTGCGAGCGTCAGCGATTTTTCGAGCGCGCGCGGATTGGCAGCCGGGACAAACAGAACGGAACGACGAGGACGAGCGATTGTTTTCATAGCCGATTTGTGCACGGAACCGCGGCACGGTGCAAGCCTCGGACACCGGTTAAGCATCCCTCCAAAGCAGGGACTTGAAATCCGGGCGCTGCCCGCCTATTTTCCAGCCTTCGGTTGAATGCGCCAGCCGCCCGCAGGTTTCAAGCCACGGTAAAGCATTCAGACTACACGTTCCTGTCCAGTGACGGCAGAAACGGCAATGCGGGCACCCGTTCATGAAAACGCCGCTCACAATCAGGAGCGAAAACAATGACCACAGCTATGACCGCTGGGCACACTACTATTGACTTCAAGCATCAGGCTCGCCGTTTACGGCAAGCTTTGAGCGAGGAAGGTATTACCATCAGCCACGGCAAGGCGCTCGATCTCGTGGCCCGCCAGTCGGGCACGCGTGACTGGAACACACTTGCCGCCACCGGCGGCAAGGCGGAAGCCGCGCCGGTTGCCGTGCAGGACGACACTGCACCCTATCGTGTCGGCCAGCGCACCTCCGGCATGTTTCACACCACGCCCTTCGACGCTCGCATTATCGGCGTTGAGGAAACCATCAAGCCCGATCTGTGGCGGATCACATTGCAGTTCGACCCGGCGATTGATGTTGCCGTTTCCCCGAACATGTCGATGCGCCGCAGACGCTTTACGATTGTTGTCGGCAGCGACGGAAAGTCCCGCCGTTTGACCGGCAGCGAGAGTGGCGGCGTGGTATTGAACGTCCAATAATTGCGGATGCGGCATTTGCAGCGCACGATTCAGAAAGGTTGACGCGCTTTTCCGACAGGATTATGCGCATCAATCAACAGTCGAACCATCTGCACCGCCTTGAAACGGTCTGGATGGTTCGATAAATCCGCCGCAGGTTGCGACCTATTGGGCAGTTTTGGCCTGAAACGTTGACTCTCGGCAATGCTGATGTAAACCAGTTCGCAATATAGCTAATAGCCAACCGACAGGTTCAGGACATGGATAAGTTCACCAAGCTCACCGGCGTCGCCGCTCCCCTGCCGATCGTCAACATCGACACGGATATGATCATTCCGAAGGATTACCTGAAGACGATCAAGCGCACGGGCCTGAGCAAGGGTCTGTTTGCGGAAATGCGCTTCAACGAAGACGGTTCCGAAAACCCTGATTTCGTTCTGAACAAGCCCGGCTATCGCAACGCCCAGATTCTGGTCGCTGGCGATAATTTCGGTTGCGGCTCCTCGCGCGAGCACGCCCCTTGGGCTCTGCTCGATTTCGGCATTCGTTGCGTGATCTCGACCTCTTTCGCCGACATCTTCTACAATAACTGCTTCAAGAACGGCATTCTGCCGATCAAGGTCAGCCAGGAAGATCTCGACAAGCTGATGGACGACGCTTCGCGCGGCGCCAACGCCACCCTCACGGTCGATCTCGACGCAAAGGAAATCCATGGCCCTGACGGCGGCACGATTTCCTTCGACCTCGACGATTTCAAGCGCCACTGCCTGCTCAACGGTCTGGACGATATCGGCCTGACCATGGAAAAGGCGAAGAGCATCGACACGTTCGAAGCCAAGCGCGCCGAACTGCGTCCCTGGGCCTGATGACACACACTGCGTTTTACGCGGCCTTTAAGCCCGGTGGCCTGAGCAATTGAATAGGACACGATTGGCTGGAATGGCCCGAGAAGATCAAAGCGGCGACTGGGCGGGACGTTTCTCGCCCTCGCTGGACGAAGTTGAATCCATCGCGATTGAAGCTCTTGCGCATCTGCCGCAGGAGTTTCGCGCGTTGTGCGGCGACATTGTCATTCAGATCGCCGATTTTCCTGAAGACCAGATTATCGAAGATATGGGGCTGGATACGCCGTTCGACCTGCTCGGCCTTTTTGAAGGTCGTGGCATAGGCGAGCGTTTCAGCTTGCAAACCGGCGAAGGTCCGAACCGCATCACGCTCTATCGGCGCGCCATTCTCGATTACTGGTCCGAAAATGAGGAAACGCTGGGCGATATCATCACCCATGTGCTTATTCACGAGATAGGCCATCACTTCGGCCTGTCGGACGACGACATGGAAGCAATCGAAGCCCAGGCCGAATAACGCTCGGTGGATATCAATTGAAAAAGGCGCCCTCATCGGGCGCCTTTTTGTTTGGCGTCAGGCGACGCTCAAACGCACGTCGATATTGCCGCGCGTGGCATGCGAATAGGGGCAAACGATGTGAGCGGCCTGCACCAGCTCTTCCGCTTTTGCCTTTTCGACACCCGGAAGCGCCACTTCAAGCGCAACATCAAGGCCGAAACCGGTGCCATCTTCGCGCGGACCGATACCGACAGTGGCGGTGACCGTGCTGTCGGCTGCAATGGCAACCTTCTCCTTGGAAGCCACGAACTTCAACGCGCCAAGGAAGCATGCTGCATAACCAGATGCGAAAAGCTGCTCAGGATTGGTGCCCTCGCCGCCCTGACCGCCGAGCTCCTTCGGCGTGTCGAGCACAACACTGAGGCGTCCATCTGCGGTCTTGGCGCTGCCGGTACGTCCGCCGGTTGCTGTCGACTGGGTGGTGTACAGAATAGGCATTCGGTTTCTCCTTCAGTTGAATTCATCTTCAAACACAAGCTATCGAAAATTAAATTGCGCGCAATCTAATTTTGCGAAACCATTTCTCACAATTATGTGATGCACAATGCAATTGCGCATGACTTATGATAAGAAAGCTAAGCGCGAAAACGGCGTTTGAAGGAATTGGCGCATGACACAGGACTCATTTCTCAAACTTTCGAACATGGTCTGCTTTGCGATCTATTCGACCGCGAACGCCCTGACGCGCGCCTACCAGCCAATCCTGAGCAAGCTGGACCTGACCTATCCGCAGTTTCTGGTGATGCTGGTGCTTTGGGAAAAGGACGATCAGACCGTTTCAGAAATTGGCGCGAAGCTCAATCTCGATTCCGGCACCCTGACGCCGCTTCTGAAAAGGCTGGAAACGGCAGGCCGCATCACGCGCCGCCGCGACCCACGGGATGAACGGCAAGTGCGCATCACGCTCACCGAAGAAGGCCTCGAATTGCACAAGGCGGCCGAGACTGTGCCGGATCAGATCTTCTGTGCGCTCGGTCAGCCGGTCGATGACTTGAAGGAGTTGCGCTCCCGTCTGCTCGACATTCGCAGCAATCTGGCCGACAGCGTGGAGCGCTAACAGATCACCCTAAAAGAAAAGCGCCGGTTTCCCGGCGCTTTCGCATTTCACAAGATAGCAGGGCTATCAGGCAGCAAGTGCCTTCGGCTTGATCAGGTCGCGAGCGACGAGCAGCTCTGCGATCTGGATCGTGTTGAGCGCTGCGCCCTTGCGCAGATTGTCCGAGACAATCCACATGGCCAGACCGTTTTCAACCGTGATGTCTTCACGGATACGGCTGATATAGGTCGCGTCTTCGCCAGCGGATTCATATGGCGTGATGTAGCCGCCGTCTTCGCGCTTATCGATAACCTGGCAACCCGGCGCTTCGCGCAGGATTTCACGGGCTTCTTCCGGCGACAGCGGGTTTTCGAATTCGATATTCACAGCTTCCGAGTGACCGATGAAAACCGGAACGCGAACTGCAGTTGCCGTCAGCTTGATCTTCGGATCAAGCATCTTCTTGGTTTCGGCCACCATCTTCCATTCTTCCTTGGTGTAGCCGTCTTCCATGAAGACATCGATATGCGGGATCACGTTGAACGCGATGCGCTTGGTGAACTTCTTCGCCGTGACAGGGTCAGCCACGAAAACAGCGCGCGACTGTTCGAACAGTTCGTCCATGCCTTCCTTGCCCGCGCCGGAAACCGACTGGTAGGTCGAAACGACGACGCGCTTGATCTTGGCAGCGTCATGCAGCGGCTTCAGAGCAACGACGAGCTGCGCGGTCGAGCAGTTCGGGTTGGCAATGATGTTCTTCTTGGTGAAACCCGTGATGGCGTCCGGATTGACCTCCGGAACGATCAGCGGCACGTCCATGTCATAGCGCCAGGCCGACGAATTATCGATGACGACGCAGCCCTGCTTGCCGATCTTTGGCGACCATTCCTGCGAAATCGTGCCGCCAGCCGACATCAGGCAGATGTCCGTATCGGAGAAATCGTAAGTGTCGAGCGCGCGAACCTTCAGCGTCTTGTCGCCATAGGACACTTCCGTACCCTGGCTGCGGCGCGATGCGAGCGCAACAACTTCATCAGCCGGGAAACCGCGTTCTTCGAGAATATTGAGCATTTCGCGCCCGACATTACCGGTGGCGCCGACAACTGCTACCTTGAAACCCATTTTTCGTCTCCTGTCCCTCTCCGCTTCCAGATCCGGAACCCCGCAGGCCACGCGGGTTATCCGTCCCCGGGCCAGACCCGGGGAGAGGGCGAGCAGGCCAAGGGAATCAGACCGTTTTCGTGGTCGTTTTAGTGATGGCCGTGAGTTTTTTGGTAATCGAAGGCATGCGTGCTGCCCCGGCAATGATGCCGGCAGTTCCAGACGAAACTGACGCTACGGTAACGCGATCCACGCGATTTCTCCTTCGTTCGGGATTGCTTTTACGCGCTTTATAAATGGAGTCAATTCTCCACCGCTCCCGCCCTGTATTTTTTTGCGCCGCAAGTAACCATGACCGGCGTCAAGCTGTCGTTTTTGTCTCATACTAAAGACTACTGCCCGAATCTCCTTTTTAGGTTCATCATAATTTGGTGAGGAGAGCGCCCTCTTGTTGGGAGACAAGTTGGCGCATCAGACTGGTTCCATTTGTACGGCGAATGAAGCGCAGTCTTACATTACCCATCATGGGCTCTGTTTGGGAGGACAGATTAATGGCAGTCTCGTCAAGTGCCGACGTCGGCACGCAGAAAATGACGGGCGAAGAACGCAAAGTCATCTTTGCATCGTCGCTTGGTACCGTTTTTGAATGGTACGACTTTTATCTTTACGGAACGCTCGCTTCCTTTATCGGCGCAGCCTTTTTCAACGAATATCCAGAAGCAACGCGCAATATCTTCGTCCTGCTGGCTTTTGCAGCGGGCTTTCTGGTGCGCCCGTTCGGTGCGCTTGTCTTTGGTCGCCTTGGCGATCTCGTCGGACGCAAATATACCTTCCTCGTGACCATCGTCATCATGGGCGCATCGACCTTTCTGGTCGGCCTTCTGCCCGGCTCGTCCACGCTTGGCATTCTGGCTCCGATCATCCTGATCGCGCTGCGTATGCTGCAGGGTCTCGCGCTTGGCGGCGAATATGGCGGTGCGGCCACTTATGTCGCGGAACACGCTCCAAATAATCGTCGCGGCTTCTTCACCTCGTGGATTCAGACCACTGCAACGCTCGGTCTGTTCCTATCGCTGCTGGTCATTCTCGGCATCCAGACGGTCATGAGCAAGGAAGCCTTCGCAGCCTGGGGCTGGCGTATTCCTTTCCTCGTCTCGATCCTTCTGCTGGGCATTTCCGTCTGGATCCGCATGCAGATGAGCGAGTCGCCTGCGTTCAAGCGCATGAAAGAAGAAGGCAAGACCTCGAAGGCGCCGCTTTCCGAAGCTTTCGGCCAGTGGAAAAATGCCAAGATCGCGCTTATCGCGCTGTTCGGCCTCACTGCCGGTCAGGCCGTGGTCTGGTATTGCGGCCAGTTCTATGCGCTGTTCTTCCTTCAGAACGTTCTGAAGGTGGAAAACCAGTCGGCCAACATCATGGTGGCCATCGCCCTTCTGCTCGGCACCGGCGGTTTCGTCTTCTTTGGCTGGCTGTCGGACAAGATCGGTCGCAAGCCGATCATCATGGCCGGTCTGCTTCTGGCTGCCGTGACCTACTTTCCGCTGTTCAAGGCTCTGACCAATGCCGCCAATCCGGCTCTGGCACAGGCTGAACAGACCATCAAGGCAACTGTCACTGCAGCACCTGGCGATTGTAACTTCCAGTTCAACGCCACGGGCACGTCCAAGTTCACCAGCTCCTGCGATGTCGCGACCAGCTTCCTCGCAAAAAGCTCGGTGCCTTATGAGGTCGTGCAGACCGCTGCGGCTGGCACGCCTGCAACCGTCACCATCGGCGATGCAACGATCACGTCCTTCGACGCCATTCAGGCTGGTGCAGGTGCTGCCGCCAAGCAGACTGAACTGGCGCATGGTGTGAACCTCGCTCTCCAGAAGGCTGGTTTCCCGCTGGTGCGCGATCCTGCAAAGGTGCCAGACAGCAAGCTTGACGCCTTCCTGACCGCCAATCCGGAACTTCAGCTCAATGCTGATGCCGTCCGCGCTGGCGACAAGGCAATGGTTCCTGCTGCCGATCTGGTGAAGCAGAAGCTCCTGACCCAGACTGAAGCCGAAGGTCTCGGCGTCAGCGCCGATCAGGCCGTCTACACCATCCCGAATGCAGGTGCATTCAAGATGGTGGCAGACCCAGCCAAGGTGAACTGGGTCATGACGATTGCGATCCTGACCATCCTCGTCATCTATGTGACGATGGTCTATGGTCCGATTGCTGCAATCCTGGTGGAAATGTTCCCGACCCGCATCCGCTACACCGGCATGTCGCTGCCTTATCATATCGGCAACGGTTGGTTCGGCGGTCTGCTTCCGGCTGGTGTATTCGCACTCAGCGCGGCGAAGGGCGACATTTACTATGGTCTCTGGTACCCGATTGTCATCGCTTCCATCACCTTCGTGATCGGCATGATCTTCGTCAAGGAAACCAAAGGCGTCGACCTGCACAAGCTCGACTAGTTCTGCGACATCAACAATGTGAAACGCCGCCCCGAAAGGGCGGCGTTTTCGCGTCTGCATATAGAATTTCAGCGATATTGCGCTTCAATTTCGATCAGTTTCTGTTTGCGCCAGAGACCACCGCCATAACCGGTCAAAGAGCCATCGGCACCGATCACACGATGACACGGGATGATAATGGCGATCTGGTTCGCCCCATTGGCACGCGCAACCGCCCTGACGGCGAGCGGCTTGTCGATAGCCTGCGCAAGCTCGCTATAGCTGCGCGTTTCCCCTGCCCCAATTGTCTGAAGTTCACGCCACACGGCCTGCGTGAAAGCGCTGCCATGTAACACCATCGGCAAGTCGAACGTCGGCGATTTGCCTTCAAAAAAAGCGTTCAGCTGTCGCTCGACCAGATCATGCGTGCCGAAGCGGCCGATGCCGATATCACCGCGGCAGGTAGCATAGAGTTTTTTCAACTCGGCGGAGAGCGCCTTGCGGTCTGCAAATTCCAGCAGATGCAGATTTTTCGCATCGCAAATGGCGATCATCGTACCAAGCGGTGACTTGATCCAATCAGCGCGCAACAGGCCGTCACCACGCAACTTTGCCGGTGGAAGACCGAGAATGCGGGCAAAGGCGCTACGAAACGCTTCCGGCGATTCAAAACCCGCATCGATCTGTGCGTCGATGACCCGGCCTCCGTCGGCCAAAGCCTGAAAGCCATGGCGCAGGCGTTCCTGCCGCGCCATTTCCAGAAATGTCATGCCAAAATGCCGTCGGAAGCTGCGCCGCACTGTGGAGAGGTCAAGCCCCATCCGCGCGACATCGTCCTCGCTCCAGCGGCGTTCGGGATCGGCCTCCAAAGCGTCAAGCAGCCTCTTGATGGAAGGCTCCGCTTCGGCGGCAGGTTGCAGCGGATGACACCTTTTGCAGGCGCGGAAGCCATCCGCCATGCATTCAGCAACGGAAGCGAAAAAGCGGCAGTTTTCCCGGCGCGGTTTCCGCGCAGGGCAAGTCAGGCGGCAAAAAATGCCGGTCGAGACGACACCAACATAGGCCCTGCCCTCATAAGAGACATCGCGGGCCAGCAGCGCGTCGTAGAGTTTGTCTTGGTTTGGGAGCGTGAACAACATGACACGCATTCTTATCCGTCCATCCGCAAATTACAGCCTCAAATCGGGCATCTATTTCCGAAAAGAAAAGCCCGCCGGTATTGTCCAGCGGGCTTTCCAATTAGCATCTTATCGGCTGGTGATTAAGCCGAAAGCGCCTTGAACTTGGCGAGGATCGCATCACCCATTTCGGTGGTGCCAACCTTGGTCGTGCCTTCCGACCAGATGTCAGCCGTGCGGATGCCATCGTCGAGAACACCGGCAATCGCAGCTTCCAGACGATCAGCTTCGGCCACCAGATTGAACGAATAACGCAGGCACATGGCAAGCGAAGCGATCATGGCGATCGGGTTAGCAATGCCCTTGCCAGCGATATCCGGTGCCGAACCGTGTACCGGCTCGTAAAGCGCCTTGCGCTTGCCGGTCTTGGCATCGACTGCGCCAAGCGAAGCCGATGGCAGCATGCCGAGCGAACCGGTCAGCATGGCAGCAACGTCCGACAGCATGTCGCCGAACAGGTTGTCGGTCACGATGACGTCGAACTGCTTCGGCCAGCGAACGAGCTGCATGCCGCCAGCATCGGCCAGCATATGCTCCAGTTCCACATCGGAATGCTTTTCCTTGTGACGTGCCGTAACGACCTGATTCCAGAGCACGCCCGACTTCATCACATTGCGCTTTTCCATCGAGGTGACCTTGTTGCGGCGCGTGCGCGCCAGCTCGAAAGCCACATCGGTGATGCGTTCGATTTCGTAGGTGTCATAAACCTGCGTGTCGATGCCGCGCTTCTGACCATTGCCGAGATCGATGATTTCCTTCGGCTCGCCGAAGTAGACGCCACCGGTCAATTCGCGCAGAATCAGAATGTCGAGGCCTTCGATCACTTCCGGCTTCAGCGAAGAGGAATGTGCGAGCGCCGGGTAGCAGATAGCCGGACGCAAGTTTGCGTAAAGCTGCATGTCCTTACGCAGACGCAGAAGACCAGCTTCCGGGCGCACTTCATAAGGCACGCTATCCCACTTCGGGCCGCCAACAGCGCCAAACAGCGTGGCATCAGCAGCCAGCGCCTTCTCCATATCGGCATCCGAAATCGCCTGACCATGCGCGTCATAAGCGCAGCCGCCAACCAGACCTTCCTCGGTTTCAAAGCCGAGCTTGAGGTCCGAATTGAGGTAAGCGATGATCTTGCGGACTTCCGCCATGGCCTCGGGACCGATGCCATCGCCGGGCAGGAGAAGAAGTTTTCTGGTTGCCATAATGCCAAGCCTCTGTTTTTCAATGCACAATCACGAAAAACCGGGCGTCTTCCGAAATTGTTTTTCAAAGTTCCGGGAGGGTTATAGAGCCCCGTTGCGTGGCAGGCAACAATCAGCAGGCATGAAACTTATGAAAAAGATCAGGGCCTGTGCAGAAATTAAATAACCAACGGGACGGTCAGTCCACCAGCGTCCGTGCTTCGGATGGCAGCATGATCGGAATGCCGCCGCGCACCGGATAGGCAAGCTTTGCCTTACGTGAAATCAGCTCGCTATGCTCTGCGTCATATTCCAGCGGACCTTTGGTCAGCGGGCAGACCAGCAGCTCAAGAAGGCGCACATCAATGCTGCCGGTATCAGTTGTTTCATTCACCATTTCATATCCTCCGGATCATTGCAGGCGCGATCCGTAATCGTCGTCTTTTACTCTCGCCAGCACCATTTCCGTAATGGCGATCAGCGTCGCAGCGCGTGTCTTGAGATCGGGGGCCTCCAGCAGCGCCTGTTTCTCCGCTGGGCCAAAAGGCGACATGATCGACAGCGCATTGACGAGCGTTTCGTTTCCGGCGCGGGCGATGCTCTCCCAGTCGGCTTCCAGATTATGCGCTTCGAGATAATCCCGGAAGGCGCGCAGCAACGCTTCGCGATCAATATCCGCCGTATCGCGCACCTCTTCCAGATCAGTCAGAAACGGCATGATGCGGCACTGGCGATAAGGCTGACGGCAATTGACCTCTTCCTTCACACGGAAGCGACAGATGCCCTGCAACGTGATCAGCAATCGGCCATCGCCGGTCTCCGCATAGGTCGTTATGCGACCGAGGCAGCCAATACTGCTCAGTGGCGGGCGCAGGGTTTCATCCAGTTCATTGACGATCTCGTCGTCGTCTTCATCATCGATTTGCGGCTGGATCATACCGATGATCCGCTTGCCGGCGAGAGCGCTTTCGATCATCGCCAGATAACGCGGCTCGAATATGTTCAACGGAAGCTGGCCGCCGGGCAAAAGCAGTGCACCTTTCAGCGGAAATACTGGAACCAGATCCGGTATGTCGGAACCCGTTCTGTAACGGGCATTACCCACTTGCATTGCAACCTCCTTTGGAATGCTCCGCGCAATTGTCGCGCGCAGCATGCCGACAGTCCTGTTTCCCGCCGCTCGGCTCGCTTACGAAAACAGCAGCGAAGACAGTTTCCGGCGTGCCGAAAGCGTCGCCGGATCCGTATTGCCCCATGCTTCGAAGAACTGGAGCAGCTGCATGCGCGCGCCGTCTTCGTTCCAGCTGCGATCGGCCTTCATGATGGTCAGCAGTTCATTGGCGGCATCTTCGCGACGGCCCTGCGCGTTGCGCACCTGCGCCAGATCGAAACGCGCCTGATAATCCTGCGGATCGGCCTGAAGGCGTTTTTCCAGCGCAACCGGATCACCAATCAGCTTGACCTGATCGGCAAGCGCCACCTTGGCTTCAAGCGCGCGCACCGATGCCACATTCTGCTTATCGGCGGGAATGGTTGCGAGAATTTCGCGTGCCTGCTCCGCATCGCCTGATTCCAGAACACAGGATGCCAGACCGACAATCGCATCGACATTGTCGGGTGCAGCCTGAAGGATCGAATTGAAAATGTCGCCGGCCTGCACGTAATCGCCAGACTCAAGCAGTTCCTGCGCGGCAGTAACCGCCTCGGCAATCGCGTTTTCCTGGTCGCTCGGGCCACCGATCTTGGCGATGAATTCCTTCACCTTCGATTCCGGCAATGCGCCCATGAAACCATCGACCGGCTGGCCGTTGACGAAGGCGATAACCGCCGGAATGGACTGAATGCCAAGCTGGCCCGGAATGGACGGATGATCGTCGATGTTCATCTTGACCAGCTTCACCGCGCCGCCCGCTTCCTTGACGGCCTTTTCGATGACCGGCGTGAGCTGCTTGCAGGGTCCGCACCAAGGGGCCCAGAAATCGACCAGAACCGGCTGCTGACGCGATTCGGCCAAAACGTCGGTCTGGAATGCCGCTGTCGTCGTATCCTTGATCAGGTCCGATCCGCCTGCTGGCGCGGAAGCCGAACCGAAAGAAACATTTGCCGTCATCTGGCCGCCCGCATTGGCGTAAGGATTGTTCTGGCTGGTCATGGAATATTCCTCATATCTTCCGGCCCGTTCATGCACCCCGCATCACAGCCGGTGTCGATCTTTCAGTTCGTGCCAATCAATTTGTATCTGTTCCGGCGGATTTCAAGACGCGTAGTCTATACCGTTGCGTCTGCCTTCGCACCTTCTGATACTGCAAGGATACGCGGTTCGTGGCCGGTCGATTTCAGAAAAGTGATAAGGTCTTCGCGGCGGATAGAAGTGGTTGCTTCATTGGTCAGCGGATGCCCGTTGATGACATCATATTTCATCAGATATGCATCGATAATAACCTGAACATTATGATCACGGTCATTGATTGCGCCGAAGACGGTCACCGATCCCGGAATGACGCCCAGATACTCCAGCAGCTTCTCCGGTTTACCGAACGAAACGCGACTTGCAGCACCGATTACCTGATGGATCGATTTCAGATCGACCACGGCATCCTCTTCCACGGTCACGAGGAAGAAATTGTCTTTCTTGTCTTTCAGGAACAGGTTTTTCGTGTGTCCGCCGGGAATTTCGCCACGCAACCCTTGGGAATCTGCAACCGTAAACAAAGGCGGGTGCTCAACGGTCGTCACCTCGATGCCGAGGTTTTGCAGATGATCGAGAAGCTCCTTCGGCGACAAGGCCATGATTCCACCCATTTCTATTCGATATTCAAATTGTTCCGTAAAGGCTTATAGACCAAGCGCCCGATAGCTGTAACCATCCGAATGGAACTTTGGACAATCTCCCAAAATAGACATTTTATTGTAATTTGCCTGTTGCATTCCGAAAAGCCTTAGTCCATATAGCGCCTGTCTGACGAAAACGACTTCCTTCGGAAACGTTTTCAGGTCGAAACTGGCGCGAGCGGGTGTAGCTCAGGGGTAGAGCACAACCTTGCCAAGGTTGGGGTCGAGGGTTCGAATCCCTTCGCCCGCTCCAGTTTCCAGCAGGCACTTTCAAAATCCCGGCTTCGTCCGGGATTTTTGCTTTTCTGGCCCCCTCTTTTTCAAACTGAGTTCAACAATTCGCCAGCGAAACTGAGCTTGCGCTCAGTTGCCGACAAATTCGAACTTGTCTACGTCGACCAGACCTCGATCCGTGATTTTCAGATGCGGAATCACCGGCAGCGCGACAAAAGCCAGCTGCAGGAAGGGTTCTTCGAGAACAGAGCCCAGCTCTTCCGCCGCATGGCGCAGCTTCCGCAGTTCCTCGCGTACCACTTCGTAAGGCTGGTCGCTCATAAGCCCCGCAATCGGCAAAGGCAGCTCGGCCAGCACCTTGCCATCCCGCACAACAACGAAGCCGCCTTCGATTTCGCCAAGACGGTTAGCCGCGACGGCGATATCTTCATCCGATGTGCCGACGACACAGATATTGTGGCTGTCATGGCTGACAGTCGACGCAATAGCTCCTGCTTTCAGCCCGAAACCATGCACGAAACCGGTGGCTATATTGCCGTTCTTGCCGTGACGCTCGACAACCGCGATTTTCACGACATCCTGTTCCAGATCCGGCTCAACGCCCTTCGGCCCGACTTTCAGCTCGAATTCGAGGCTCTCGGTGATGATCTTGCCCGGAATAATACCGATGGCGCGCGTCTTGCCGCTGTTTGAATGCGAACGGAAATTGGCGGCACCGACGCGCTGCGCCTTCACGCTGTTGCGCCCCACTTCGGCAATTGTCTTGCGCTGGGCAAACAGGTCTTCTGAAACCACGCGTCCAGCCGACAAAACGATCTCGGCATGGCAACCTTCCAGACTATCGACAACAACAAGATCGGCGCGCTGCCCCGGCGCCACCAGCCCACGGTCGAACAGGCCAAAAGCACGGGCCGCGGAAACACTGGCCACACGATAGATGGCCAAAGGCGACACGCCACCGGCAATAGCGGTCCGGATCAGATAATCGAGATGGCCCTGATCGGCGATATCCAGCGGATTGCGGTCGTCGGTGCAAAGCGCCAGAAACTGCGCGTGACGCTCGGTGATGATCGGCATCAGCGCCTTGAGATCCTTGGACACAGAGCCTTCGCGGACCAGGACATGCATGCCCTTGCGCATCTTCTCCAGCGCTTCTTCCGCGCTTGTCGCCTCGTGCTCGGTACGGATGCCAACAGAAATGTAACCGTTCAGGTCCTTGCCGCGCAGCAGCGGTGCGTGACCGTCGATGTGTCGTCCCTGAAAAGCCTGAAGCTTGGCCATACATTCCGGGTCCTTGGCCAGAACGCCCGGAAAATTCATGAACTCGGCCAGACCGATCACCTTCGGATGATCCGCAAAGGGCAGAAGATCGCCGATCAGCAGTTCAGCGCCCGCCGTTTCCATATGGGTGGCGGGCACACAGCTCGACAGCTGAACGCGAATGTCCATCACGGTTTCCAGCGCGCTATCCAGGAAGTATTTGATGCCTTCCGCGCCCAGTACATTGGCGATTTCATGCGGGTCGCAGATCACCGTCGTCACGCCTTGCGGCAACACGCAGCGATCGAATTCATGCGGCGTGATATGCGAGGATTCGATATGCAGATGCGTATCGATAAAACCCGGAACAACAATGCGTCCCGTAATGTCGATTTCCTGCTTGCCGGAATAGGTGCCGAACGTGCCGACAATGCGATCGCCACAGATCGCAATATCGCTTTCCACGAGTTCGCCAGTGACCAGATCGAAGAAGCGACCACCTTTCAGCACGATATCGGCAGGCTCGCGGCCCACGCCCTGATCGATCACCCGTTCCAGCATCGCTAACTCCGTTCACACCTGAATCAATTCAAGTAGGTTATCATAATGCAAGATGCGGCGGTAAGGTCGCCCTTCCGCCGCATCTTCGCCAATCATTGCCTGTGTTACCGGCGATATTCGATCATACGGCTGCGGCTCAAAACCAGTTCCAGACGATTATCGTCGAGTTGGTGCAGACATATGCGCCGCGTCCACGGGCCATCGTGCAGCGTAAAAAGCGCCCGACCATTGCCAATGTCTTCCAGCGGCATTGCGCGACGCGTAGGGCCTATACCCCAAATCACATGCCCGTCCTTGATGTCGAAACTGGCGCCATAGGCTGATGCCTGCCAGTGGCCATCCAGTTCTCGTCCGGCAGGCGTCACCGATGCAGGTTTCAGGCGGCATGGAGCATAACCGATTTCGCCTTCCAGCGCCTCGCCCGTCCAGCGCAGCTTGACCGGCGACGACGCGGAGAGCGACGAGAACCAGCCATCGCCGACATTGTACAACGTGTCTTCGGCATCGAGGCTGTTTGCGACGCCATTGCGCATTTCCAGCCATAATGGGCCGGTTTCTGCGACGTAAAGCCCATCGGGAATAGCGCAGCTGGTATCGGGCAGCTGTAAGCCGTACAGAGCAGCCATGCAGTCCCGCGCGATTTTATACGTGTTGGCGTCTTCCCGGTTGGAGACGACAACCATGCCGCTTTTCTCCTGCGGATCGAGCAGAAAATAGCTTTTGTAACCGGGATGCGAACCGCCATGCCCGACAAATGCCTTGCCGTCCACCCCGTTCCAGCGCAGGCCAAGACCATAGCCTGTCGGGCGTCCGTTCGACAGGTTCCGCTCGGCTGATAAACTGGCGAGCAATCCCTTATAGGCCCCCTCACCCTCCAGCAGCGCTTGCGCCCATATGGTCAATGCCATGCCGCTGCCAACCAGAGAGCCAGAAGCGGAGAGGTGTAGCCCAGCAGCGCTCAATTGCCATTTATCGCCCGACTTCCAGTACCCCGGCGCCAATCCCTTGACGGGATCGTTCCAGAGGTCAGGCGTAGCGATCGACAGGCCGAGCGGCACGGAAACTTCAGACTGTATGAAATCGCGAAAGCGGAAACCCTTGCGCTCCAGTGCGGCTTCCACCAGACGATAGCCGGTATTGGAATAGGAGATTTCGCTGCCTGCTTCGAAATTGAGCCGGGTCAGCGATGCGAGAAAATCCAGAAGCTGGTTCGCCTCGGTCTGTGTGTAGACGGAAAGGCCAAGCAGCGTCAGGCATTCGCGCGCATCGGGCAGACCGCCGGTCATGTCCAGCGCCCGGCCGACAGTCACATCGGCCAGCGGGCTTTGCAGCTCGGGCAGATGGTCGCCAAGGCGATCATCAAGGCTGATGACATCGCTATGGCGCAGAACCATGGCGCAGAATAAATGCTTGGTGATTGAGGCATAGCGCACGACCGTATTGGCCGTAAACGGAACACCCGTTGCGAGGCTTTCCAGCCCGCCCGCATAGGCAAATTTGACCCCGTCCAGATCAAAACCGATAATCACGCCGCCGGGCTCGTCTTTCGCCCAGCTTCTCGAATAGACCTTCGCGGCCTGCGAGGCAGCGTTCCAGTCTGCATGCATTGACATAAGATCTCCGTCAGACAGCTCTTGCATTTCAACGCTCTCTGCGTGCGCATTCCCCCGCCGCCGAGCTGTTCCACGATCCAGGATGCCGGATGTATGCTTTTTCAAGAAACATCGGGGGCGGCATTCCAAGCGATTGTGGCCGGATTGCAGATAAAGCGGATTCTCTTGTCCATGCAAGACCGCCAGACAGCGTCACATGCGACACATGTTGCAGAAAACTCGTTTGCAATTTGCTGTCTGCGGGTCCACTACCCCCATGAACTGAACGATCAGCGTGAAGGAAATCTCCCAAGATGGCGACAGAACAACTGATTCCGGTATTCGATGGGCACAATGACGTTCTGCTGCGTTTGTGGTCTTCCAACAAGCCGGCCCCCGAAAAGCGGTTCCTTGAAGGTGAGGACGTCGGACATATTGACCTGCCCCGTGCCCGTAAAGGCGGGTTGGGCGGCGGGCTATGCGCGGTGTATGTTCCATCCCCTGCCCGCGAGCTGGATGCCGATGGTAATCTGCCGACGCCGAGCCAGCCGGACGCCATGAAGGCGACACTGGGCATGGCGGCAATCCTGCAAAATATCGAACGCAAATCGATGGGACAGGTGCGCATCTGCCGGACTGCCGCAGACATTCGCGATGCATTCGCCAAGGGTATCTTCGCTTCCGTCTTTCACATTGAAGGCGTGGAAGCTTTCGATGAAAGCCTCGACGCGCTTTATGTGCTGCATGCGGCGGGCCTGAGAACACTCGGTCCGGTATGGAGCCGCCCCAATATTTTCGCCCATGGCATTCCCTTCCGCTTTCCGTCATCGCCGGATATCGGGCCGGGCCTGACTGATCACGGCAAGGCGCTCATCCGCGCCTGCAATGAATTGAAGGTTATGGTCGATCTTTCCCATATGAATGAAAAAGGGTTCTGGGATATCGCAGCGCTGTCCGATGCACCGCTCGTCGCGTCGCATTCCAACGCCCATGCGCTTTGCCAGCAGAGCCGCAATCTGACCGACCGGCAGCTCGACGCCATTCGTGATACCGGCGGTCTTGTCGGCCTGAATTTCGGCGTCGGCTTCCTGCGCGAGGATGGCAGGCGCGACCCGAATACCGACCTGAATGAACTGGTGCGTCATGCGGATTATATCGTCAACCGCATCGGTATTGATCACCTTGCGCTGGGTTCGGATTTTGACGGCACGACGATCTCGAACAGCCTGCACAGCGCCGCTGATCTTCAGCGCGTGATCGCGACATTCCGTGCGCATGGCTACGACGATGCTTCCATCGTCAAGCTCGCCCATGGAAACTGGATTGACGTGCTTGAACGCACCTGGGGCGAATAAGCAGCTGAACCAATCTACACATCTCAATAGGATATCGAGGAGGCCCTCCAAGGCCTCCTTTTTTTCGTTCAAGACAGCAGCGTCAGTCTCCGATTACTGTTGCCTAACAGTCTCATCATAGGCGTCCTGTCTCAAAGTAATCCACAGTCCTTCACAATTTTTCGCCTAGCTTTCGATTTTTTTCTTTTTTAGAACTACTTTTTTCGAGTTTACTCTGGCATTGGGGAAATCGAAGGTTGATCCTTCCCTAAAAATTGCATTCATATAAGCGCAATAACGATAATGCAGGTTCCGGATTTATCGAGAACAGACTTGGCTGTTCCTGATATTCACGTAACCTCAACTCCGAGGAGGAAACATGCTTACCCGTCTGATCACGACTTCCGCGCTCACAGGCGTTCTTGCTCTTTCCATCGGTTCGCAGGCATTTGCCCAGACCGAATTGTCCTGGTGGCACGGCATGACCGGCGCCAATAACGAAATGATCAATGAACTCACCAAAGAGTTCAATGAAAGCCAGAGCGATTACAAGATCGTTCCGGTCTATAAGGGCAGCTACCCAGAAACGTTGAATGCAGGCATCGCCGCGTTCCGTTCCAAGCAGCCGCCAGCAATTCTTCAGGTCTTCGACGCCGGTAGCGGCGTGATGATGGGCGCAGAAGGTGCCGTGGTTCCGGCAGCCGAAGTGCTGGAAAAGGGCGGCTTCAAGTTCGACAAGTCGCAATATCTGCCGGGTATCGTCGCTTATTATTCCAAGCCGGATGGCACGATGCTGTCCTTCCCGTATAATTCCTCGTCGCCGATCCTCTATTACAACAAGGATGCCTTCAAAAAGGCTGGTCTGGACGAAAATAACCCGCCAAAGACCTGGCCGGAAGTGTTTGAAGCCGCCAAGAAGATCAAGACAAGCGGTGCTGCCCCTTGCGGCTTCACCTCGACCTGGCTGACCTGGATCCAGACCGAAAACTTCGCAGCCTGGAACAACGTTCCTTACGGCACCAACGAAAACGGCCTCGGCGGCACCGATGTGAAGCTGGAAATTAATTCCCCGCTTTACATCCAGCACTTCCAGTCGATTGCCGATCTCGCCAAGGATGGCGCATTCCGCTACGGCGGACGCACCTCGGAAGCAAAGCAGCTCTTCACCTCGGGAGAATGCGCGATGCTGACGGAATCGTCGGGCGGTCTCGGCGATGTGGTCAAATCCGGCATCAATTACGGTATTGGCCAGTTGCCTTATTATGAAGGTCATGGCCCGCAGAACACCATCCCCGGCGGTGCCGCGCTTTGGGTTTTCGCTGGCCTCAGCGACGATCAGTACAAGGGCATTGCGCAGTTCTTCAACTTCCTGTCGCAGACCAAGATTCAGGTCAAGCTGCACGAGAAGTCCGGCTATCTGCCGGTGACGCTAGCCGCTTACGAAGAAACCAAAAAGTCGGATTTCTATGAAAAGAATCCGGGCCGCGAAACGCCGATCCTTCAGATGATGGGCAAGGAGCCGACCGAAAACTCCAAGGGCGTGCGCCTCGTCAACCTGCCGCAGGTGCGTGATATTTTGAACGAAGAGTTCGAAGCCATGCTCGGTGGCAAGCAGGACGCGAAGACCGCGCTCGAAAACGCCGTCAAACGCGGAAACGAAGCGATCGCAGCCGCGCAATAAATTTTAAATCAAGCAATGCCGCCTGCTCATGATCGAGCGGGCGGCTTTGTTTCCTGCAAGGAAATCGCCCGTGCAGAAAGTCACGTTTCCCAACAAGATCTTACCCTATTTCCTGCTGGCGCCGCAGATCGCGTTGACGCTGGTGTTCTTCTTCTGGCCAGCCAGTCAGGCAATTTATCAGTCCTTCATGCGTGAAGACGCATTCGGCCTGAAATCCACTTTCGTGGGACTGGCAAATTTCAGCACGGTTCTTTCGGACCCGAATTATCTGCATTCCTTCAGGGTCACGATTGTCTTCAACGTCCTGACCGCACTTCTCGCTATGGGCGCAGCCCTGTTGCTGGCGACTGCGGCTGACCGTGTCATACGCGGCAAGACCCTTTATCGCACATTGCTGATCTGGCCCTATGCGGTGGCGCCTGCCGTCGCCGGTATGCTCTGGCTTTTCATGTTCAACCCGGCCATGGGCACGCTTGCCTATATCCTGCGTCGCAATGGCGTTGCCTGGGATCCGCTTCTCGACGGCAATCAGGCTATGGGCCTCGTTGTTTTCGCAGCCGCATGGAAACAGATTTCCTACAATTTTCTGTTTTTTGTCGCAGGCTTGCAGGCAATTCCTAAGTCGTTAATCGAAGCGGCTGCCATTGACGGCGCGCGCGGTGCGCGGCGCTTCTGGACCATCGTGTTTCCGTTACTGGCCCCCACCTCGTTCTTCCTGCTGGTGGTCAACACGACCTATGCGTTCTTCGACACATTCGGCATCATCCACGCCGTCACCGGGGGCGGGCCTGCCAAGGCCACGGAAACACTGGTCTACAAGGTTTACAATGACGGCTTCGTCAATCTGAACCTCGGCTCGTCGTCTGCCCAGTCGGTCATCCTGATGGCCATCGTCATCGCCCTGACTGCCTTCCAGTTCCGCTTCGTTGAGAAGCGCGTGCATTATTCGTGAGCGAGGCGGCCATGATCGAAAAACGCCCCATCTCCAATCTGATCGGCCATCTGATCCTGATCCTCGGGATCATCATCGTCGCCTTTCCGATTTATTACACCTTCGTCGCCTCGACGATGAGTTCTTCGGAAATCATCCGTCCGCCAATATCGCTCCTGCCCGGCAATCACCTTGTCGAGAACTATAACGAAGCCATATTCGGCGGCGTGGAGCGCGTTGTCGGCGTCAGCCTTGAAAGGCTGCTGTGGAACTCGTTCGTCGTCGCGATGGCGATTGCCATCGGCAAGATCATCATCTCGTTCATGTCGGCTTTTGCGATTGTCTTCTTCCGCTTTCCGCTGCGCATGTTCTTCTTCTGGATGATCTTTGTGACGCTGATGCTGCCGGTCGAAGTGCGCATTTTGCCAACCTACAAGGTTATCGTCGATCTTGGTCTGATCGATACCTATGCGGGGCTGACGCTGCCCCTGATGGCATCGGCGACAGCGACATTCCTGTTCCGGCAGTTCTTCCTCACCATTCCGGGAGAACTGGTCGAAGCCGCACGTATCGACAATGCAGGACCGTTCCGCTTCATGCGCGACATCCTCTTGCCGCTATCGAAGACGAATATCGCGGCGCTCTTCGTCATTCTCTTCATTTACGGATGGACCCAGTATCTCTGGCCTCTGCTCGTTACCAATGACGCGAAAATGAACACCATCATCATCGGCCTGCGCCGCATGGTCGATTGGGCCGACGCTTCCACCCCGTGGAACTATGTCATGGTAACGGCAATTCTGGCCATCATCCCGCCGATCCTCGTTGTCGTGCTAATGCAGCGCTGGTTCGTCAAAGGCCTCGTGGAAACGGAAAAATAATGAGCAAGATCGTTCTTGATAATGTCCGCAAGAGCTATGGCGGCGGTATTGAAGTCATCAAAGGCGTTTCACTGGATATTCAGGATGGCGAATTCGTCGTTCTCGTCGGCCCATCAGGCTGCGGCAAGTCCACGCTTCTGCGCATGATCGCCGGTCTGGAAGGCATCACCGGCGGCACGATTGCCATTGGCGACCGTGTGGTCAACGATGTCGAGCCCGCCGAGCGCGACATCGCCATGGTGTTCCAGAACTATGCGCTCTACCCGCATATGACAGTTCGCGACAACCTCGCTTATGGTTTGAAAAACCGCAAAACACCGAAAGACGAGATCGAACGCCGTATCGGCAAGGCCGCCAAGGCGCTGGAGATCGAACAATTCCTCGACCGTAAGCCGCGCCAGCTTTCGGGCGGACAGCGCCAGCGCGTCGCCATGGGTCGCGCTATTGTGCGTGAACCGGCGGCATTCCTCTTCGATGAACCGCTTTCCAATCTCGATGCCAAGCTACGCGTGCAGATGCGCGTCGAGATCAAGCGTTTGCAGCGTTCGCTCGGCACAACCAGTGTCTATGTGACCCACGACCAGATGGAAGCGATGACCATGGCTGATCGTCTCGTGGTGCTGAATGCCGGGAATATCGAGCAGGTCGGCACGCCTATCGAGCTTTACGAAAAGCCTGCCTCGACCTTCGTTGCGACCTTCATTGGCTCTCCGTCGATGAACCTGCTGGAAGGCGGCGCAAGCACAGTCTGGCAGCCGGGGAGCGCCATCAACGCCCCGTCTGGCAAGTTTACGCTGGGTGTGCGTCCGGAAGACATGCGCATTCTTGAAGCCGGGGAACCGGCAGCCGACGGTTTCAATGCCGATGTACGCATCGACGCGATTGAGCTGGTCGGCGCGGAAAGCTTCATCCATGGCTCGCTAACCGATGGCAAGCCGCTGGTTTTCCGCGTGGCCGGTCGTTCCAGCCACACAATCGATGAAGTCGTGAAGGTTGGCGCTTCGGTGCAGAACGTGCATCTTTTCGACGCGGATGGCCGCCGTATCGGCGACTGATTGAAACAGCCTTGCGCTCTACAACTAGAGCGCAAGGCACTCTCGCTTTTGCAGCGCGCATCATTCACGGCGCCCGAATAATCAATTTCCGTTTGAAATTTTATGCGTTACACAGAAAAGGAATAATTTTCTCATTTCTGGGAACGCGTACTGAATGACTCATCAACAAATACTATCCTTCGCTGTGATCGTACTTATGATGGGGGCATTTATCTGGGGCAAGTTTCGATACGACATTGTGGCGCTTTGCGCACTTTTGCTCGGCATCGCGGTTGGTGTTGTTCCCTTCGATAAAGCGTTTACTGGCTTCAGCGACGACATTGTCATCATCGTTGGCAGCGCACTGGTGGTCAGTGCGGGCGTCGCGCGTTCCGGCTTGATGCAGCTTGCAGTCCAGCGGTTTCTGCCGGAAATGAACAGCGTTCGATTGCAGCTCGCTGTCCTGGTCGCCATCGTGACGGTCCTTTCCGCCTTCGTGAAAAATGTCGGTGCGCTGGCGATCATGATCCCGGTCGCCTTTCAGTTTGCCCGCCGCTCCAATGTTTCGCCCTCGACATTCCTGATGCCGATGGCCTTCGGCGCGTTGCTCGGCGGATTGATGACGCAGGTTGGCACCTCGCCCAATATCGTTGTTTCGCGCATTCGTGGCGAAATGGTCGGTGAACCATTCACCATGTTCGACTTCACGCCCGTTGGCGCAGTTCTTGCCGCGGTCGGTCTTGTCTATCTCGTTTGCTTCTACTGGCTGGTGCCACAGCGCACGCGTGAAAATGTTTCTCTCGACGAAGCCATCAAGATCAAGAACTACGCTTCGGAAGCGCGCGTTTCAAAATCCTCTCCGCTGGTTGGCAAACAAATATCCGAACTTATCCGCCCTGCCGAAGGCGAGGCCATGGTCACGGCCATTATCCGCAAGGAAGGGCGCATCACGCCCCTGCCCGACACGGTGCTTGCCGAGGACGATATCGTGATGCTGGAAGGCGACCCGAAAGCGCTCGATACAGTTGTCAGCGCCGGAAAGCTGACCCTGTCCGAAAATCGCGACCCGAAAGACACGAGCGGCTCGACCGACATTGAGGTGGTAGAGGCGGTTATCGGCAAAAACTCGCATCTTGTCGATCTGTCGGCGCAGCGGCTGGAGCTTTATGCGCGCTATGACGTCAATCTTCTCGCCGTCAGCCGCCCGGGCGAGCGCATTACCGAGCGTTTGAGCGAAGTGCGCCTACGGTTCGGCGATGTGCTGGTGCTTCAGGGCAGACAAGCCAGCCTATCGACCTTCCTGCCTGAATTCGAGCTTCTGCCTTTGGCGCGACGCAAGCTGATGCTCGGCAATGTCCGCAAGAGCCTCATCCCGCTGGCAATTCTGATTGTTGCCATTGGCGCGACGGCTTTGAGCATCGTACCGGTTGCCGTTGCGTTTTTCGCAGCCGCAGTTGCGATGCTGCTTTTCAAGGTCATCCCGCTCAACGAAGTTTATGACGAGATTGACGGACCTATTCTGGTGATGCTGGCGGCTCTGATACCGGTCTCGGACGCGCTCAGAACCACAGGCGGCACAGATCTGATCGCCGAAGCGCTCGCCACTATAGGCCACCAGCTGCCGCCCGCCGGCGCGCTGGCGCTGATCCTTGTGGCTGCAATGATGGTCACGCCGTTTCTCAATAATGCCGCCACGGTTCTGGTCATGGCGCCCATTGCGACCAGCTTTGCCTCCGGCCTTGGTTTCAAGCCGGAAGCTTTTTTGATGGCCGTGGCCATCGGCGCGGGGTGTGATTTCCTCACCCCTATCGGCCACCAGTGCAACACACTGGTCATGGGACCGGGCGGTTACAAATTCAGCGACTATCCGCGCCTTGGACTGCCGCTCTCCATCATCATCGCTATCGTGACAGTGCCGACACTGATGTTCTTCTGGCCGCTTAACTAGAGTTTCTGGGCGCGGATCCAGGCGAGGCTTTCCGCCACGATCTTCTCCACCGGGTCGGCTACATCAGCGCGGAAAACAAGCGGCTCACCCACCGGGCTTTCCAGCGTTGCAATCTGGCTTTCGAGCATGGCGACCGGCATGAAATGGCCTGTACGGTGACCCATATGCTCATGGAGAACTTCGAAAGTGCCGTCGAGAAAAATGATCATAACCGGCGCTCCGGCAGCGGCGCGCAAACGGTCACGATAGACTGCTTTCAGCGCCGAACAGGAAACGACGATGCCATCATTTGCTGCGGCAAGGTGTTCGCCAATCTTGTCCAGCCAAGGCCAGCGATCTTCGTCCTGAAGCGGGATACCTGCCGACATTTTATCGACATTGGCCTTTGGGTGTAGCGAATCCCCTTCCAGAAAGGGCAACTGCAATTCGGCAGCAATCTTCTCGCCGACAGTGGACTTTCCGGACCCCGAAACGCCCATAACAATCATACGCAGCATCAATATCCTCACAGGCTTGCCGACGCGCTGGCATCGGCGTGCGAAGTCAAACAATCTTCGCAAAAACAAAACGGATCACGCAACACGAGCGATGTGCGGCGTAACCCGTCGACCTGTCAAGCTTCCGTGGAAAATAATCCGCCTTGGCGCAAAGGCTCTTAGTTCAGCGGGATCGCGTTGCCATCTTTCTGGGACTGATAGGCACCGGACATTGCATCATATTTGGCGCGAATGGCATCAAGGCGCTTTTCAAGCCGCGACCGATCCGGCTCCGGCAAGGCTGCAACCAACTTGGGCAGGGAATGGCTATGCCAGAAGGCATTGTCGCGATTATAGCCGCCCGGTTCAAGCGTGAAGACTTCTTTCAGAATTTTCAGATCGTGCGGGATGGAAAATGCATCGCGCGAATCTTCATGGCTGAACAGATAATAGAAATTGTCGAAGCCGCTCCAGGTGATAGCCGAGAGGCACATCGAGCATGGCTCATGGGTTGAAAAGAACACCATATCCCTGGTGTTCGGTCTGCCCTTTTCAGGCATTTCATAAAAGCGCTTCAGCGTGTGTACTTCACCATGCCAAAGCGGATTTTCCGTCTCATTGTTGGTTTCGGCCAGAACAAGCGAAAGATCGGACTTTTGCAGCAGGGCTGCGCCGAAAATCTTGTTGCCAGCGGCAACGCCTTTTTCCGTCAGCGGGATGATATTGTTCTCAAGGACTTCAATCAGTCGCTCCAGAAGCTTCAGATCATTCGACTGCAAAGGCTCTCTCCTCATCTACCATCGAGAAATGCGCCGGGCGCGAACGCCCGGCGTTACAAGACTATTCTGCGAAGAACGCGAAGCGGATCACAAACAGGGCGGCGACCAGCCAGGTTGCAAGATGAACCTCGCGTGCCTTGCCGGTGAAGGCCTTGAGCACGACATAGCTGATGAAGCCGAAGGCAAGACCGTTAGCAATCGAATAGGTCAGCGGAATAGCCAGTGCGGTAAGCGCAGCTGGCGTTGCTTCCGTAATGTCCTGCCAATCGATTTCGGTCAGTTCGCGCATCATGAGGCAAGCCACATAGATCAGCGCAGGTGCGGTTGCGTAAGCAGGGACCGAACCGGCGAGCGGCGAAATGAACAGGGCAGCCAGGAACAGCAGCGCCACGACCAGAGCCGTAAGACCGGTACGACCACCTGCCTGAACGCCAGAAGCGCTTTCGACATAAGCCGTCGTGGACGAGGTGCCCAGCAGCGAGCCGCCGAGAATGGCCGTGCTGTCGGCAAAGAGCGCGCGACCGAGGCGGTTCGGCTTGCCCGGTTCGATCAGGCCGCCACGCTTGGCGACGCCGATCAGCGTACCCGTAGCGTCGAACACTTCCACCAGCACGAAGACAAGGATCACGTGCAGAATGCCGGTATGGAGCGCGCCCATAACATCAAGCTGCAGAAAGGTTGGCGCAAGGCTTGGCGGTGCGGAGAACACGCCATTGAACTGGCTGATGCCGAGCGCAATCGACGCAATCGTAATAACCAGAATGCCGATCAGGATCGAACCGCGAACCTTGAGCGCATCCAGAACAGCGATGATGAAGAAACCGGCGATAGCAAGCAGCGTACCGGCTTTGGTCAGATCGCCAAGGCCAACGAGCGTTGCTTCATTGCCAACCACGACGCCTGCGGTTTTCAAGCCGATGAGCGCCAGGAACATACCGATACCGGCTGCAATCGCGCTTCGAAGCGAATGCGGAATGCCTTCCACCAGCCAGCGGCGGATACCCGTTACCGTCAGAAGAAGGAAGATGACGCCGGAAATGAAAACCGCACCGAGCGCCTGCTGCCAGCTGAAGCCCATGGCTCCAACGACCGTGAACGCGAAGAACGCGTTGAGGCCCATGCCGGGCGCCATGCCGATCGGCCAGTTGGCGACAAGCGCCATGATGATCGAACCGAGCGCGGCGGCGAGACAGGTCGCCACGAAAACCGCGCTTTTATCCATGCCCGTGGTGGACAGGATATCCGGGTTGACGAAGATGATGTAGGACATCGTCAGGAAGGTCGTCACGCCGGCGATGATTTCCGTCCGCGCGTTGGTGCCGTGTTCCTGTAACTTGAACAGCTTTTCGAGCATCGTTCCTCCGAGGCAAGTAGGCCCGTTTCTCGGGTGCCCACGCCAATTCCGCCACGGACAGATTTGCTGCGCCGCCACGGAATACAGAATGGAGCAAACCCTGTGGGATTGCCAAAATGTTAGACGCCGCCGCATTTTGCACGGACGGACTGGTTCCCCTTACACCTCATTGCAGACAAAGCACAGTTCCCTACCGCGATCCGTACACAATTCTGCCTTGAGAATGCCTATTTATTGACTTGATGGAGTGTGGACTGACTTGCGCGCCGACGCCAGTTCCCCATTTGCCGGGAAATATTTGAAAGTGCTTCAAAAAAAGCGCCCACCTCGGCGGCGGACGCAGTTTTCAACCCATTGATTAGAAAACGCTTTTCAGCAATAGCGCGGTCGCATACAGACCAAGCGCAAAGAATGTGTGCGCAACAAGGTTCATAATACGGACATGCTGCGCATTCGGCAGACGGGATGCTGCCCACCCGATTCCAAGTCCTGGCTGCAACAAAAACCAGCCAGCCGCGACGGTGAGTATGCCAAAGATCCAGGCCGGAAGAAAGACGGGGTTCTCGAACCACGCCGCCCCGCCATAAAATGCAAAAATCACGCCGTAGAGAATGCCGACGACATAATGGCCGATCCAGCCAAGCGCGACTTCGTGCCGGTAGGGTGTGGCCTTGCCGATGTCATCGTGGAAAATCTGACCTTCGCGCAGATGCCAGAACCAGCGACCAACCCGCCCCCAGTTCGGAAGCGACTGTCCCGGCATGGCAGCCAGTACGATTGCCCAAATATCCATCACGACTGTTGCGCCGATCCCAATCAGGATACCACGCCAAAAAAGGTCCATCATCTTGCGAGCCCCATCGTCTTGCGAGCTTTAATGTCATCGGGCGATCAGTTAGCAATCTGATCGCCCGATGCGCAAGGATGCCAGTCTCAGTATAGTTATTTTCACACAATATTACGGCAAAGCCGCTGTAATAATCGCTTGAATAGTCATTGGTGGGAAAAGAATGTGATGATGAAGAACACCCGAGATCGGAACATCTCGATCGTGGTGCGCCCTTCATCATCAGCCCCCGCGAGATTGAGTATATGAGGGGCCGCATAATAAACAATTCGAAGTTGTCTCATATCGAGATCATAAATGTCCCATATGCGATTTTACCCCTAATAAAAGGGGTGAAAGAAGACCAGACGACAATCCGCGCGCTCGACATGTCTGTCGCTCGTCCAAGAATATTTATTTCGATCGGTGTTGGAAAACTTTGCCAGCGAGAAAGCGCTGAACGTACCAGAAAAATCTAAAATACTGTTTTCGGTATAGCTAAAAAAGCAAAAGCGCCGGGACTGGAGACCGACGCTTTGTCACTTTATTTCGATTGTACTTGACGGGCGGCCCTTGGAAAGACGCTCCATACGCACTTATCGACCGAATACGGCGCTCTGGATCTGCGAACGCGAAACACCGATGTCGGCAAGAAGATGGTCGTCCATTGCACCGAGTTCACGAACTGCACGGCGACGGGATACATACTGTTGGAATTTCTGACGAATGTTCATTTGCTCTCTCCTCGTTTGGATGATGTTCAAATAGGCGTTTGTCTAAATTTCCACCACGGATATGATTGCAAATGAGGCATGCGTTTTCGCGAGGGCTCGAAGCCTTGAAAAAGGCGAAATCGCTCCTCTCAATTTATACTGGCGCGAGGTCGATTTTTACTAAAATGTCTTTTGCCAAAGCGCCTCCAATCGATTAGATCGGGAAAGAGCCTCCTCCCCCTCTTTCGGCCTCCACGCTTTCGGACCCGTTTTTACGGACATTGCCATGCTTTACGGAATTTTCCTCGCGTTTGCTTCCTACGCCGCATTCGCCGTCAGCGATGCCTGCGTCAAGTTCATTGACGGCTCGCTGTCTCCTTATGAAACTGCCTTTTTCGGCGCTGTACTTGGCCTGCTTGCCGTCCCCTTCACCAAAAAAGCCGGCGACAACTGGCTCGATATGTTTCGAACCACAAATGTGAAGATGTGGCTTCTGCGCACGGTCACGGCGACCATGGGTGTCGTGGGCAGCGTTACGGCATTCACGCATCTTTCCATGGCCGAAGCCTTCGCGCTGATTTTCCTGCTTCCGGCCTTCGTCACCATATTGTCGGTCGTTTTCCTCAAGGAGCAGGTCGGCTGGCGACGTTGGCTGGCAGTTGCCATCGGCTTTGCTGGTGTCCTGGTGGTGCTGCGCCCCGGTTTCCGTGAATTGTCCATCGGCCACCTCGGTGCCCTCGCCGGCGGCATGGGCGGTGCAGTCGGCATCATCATTTTCCGCGTGATGGGAAAAAGCGAAAAACGCATCTCGCTTTATACAAGCGGCCTTGTCGGCCCCATTGTCATTTGCGGCGCATTGATGCTGCCCACCTATCAGGCTCCTGACACAATGCAGTGGGTTTATCTTGCCGGATATGGCCTTCTCGCAGCACTCGCCAATATCCTTCTAATGCTGGCGGCCAATCACGCTCCCGCCAGTGCAATTGCCTCGCCGCAATATAGCCAGATGATCTGGGCGATCCTGTTTGGCTATTTCGTCTTCCATGATCATATCGACATGGCGATGCTGATCGGTATCGTGCTGATCGTCATCTCCGGCTTGTTCACATTCATTCGTGAACGTCAGCGTGGGGTGGAAGGTCCACCCGCCTTGGCGACCTCCGATCCGACCGCGGCTCTGGTGGAAGAAAACCCAACGCAGTAGCGATTTAGCAGCCGACACTGTTGGCTCCCATCATGGCAAGTTTGAATATCGGCTTGCCATGATGTAAAAACATGATAGTTATCCTCATATTAAATGGGGATATACCTGCCTGTTCCTACCTGCGGGATACCCTTTTGATCTTCCCGAAAGGACGGTTCCGAGGTTGAGCTTCTGGCATTCCATGACCTGGCACGCAGAAGGCATTCGGGTGGTCGCACCTGTCAAATGGCGCGTGTTCGACGGTCTGGTCAGCGCGTTTTGGGAAGCAGAGAGCCAGACCGGCGCGACCGGCTATTTTCTGTCAGACGATCCGCGCATCATGATCTTTTTCAATGATGTGTCGTCGAACATCAGCATATCCAACACGCAAAGCACGCTGAAACAGCATTTTCGTCCGATGATGCGTGCGATCTATCTGCCCGCAGGACTGCCGCTTTGGACGAAG
Source organism: Ochrobactrum sp. P6BSIII (assembly GCF_014138065.1). Lineage (NCBI taxonomy): Bacteria > Pseudomonadati > Pseudomonadota > Alphaproteobacteria > Hyphomicrobiales > Brucellaceae > Ochrobactrum > Ochrobactrum sp. P6BSIII. The sequence goes on along the minus strand of NZ_JACGXB010000002.1, from coordinate 211,356 downwards.
ACAGTTTCAATGCATCGCTTCTCGCATCTGAACCTGCATTTTCACAAAGACCGGCTGCTCAAATTCCTGACACCGGCGGTCGGCACGTCTGCGGCAATGGCGGCGTTGCGAAGTCCTGCAGAAATTCAGGATATCGGGGCTGTCGAAACACTGGCCAGATTGCTGGTGGATGAGACCTCCAACCCTTCGAAACATGCGCTTTTCGCGGAAAGCCTTGTTGGCAGCATTCTGGCCAGTCTCCTCGATATTTCGGGAGACGAGAACAGCCAGGGTTATGGCCGTTTGACCCAAGCACAGATGAACAAGCTTCATGCCCGTTTCAATGCATGCAGCGACGGGCGGCTCAGCGTTGCCGAAATGGCCGCAACTGTGGGCCTCTCTGAAAGCTGGTTTTCCAACGTCTTCAAGCAGACGACCGGAAAGACCCCGCTGCAATGGCAGCTCGGCAAACGCATTGATCTGGCGCGAGATCTATTGATCGGTAACGGCGAAGTGACAGTCGCAGGCGTTGCCGCCCAACTTGGCTTTACCGATCAGGCGCATCTCACCAAGGCTTTTCGACAAATTGTCGGCGAAACACCTGCCGCATGGCGTCGTTTACAGCAGCGCCAGTCTGACTAAAACCATATCAGCGCTGTGAAAAGCCCCACCCGAATATCACCGGATGGGGCCTGATTTTTACCACGTCTGACGCAGCGTTGCCGTGATCTCGCGGCCCGGATTATAGAAGTAGGCACCGGAACCGCCATTGGCGACATGCTTCTCATCGAACAGGTTGCTCGCATTCACCTGAAGCGTGGTGTTTTCCTTGATATTGTAGCTGAACGACGCATCAACCACGACACTGGACTCGCCCATGCCGATTTTTGGTGTCGGGTTGTTCGCATTGCCCAGATAATACGAGCTGATGTAACGCGCGCCCACACCGAAGGTCATGTCGCCTCGCGCACCTTCGCCTTCCAGCGTATAGGTGCCCCAGATGGACGCCATGTGTTTTGGAACCATGGCGAGACGATTGCCGTCGTAAACACCGCCCGGCTCTTCGATCTTGGAGTCGATATAGCTATAGGCCGCGATCACGTTGATGTTGCGCGCGACTTCCGCCTTCGCTTCAAGATCGACACCGCGATGCCGCACTTTCTCGACACTGGAAGGCAGATAGGTCACGCTGTCATAGACGGTGAAGTTTTCCTTCGTCAGATCGTAGATTGCAGCGCTGAACAATGCCGGGAAAGCATCCGGCTGATATTTAACACCGATTTCATACTGCTTGCCGGTCGTGGGTTCGACACCGACATCGGCCGGGGCGACGGATTCCGCATAGCTGGCATAGGTCGCGAGTTCATCGGTTATGCGGTATGTCAGACCGAAGCGCTTGCTGAAATCGCTGTGATCACCTTTATCGGTAACGCTTGTGAGCCGATTTTCTTCGGTGAGGTCCAGCCAGTCATTGCGCAGTCCCACAGAGAAGATCAGCTTGTCGTACAGGACAACATCCTGCTGGAGATAAAGGCCTGTGGTCTTCTGCTTGTTTCGCTTGCTCGTATAGGGCGCGGTGGAAAGCGGGCCGCCGGTATAAACGGGGTTTGTCCAGTCTATGCCGGGTGCCGCGCCCCACGACGTCGCGTTGGTCGACTTGTAATTATTATACTCAAGGCCAACCAGTGTGCGGGTTTCGACATTGTCGAAATTGGCCTCATAGAGAAAATGTGAATCGATGATGAATTGCTCGTTGGAGCTTTCATTGCCGAAGAAATAGCGATCCGCGATTGTCGAACCATTTGTCGGCGTTCCACCGATATAGGCATAGCCGAAATCGCTGTCCGTCTTGCTGTAGCGTGCATTGGAGCTGAAGCTCAGACCGTTACCGAAGTCATGATCGAACATGGCGCTGAGCGCATTGCGCTTCGTGCCACGGAAATTATAATCCGGCTCGCCAAAAAAGCGGCTTCGGCTGAAATCCGTGCCAATGGGGTGACCGCCACTGCCAGGCGTGCCGTTCTTGTAAAGATGATCGTAAACTACGGTCAGGCTGGTTGCTGCATCGGGCCGCCAGGTCAGCCCACCCATGACGAATTTATCGTCATTGCGCGAATAGTCATATTCGGCATTGGCATCCTGAAACTTGCCGGTGAAGCGATAGGAAAGCGTGTCGTCCTTGGTGATGTTGTCGCCAAAATCGACGCCGACTTCCTTGTGCTCGTAGGAACCGCCCGTGATATAGGCTTCCCCGAAGCGTTCGCTTTTGGGGCGCTTGGTGACATAGTTCACCGCACCGCCGGGCTGTGCAACGCCGAAGCCTGACGAGTTCGAACCTTTCAGAACTTCCACACGCTCATAGGCGAATGGTTCTTCGCGGATGCCGCCAAAAGGTGAGCCGACCACCAGTCCATCGCGGTAAGTGTAAGCGTCGAAACCACGAATCTTGAAATAGTCGAAGCGATCGTCAGAACCGTAAAAGTCTGTGTTGACGCCAGATGTATATTGCAACACCTGCTCGACAGTCTGCGCGTTGCGGTCCTGAATCTCCTTCGCCGTGATCATCGAAACCGAGGCTGGCGTATCGAGGATTTCAGCCGGAATCTTGCCGCCGATTGTCGTTTTACGTGCAACGATGGACCTGGAATCGTCGTCGCTTCCGCCCGCGCCGTCGACGGTAATGGTCTGGAGAACAGTCGTAGAACCAGACGTCTCCGCCGCATCCTGAGCGGAAGCAACGCCTGGCATGATGAGCGCCAGCGCCGTGCAGCCCAACAAGGCGGCATTGCGGTAACGGATTCTGGTTTGCCTGCTGTTATCAAGTGTCTTTGCGATGTTCATGCTCACGTTCCAGAATCCGGTTATGCGATGATTGTCGACAGCCAAAGCCGACAGCGATGCTTAGATTTTGGGATGTTGTCAGAAGCTCTGTTGGCTGAACCGTTAAAGCGTCCCCGCTCAACCAACCTGGAATCTGCACCTCAATACCCTCGAAATCGCATTAACTTGAGAGCAGTTGTCCAGTATTGTAGAAATCTGCTTTTTTGTAAAAAGCCACGGATATTTCATACAGCTCAGGCCAAGCCCCCGGCATCGCACTTGACTGCGTATATTTAACCTGAGAGTGAAAGGCCACTTTTAAAGCACCTAAAAGCAAGGAGAATGCGCCCTATGTCGTGGTTCATTCGTTCGCCGCTGATGTTCGTCGCATCGATGCTGTTTGCAATGGGCGTGGCATTAGCCGCAACAGGCTCAGCATCCGCCGACGAAAGCCAGACCTATCCCATTGTGATCAAACATGCTTTCGGCACGACGACCATTTCGAAAAAGCCGAAACGGATAGCGACCGTCGCCTGGGCGAACCATGAAGTGCCACTGGCTTTAGGCGTGGTGCCGGTTGGTTTTGCCGCCGCAAATTTCGGCGATGACAATGGCGATGGTCTATTGCCATGGGTTGACGAACGGCTGAAAGAGCTGGGCGCGGAAAAGCCAGTCCTGTTCGATGAGGGCGACGGGATCGACTTCGAAGCCGTGGCGGAAACCAAGCCTGATGTCATCCTCGCTTCCTATTCCGGCCTGAGCCAGTCGGATTACGATACGCTGAGCCAGATTGCGCCCGTCGTGGCCTATCCGGAAGCACCATGGTCCACAGACTGGCGCGACATGATCCGCCTTAACAGTGCAGGCATGGGCATGGCTGCCGAGGGTGAAGCGCTGATCAAGAAAATCGACGGTGAAATTGCCGATGCTGTGGCCGCCTATCCGCATTTGAAGGGCAAGTCGGCAATGTTCGTCACCCATCTCGACGCAACGAACCTCAGCACGATCAACTTCTATACGACGAACGATACGCGGGTGCGGTTCTTCAACGATCTCGGCTTGAAATCCCCCAAAAGCGTTGTCGATGCATCCAAGCCCGGCCAGTTTTCCGGCTCGATCAGCGCCGAACATATCGATGCGTTCGACGATGTGGACATCGTCGTCACCTATGGCAGTCAAGAACTATACAACGCCATGAAGAGCAATCCGCTGATGGCGAAGATGCCAGTGGTTACCCATAACGCCATCGTCATGCTGGGCAGAAACCCGCTCGGCACGGCTGCGAACCCGACGCCACTCTCCATCTCATGGGTGCTGAAGGACTATGTCGCCTTGCTTGCGCAGGCGGCAGACAAGACGAAATGACAGCCCGCAACGGCCACACCGCCCCTTACATATCGCAATTCGGCAAGACGCATCGCACAAGCGCAATGTGGCTGGCGGTCGTGATCGCTTGCCTTGCGCTTCTCTGTTTCCTGTCGGTTTCGCTTGGCACCCGCGACGTGAGCTGGGCTGACATTCTTGCGGCACTTGGCGGTCAGGTTGATTCAATCGGTCAGGCGGCGGTGTCGCTTCGAATTCCGCGTACCTTTCTTGCACTGGTGGCTGGTGCAGCGCTTGGACTTGCCGGAGCCGTCATGCAGGGCGTGACACGCAATCCGCTCGCCGATCCGGGCATATTGGGCGTCAATATGGGTGCATCGCTTGCCGTGGTCATTGGCGTTGCATGGTTTAACATCGCCTCGTCGCAGGCCTTTATCTGGGCGGCCATTCTCGGTGCAGGCTGCGCAGCCGCCTTCGTTTATACGATCGGCTCGCTCGGTCGGGGTGGCGCGACACCGCTCAAGCTTGCGCTTGCGGGGGCAGCAACATCCGTCGCGTTCTCGTCGATGGTGATCGCCGTCGTGCTTCCCCGCAACGACATAGCAGGCGGTATACGGTCCTGGCAGATCGGCGGAGTTGGCGGAGCAACATTCGACCGAATTTCGCATGTGCTGCCCTTTCTCGCTGTCGGCTTTCTCATCAGCCTTCTATCGGCGCGCAAGCTGAATTCACTGGCGCTCGGCGATGAACTTGCCGCCGGCCTTGGCGAAAATGTTGCCGTCGCGCGCGCCATGGCGGCGCTCGGCGCCATTCTTCTATGCGGCGCGACAACCGCCATTTGCGGCCCCATCGGCTTTGTCGGCCTGATTGTCCCGCATCTCTGCCGTCTGCTCGTCGGTGTCGATCACCGCTGGCTCCTGCCCTTTTCCGCCCTGATCGGCGCATGCCTGCTGGTTGGTGCAGATGTGGTTGGTCGCCTTATCGCCCGACCGGCGGAACTCGATGTCGGCATTGTCACGGCTTTTATCGGCGCTCCGTTCTTCATCTGGATCGTGCGGCGTCAGCGGGTGCGGGAGCTGTGACCATGTTATCGCCCACCGCAGCCACCATTGCGCAGAACCGCCGACTTCGTGCTCGCAAGCGCACAGCCATCATTGCACTATTGCTGGCGCTGCTGACCGTGTTTTTCGCGCTGACGCTGATGCTCGGCCAGTCCTTTACGCCGCCATCCGACGTGATGCGCGTACTCCTCGGCGAACATGTGCAGGGTGCAAGCTTCACAGTCGGTCAGCTACGCCTGCCACGCGCAGTGTTGGCGGTTCTGGCCGGATTGAGCTTTGGTCTGGGGGGCGTGGCCTTTCAGATCATGCTGCGTAATCCGCTGGCGAGCCCCGACATTATCGGGATCAGTTCCGGTGCGAGTGCAGCTGCCGTTTTCGCCATCGTCGTGCTTTCCATGAGCGGCCCGGCTGTGTCCGTCTTCGCAGTCATCGCCGGGTTGGGTGTTGCCTTGCTGGTCTATGGCCTGTCGTTTCGAAACGGTGTTGCTGGCACGCGGCTGATCCTTGTCGGCATTGGCGTTTCGGCGATGCTGGAAAGCTTCATCGCCTATATCCTCTCCAGCGCTCCAGCGTGGAACCTTCAGGAAGCCATGCGCTGGCTGACAGGCAGCGTCAACGGTGCCCGTCTGGACCAGACATTACCGCTGCTTCTGGCCCTTTGCGTTTTCGGTGGCCTGTTGTTGAGCCGCAGCCGCGATCTGGAGGCGCTCCGGCTTGGCGACGATACTGCCGCAGCACTTGGCACACGCGTCGCCACAACCCGCATCATCGTTATCATCGCAGCCGTTGGTATGATTTCCTTCGCAACGGCGGTAACAGGACCGATTTCATTCGTCGCTTTTTTGTCCGGACCAATTGCTGCGCGCATCATCGGCAATAAAGGCTCGCTGCTGATCCCCTCTGCACTTGTTGGGGCCACCCTTGTGCTCGTCGGTGACTATTGCGGGCAATTCCTGCTGCCCAGCCGATATCCGGTGGGCGTCGTCACCGGCGCGCTCGGCGCACCTTACTTGATATTCCTCATCATACGCGTCAACCGGACCGGAGGTTCGCTATGACCACCCATACACTCACCGTTAGCCAGCTTTCGTCGGGCTATGACGACACACTCATTCTCGACGGTCTCGATCTCGACGTTCCATCCGGCAAGATCACGGTGATCGTCGGCGCCAATGCCTGTGGCAAGTCCACTCTGCTGCGCACCATGTCTCGACTGCTTGCGCCGCGAAAGGGACAGGTGCTTCTCGACGGAAAATCCATACACAAAGTCCCTTCCCGCGAACTGGCGCGAACCCTCGGTCTGCTCCCGCAATCGCCCATCGCGCCAGAGGGCATTACGGTTGCCGACCTTGTTAGCCGTGGCCGCAATCCGCATCAGAAAATGTTTGCGCGCTGGACGCGTGAAGACGACGAAGCTGTCGCCGCCGCGCTGAACGCGACTCAGACTGCATCGCTTGCAGAAAGACCTGTCGATGAACTTTCCGGCGGTCAGCGCCAGCGCGTGTGGATCGCCATGGCATTGGCACAGCAGACGGAAGTACTGCTCCTCGACGAGCCGACCACCTTTCTCGATATCGCCCATCAGGTCGAGGTTCTCGATCTTCTGACCGACCTTAACCGGGAACGCGGCACCACCATTGTCATGGTGCTGCACGATCTCAACCTTGCTGCCCGCTATGCCGATTTTCTGGTTGCGATGAACGACGGTCGCCTGCATGTCTCCGGCGCGCCGCAAGATGTGCTCACCGAAAAAACGGTTGCAGATGTTTTTGGGCTCGAAAGCCGCATCATCACTGATCCCACTTCCGGGCGACCGATGATGCTGCCGATTGGCCGCAATCGCATGAATGCCGATATCGGACAGGAAAAAGCCATCGCCTGATTGCTGCGGCTGTCACATGCACTTGCTGCATGGCAGGCATGCAACGAATTCTATTCAAAACCGGCCTTTCCATCGCCATCTAACAATCACGGACGAAGAAACTGTCCGTAATGGAGATGAAAATGTTTGCCCGTTTTAACAATCGTTTCGGTCGTGCATTCGCGCAATTCGGCAGCGCAGTCCGCGCTTCTGCTGCAATGCGGGTTGGTCATCAGCCTGCTGCGAAAGACCTTGAGACGCTTGGCATCGATGCAAAGCAGTTCCGCGAAATTCACGGATAAGTTTGCGTAAAGAGTAGTTTGTATCCGCGTTATGGACAGCCCCGGCAAAACCGGGGCTGTTTTGTTGATATCAGTCTTCGTCGGTTGCCATCTGCGCCAGGACTGCGCCCTTGCCTCGCTGGCGCATGATCATCGGCACCACGACAGCGGCGATTGCGAGCGCAATCAGCACAATCGACACCCAGGAATGGACAAGCGCCATCGGGTTGCCCTGACTGATCTGCAACGCCTGACGCAAGCTCTTTTCCGCCATCGGCCCGAGGATCAGGCCAACGACCACCGGCGCGATCGGATAGGAAAAGCGCCGCAGCACATAGCCCAGAAGACCGAATGCCAAGAGCAGGCCCAGCTCGAACGAGACCGGCAGCCCGAACAGCATCGACGTCGAGGCATTGGCGCCAATCGTGCCGAGCGTCGCGAACACCAGAATACCCGCATAAAGCCAATGGCGCGGGATGGTGAGCATCTTCACCCACAGGCCGATCAGCGGCAGGTTCAAGATGAGCAGCATCAGATTGGCGACGAGCAAGCTTGCCACCAGTCCCCAGACCAGTGAGGCATTGGTCACAAACAGAAGCGGTCCCGGCTGCAAACCGAACTGCTGGAAACCAGCCAGCATGATCGCAGCTGTCGCCGTGGTCGGCAGACCGAGCGTCAGAAGCGGCACAAGCGTACCGGCAGCCGATGCGTTGTTGGCGGCCTCCGGCCCGGCAACGCCTTCGATTGCGCCCTTGCCAAATTCTTCCGGATGCTTGGAAAACTGGCGCTCCGCCGAATAGGACAGGAAGCTCGACACATCAGCGCCGCCCGCAGGCATGGCGCCAATCGGGAAGCCGATGGCCGTGCCGCGCAACCACGGCATCCATGAGCGTTTCCAGTCGTTCTTGGTCATCCAGACCGAACCCTTGACCGCGATGACTTCATCATCGGGACCAAGCTTTTTGGACACGACTGCCAGCGTTTCACCGATAGCGAACAGCGCCACGGCCAGCGTCGTGACATTGATGCCGTCGAGCAGGTTCGGCGTGCCCATCACGAGCCGCGCCTGTCCGGTCAGCTGATCAATACCGATCAGGCCGAGCGCAAGACCGATGAACAGCGATGTGAGGCCGCGAAGGGTTGAATCGCCGAAGGCCGCCGAGACAGTCATGAAGGCGAGCAGCATCAGCGCGAAATATTCGGAGGGACCGAAAGACAGCGCGAATTTCACCACCCATGGTGCCACGAAGGCAAGCGCAAGCGTGGCAATGAGACCGGCAACGAAGGAACCGATGGCCGCTGTGGCCAAAGCGGGACCGCCGCGCCCGGCCCTTGCCATTTTGTTGCCTTCGAGCGCCGTGACGATGGAGGCGCTTTCACCGGGCGTATTCAGAAGAATGGACGTGGTCGATCCGCCATACATGCCACCGTAATAAATACCGGCAAACATGATGAGCGAGCCCGAAGGGTCCAGCTTGTAGGTCACCGGCAAGAGAAGCGCGACGGTGAGCGCCGGCCCAATACCCGGCAAAACACCGACCGCTGTGCCAAGCGTCACGCCGATCAGCGCATAAAGAAGGTTCGATGGTTCCAGCGCCACCAGCAAACCGTTGGCGAGAAGTGCTACAGTATCCATGATATGCCCTGGCCGTTACAGCACATCCCGAAAAGTGTGAAACGGTTTTCGGATAGGATGTGCGTTAAAACAAATAGTTAGAACGCCGATCTGATCCAATCAGATCGAAACGCGCTCTAGACGAAACGTTCAAGCCAGCCAGACGGTAGCGACAGCTGAAGACCGCGCGCGAAAATGAACCAGATCACGAAGGCAAAGACGATGCCTGCGGGAACGCTGATCCAGAACTTGCGATAGCCAAAGCCGCGCGCGGTTGCTGCAAACAGCAATCCGGTGGCGAGCGAAAACCCGGCCGTCTTCATCGTCAACATCTGGATAGCCAGACCACCGATGATCCATGCCATGGGGGCAATTTCCTGGTGCTCTCTTTTGGGAAAATCACCGCGTAGCGCTTCGATAACCGTCCAGATCGCGAGGCCGAACAATCCGGCTGCCACGACATAGGGAACAGTCTTCGGGCCGACCGGCGAGTAACTCATCACATCGTTGCCGTAGGCTGTGGACCACGCGATGGCAATGGCGACGGCGCCGAGAATGAAAGCGATGACAAGAGCGGCGAAATCCGGCGTCGCCCCTTCAGGGCGACGCTCTTCCTGCTGTTGAGATCCTGTCATTTGACGAGGCCGATTTCCTTGAGGATGGTTTCGGTGGCTGCGACATCCTTGGCGAGTTGCTCCTTGAAGGCCGGACCGGCAAGATAGGTATCCGCCCAGCCCTTGTCCTTCAGCGCCTTTTGCCAGGATTCTGATTTCACTAGCTTCTCGACATCAGCATTGATTGCTGCTTCCTGCTCGGCGGTGATGTCCGGAGCGGCGGCAACCATACGCCAGTTCTGGATGGCCACGTCCACGCCGCCTTCCTTGAAGGTCGGGGCATCGATGCCGTCAATACGGTGGTCACTCGAAATGCCGATGATGCGCAGCGTGCCGGCCTTAATCTGCGAGTCGAACTCGCCATAACCGGAAATGCCGACCGTTACCTGATTGCCGAGAATTGCCGCGAGAGCTTCACCGCCACCCGAAAATGCGATGTAGTTCACCTTGGTCGGATCAACACCAGCAGCCTTTGCGAAAAGGCCTGCCGTGATGTGATCAGTGCCACCTGCTGAGCCGCCACCCCAGGATACGGAACCTGGATCAGCCTTCAGCTTGGCAACGAGATCGCCGAGATTCTGGATATCGGATGCGGCGGGAACAACGATGGCTTCATATTCGCCGGTGAGACGCGCAATCGGCGTCACCTGTTCCAGCGTTACCGGCGACTTGTTGGTCAGGATTGCGCCGACCATCACATAGCCGCCGACGATCAGCTGACTGGCGTCGCCCTTGTTCTGATTGACGAACTGCGCAAGACCGATGGTGCCGCCTGCACCCGGTACGTTGATAACCTGTACGCTGCTGGAAATCTTTTCGTCTTGCAGCACGCTCTGCATGGTGCGTGCTGTCTGGTCCCAACCGCCGCCCGGCGCAGCAGGCGCTAGCAGCTTATAATCTTCCGCCGAAGCCGAGCCAGCAGCGAGCGCCAACGCAGCGACCGACGTAACGGCCAGAATAAACCTACGCATATGTCCTCCCAAATAGACACAAAGCCGCCTTGCGACGGACCTCCCCAATTGCCCGCTTCCTCTAGCGAGCTTAAACTACATGGATATCGCAAAAAACAATTTCAATAGACCATAGCGCAGCAATATTTGCTTTTGTGCGTGACAGGTCGAGACTCGCTCATCCCAATGGCAATCTGTACATTTGCTTCGGAACATCCGATTCTTCTTGTAATCTTTGCTCTCCCCCACATTTTCGCCACGCTTGATGCTGGCAACCGGCAAGGAAATAGCCAATGGCCGCCGCTGAAACTGCAACACATGCCGCCGAGGCTGCCCATCACGGCGGCTTTGATCTTGTTCCCATTGTCGTGCTTCTAGGCGCAGCCGTTATTGCAGTTCCCCTGTTCAAACGGCTCGGCCTCGGCTCGGTTCTTGGCTATCTTGCAGCCGGACTGGTCATCGGTCCGTTCGGGCTTGGATTGTTTTCCGATCCGCAGGCCATTCTGCACGTCGCTGAACTCGGCGTCGTCATGTTCCTGTTCATCATCGGTCTGGAGATGCAGCCATCGCGCCTTTGGTCGATGCGTGGTGAAATCTTCGGGCTTGGTCTGGCGCAGGTTGCCCTTTGCATCGGCCTTCTCACCTTCGTCGGCCTCGCGCTTGGCTATCCGGTCGCGCAGAGCTTTGTTGCAGGTACCGGCTTCGTGCTGACGTCTACCGCCATTGTCATGCAGATGCTGGAGGAACGGCGCGCCATGGGCCTGCCAAAGGGACGCCGTATCGTGGCGATCCTGCTGCTCGAAGACCTTGCCATCGTGCCGCTTCTGGCGCTCGTCGCGTTTCTGGCGCCGGGCGGCGAAGAAACAACCTTGGCCGACCGACTGACCGGCGTTGCCATTGGCCTCGCATCCATCGCCGGTCTGGTTCTGGCCGGTCGCTATCTGCTCGATCCGCTGTTCCGCATTCTCGGCAAGGCAAAAGCTCGCGAGGTCATGACAGCGGCAGCGCTTTTTGTCGTGCTGGGCGCAGCACTGGCCATGCAGCTTGGCGGATTGTCGATGGCAATGGGCGCATTCCTCGCCGGTGTGCTTCTGTCGGAATCCTCATTCCGCCATCAGCTTGAAGCGGATGTGGAGCCATTTCGCGGCGTGCTTCTCGGCTTGTTCTTTCTCGGCGTCGGCATGTCGCTCGACCTTGCAGTAATCGCCGCCAGCTGGCAGCTCATCATTGTGGCCGTCATTGCCTATATGCTGTTGAAAATGATTGGTATTTACGCCGTTGCCCGCCTGTTTCGCGCCAGCAATCGCGAAGCTGTCGAGCGCGCCGTGCTGATGGCGCAGGGCGGCGAATTCGCCTTTGTCCTTTATGCTGCCGCGACCTCGGTCAACATCATCGATGCAGAGGCCAATGCCATCCTGACAGCGACGATCATCGTCTCCATGGCTCTCACACCAATCATGATCATCCTGCATGACCGGCTGATGCCAAAACCTGCGCCTTCGATGGAGGGCGTCGAGGCAGCGGACAATTTGTCGGCCAGTGTTTTGCTGATCGGCTTTGGACGTTTCGGGCAGATTGTCAGCCAGCCGCTCCTCGGGAACAGCTGTTCGATTTCCATCATCGAAACCAGCACCGACGCCATCCGCAATGCGCGGGATTTTGGCTTCAAGATCTATTTTGGCGACGGCTCCCGCCTCGACATTCTGCATGCCGCAGGCGCAAATCGTGCAAGACTGATCATCATCGGCGTTGACGACCGCGAGGCGAGCCTGAAGATCGCCGAACTGGTAAAAGCGGAGTTTCCGCTGGTTCCCGTATTGGCGCGCTCGTTCGACCGCGAACATGCCATCGAACTGATCCATGCTGGTGTGGAATATCAAATCCGCGAAACCTTTGAATCAGCGCTTGCTCTCGGCGAAAAAGCACTCGAAATGCTCGACGTCGATGAAGAAGAGCGTGAGCGCGTCATGGAAGATGTTCGCCGTCGTGACGGCGACCGCCTGACAATCGAAGTCACTGGCGGCCTTTATGCCGGGCGCGAACTCATTCACGGCAATGCGCCCATCAAGGACAAGAAGGGCGGACCGGACAGCGCCGTGTGATAATCCGCAAAAAAGCGGCCGTCTTGGTCTGGTAAAGGCTGTGGCTCTTCCTAGTTTATAGGTGGTAGAATGTTATCATTCGTCCAACCAAGGAGAAGCCTTATGACAAAGCCTCTGAAAAAGCCTGTGTCGTGGCATGCACCGAAGTTCATCGAAGTTAGCTGCGGCATGGAAATCAATCGCTATGCACCAGCAGACGGTGACGAACCGATCCTGTTCTGACACGCCTCCCAAGACGCGTGAACAGTTTCATGACGGAGTTCCGCGCAATTGTGATCGGGGCCGCCGCTGGCGGCGGTCTCCCTCAATGGAATTGCGGCTGCGAAAACTGCCGTCTGGCCCGATCGCGTTTGCCGGACGGGATTGCGCCGCAGACCCAATCCTCGCTGGCCGTCACATCGGATAGTGAAAACTGGGCGTTGCTCAATGCATCACCCGATATACGCCAGCAGTTGATCAACACAGCCGCGCTGCATCCGCGTGCGCTACGCGACAATCCGATCAAGACCGTTCTTCTGACCAATGGCGATATCGACCACATTGCCGGTCTTTTGACGCTGCGGGAAAAGCAGGCGTTCCGGCTGGTGATGACCGCCGCCATTCGCGATATCCTCACTGCAAACCCGATTTTCACCGCGCTTGATCCTGCTTTCGTTACACAGGAAATCGTGGCGCTGAATGAACCCTTCAAGCTGGTTCCGGGAATTGAAGCGCATCTGTTTTCCGTTCCGGGAAAAGTACCGCTTTTCATGGAAGGCGAAAACCCGAACACCGCCCTTGAGGGCGAACAGACAGTTGGCGTCGAACTCGTCTCGGCCAGACACCGCGTCTATTACATTCCAGGCTGTGCCGTGGTGCGCGAAGACCTCAAGGCACGGATCAGCGGCGCCGATATTCTCTATTTCGACGGCACGCTTTTCACCGATGATGAGATGATCCAATCGGGCACCGGCATCAAGACGGGCCGTCGCATGGGACATATTTCAATGTCCGGCGACGATGGCAGCCTGAAAGCGCTCGCCGATGTCGCGGTGGATCGGAAAATATACGTCCATATCAATAATACGAACCCGGTCTGGCGTGATGGTCCCGAACGGAAGCTGGTCGAGGACAGCGGGTTTGAAATCGCCTTTGACGGCAAGGAGATTGCTCTATGAAAGACGCTGCCGACAAGGAGACATTCCACGCCCGCCTTCTGGCCATCGGCCTTGAACGTTATCACGACAAGCATCCGTTCCATATCCGGCTGCATGGCGGCGAATGCACCATCACGCAAGTGCGCGCCTGGGTGATCAATCGCTATTGCTATCAGAGCAGCATTCCCATGAAGGATGCGGCGTTTCTTTCGCGCTGTGAGGATGTGAACATGCGCCGCGCCTGGCGTTCGCGCATTGAAGACCACGACGGGGGCATTCATGAAGGCGGCGGCATCCGGCGCTGGCTCAAGCTGGCCGAGGCCGTTGGCCTTGATCCCGACTATGTGGCGTCCGGCAAGGGCATTCTGGCGGGAACGCGCTTTGCGGTCGGCGCTTATGTTCACTATGTCCGTGACAAGCCGCTTCTGGACGCAGTTGCGTCGTCGCTTACCGAACTTTTCGCACCCAAAATCCATAAGGACCGGATCGCGGGCCTGCTGAAGCATTATGCCTTCGCCGACGAACAGGCGCTGTCCTATTTCCGCCAAAGGCTCAATGAAGCGCCGATTGATGTCGAATATGGTCTTGCCTATGTGCTGGAACACGCCGACACTCTGGAAAAGCAGGATGCTGTCGCCGCTGCCCTGACCTTCAAAACCGATGTGCTTTGGGCGCAGCTTGATGCGCTTTATGCGGCCTATGTGGCACCTGGCATGATCCCGCCCGGCGCGTGGGACGGCAAGCAAGGCGTGGATGCCGGATGGGACAAGGCGCTGGCAGAAAAGAAGGTTTCCGCATGAGCAAGACAGACAGCGTTACCATCAAACCGGCGGATATCGTCACGCTTGCACGCGGCGTGAGGTTGCGTGTTGATGAGGTGCGCGGGCAAACTGTGCTTCTCGCACCAGAGCGCGCCATGGCGCTGGACGATATTGCGATCCTGATCGTCAATGCGCTCGATGGTGTTCGCAGCGTCGATGCAATCTGCGATGCTTTTGCGTTGGAATTCAATGCGCCACGTGAACAGGTCGGAAGCGATGTGCTGGCCTTTGTTCAGGAACTCGCCAACCGCCGCATGATCAAGGTTCTGGGATGAATCTGGCAATTCAGGAAGCAAAGCTGCAGCGGCTGGCACCGCCGCCGATGGCTTTGCTCGCCGAATTGACACATCGCTGCCCGCTTGCCTGTCCTTATTGCTCCAACCCGCTGGAACTGATTGGTGCAAAGCAGGAGCTTTCTACGGAAGAATGGAGAGAGGTCTTTCGGCAGGCCGCAAAAATGGGTGTCCTGCACCTGCATCTATCTGGTGGAGAACCGGCGGCGCGGCGGGACCTTCTTGAACTGACCAAGGCCGCCGTCGAGCTTGGCCTTTACACCAATCTGATCACATCGGGTGTCGGCCTGACAGAAGCGCGTGTGGAGGCGCTTGGGCAGGCTGGCCTTGACCATGTGCAGCTTTCCATACAGGGCACCGATGCCGCATCGGCTGATCGCATTGGCGGATATAAAGGCGGGTTCGACCGCAAGATAGCCGTGGCCAATTGGGTCACATCGGCGGGCATTCCGCTGACCGTCAATGCAGTCTGCCACAAGCAGAATATGGACCAGCTCGACGCGATGCTGGAGCTTGCTTTGACGCTCGGCGCGCGCCGCATCGAAATCGCAACCGTTCAGTTTCATGGCTGGGCGGAGAAGAACAAGGCCGCGCTGCTGCCGACGCGCGAACAGGTTGTCAAAGCCAACCAGACAGTAGCCGCAGCGCGCAAGCGTCTCGAAGGCAGGCTGGTGATCGACTATGTTCCCGCCGATTATTATTCGTCTTATCCGAAAGCCTGCATGGGCGGCTGGGGCCGGGTCGGCCTGAATGTCACGCCGGACGGGCGTGTGCTGCCCTGCCACGCCGCAGAAACAATCCCGTCGCTTCATTTCGATAATGTCCGCGACAAGGGGCTGGCCGATATCTGGTATGACGGCGAGGCCTTCAATGCCTATCGCGGCGATGACTGGATGCCCGATCTCTGCCGCAGTTGCGAGCGCAAGGACATCGACTTTGGCGGCTGCCGCTGTCAGGCGATGGCGCTGGCCGGAGATGCGAGCGCAACCGATCCGGTCTGCATGCGCTCACCGCTCCGCGATATGGTTACGGCCATGGCGCAAGAAAACGCGTCCGCCCCAATTCCGGACAGTTTCGTCTATCGCAAATTCTAAACATCATGACGACATTTTGCTTCAAGCACATGATGAGAACCAATTGATCTCAACGGCTTTTGAGATCACATTCCGCTATCCCTTTCCTTTGATGAATCGTTTCCCATGACCGACATAGCTGCCCCCGTTTCCGTCACCGTTCGCCCGTTTCAACAGGACGATCTGGAAGGCATTTTCTCCGTCATTCTGCCGATCCAGCAGGAAGAATATGGCATCGCCATCACGGCGCAGGATCAGCCTGACCTGAATGCCATTGACAGTTTCTATCGACCCGGCGCTGGAGAATTCTGGATCGCGGAGCATGACAGTCAGGTCGTGGGCACAATCGCGCTCAAGGATATTGGCAACAATGAAGCCGCCTTGCGGAAGATGTTCGTCGCCGCTCCCTATCGGGGTTCGGGTATCGGTACGGCAAGCAAACTGCTGTCAGCCTTGCTCGCCCATGCCGGTGAAAACGGCATTCGCCGCATTTATCTTGGAACAACCGACAAATTTCTTGGCGCGCACCACTTCTATGAGAAGAACGGTTTTACCGAAGTGGAACGCAGCGCCCTACCGGAAAATTTTCCAGTAATGGCCGTAGACTCGAAGTTCTACGTGATCGCGCTGTCCTAAACCGGTTTCCCACAGTCAGGCGCGATTGCGCCTTTGCTGTATCACCACCCACCAGCTGTTGCGAAACATGATCGCGCCGATGATAAGCGCGACCACACCAAGCACGATTGTGCCATAGGCAACGCCTTGATCGCCGAACTGTTCATAAAGCCAGCCGGACTTTTCAACGGCCTGTGCCGGTGTTCCCAATCGGAGGATGCCGTTCACCAGTGCCGTAATCCCGACGATCAACATCCCGATGCTGCGAACCATGCTTACTTTCCAATTCTCGTCTAAAGCCAAGGCTTAATCTCTGCACGCGGGTGATAACGGCATCGCTGTCCAATTGCAAAGATCAATCCCCCATCGCAGCGCCATCGGCTCTGCTTGCAAGAGACTGAATTTATACAGAAAAAGCGCTCATAAGGTATTTCCAGCAAAAAACTGCAATGGTCCTGCGCGAGATAATGCGTAACAACTCATAGATGGATTGACCTCAGAAACGCCAATCAATGGGGACCATTAAATACACTGCTTTGAGATGACGACACTACGAAGAAGGAAAAACAGCCATGGTCAACGATCCGAAGACCAATCGTGCTGAAGCGCAAAATGCCCAGCCTCGCACAATAGCGAAGGCGCCCAGAACACGCGGTCCCAGCCCCGAAAAAACCGCGCGAACCCGTAAGCTGATCATCCGGTCTGCGATGCGGGAGTTCCTCGACAAGGGCTACGCCAATGCGACCATGGCTGGTATCGCCGAGCGTGCCAGCCTCGCCAAAGGCACAGCCTATCGCTATTTCGATACGAAAGAAGACCTCTTTGCCGGTATTGTCCGTGATATCGTGACCAACCCGCTTGGCGAGATTGAAAACTTCCCCATCCGGCCGGACGAGCGGGTTTCCGACTATTGCAAACGCACGATGATCCCGGTGATGCGGAGCATTGAGAACAAGGGACGCGCCACGGTGGCAAGGCTTGTGCTCGCTGAAGGCCATGCCTTTCCCTATCTCACAGAGGTCTATCGCACCGAAGTCTACGAACCTTTTCTGGAACGGATACGCTGGCTGATCGACGTGGCCGCCGAGCGCGGCGAGTTGAAAGGCACGATCCTGAAAACCTACCCGCACCTGCTCACTGCGCCCGTATGGATGGGCATTGTTCATAACGGCCTGCTCGGACAGGACAATCTGATCGACACCGCAACCATGTTCGAGGCGCAGGTCGATCTTATGTTCGCCTGACGGCTGTCTGAAAAACATTACGAAAAATTTATTTCGATATATCTTGTTTTTCGATATATCGAGATTTATCTTGTGGTCATGACAAACACAAAAAATGGCGATCCGGATCGCCGTCCAGAACATCCGGAACAAGAAGAAGCCCAACACCGTCACGGTCGTCATGGCGACCATCGGGGCGACCATCGGGGTGAACACAGAGGTGGGCGTTGGGGTGGTCCTTTCGGTGGACCTGGCCGCCATCGCGGCGAACATCCCCACGCTGAACATCCTTTCGGGGAGCGTGGCGAAGGTCGAGGCGAACGACGTGGTGGCCGAGGCGGTCACCGTCGCGAGCGCATCTTCGATTATGGCGATTTGCGCCTGCTCGTCCTCTCGATGATCGCCGAACGGCCCCGTCACGGTTATGAGCTGATCAAGGATATTTCCGAACAGTTGCAAGGCGTCTACACGCCAAGCCCCGGCGTGATTTATCCGACGCTCTCATGGCTTGAGGATATGGGCTACACCGTCACGGAACCCGGTGATTCAGGCAAGAAGCTCAATCGCATAACGGCTGAAGGCGAGGCCTTTCTGGTCGCAAACCGCGCTGCCGCCGATGCTCTTTTGAGCAGGATAAACAGCTTTGCCGAGCACAATGGCGACATGCCGCATGAGGTCATCCATGCGCTGAAAAGTCTGAAGGCGACCGTTCGTCAAAGACTGCATCGCGGACCGATGGACGCCGCCAGCGCCGAAGCGATCGTGGCCGCCCTCAAGGAAGCCACGCGAATTGTGGAGGAAAGCTGATGAATGCACCTGTCTCAACCAATGCTGCCGCGGAATCCGCGGCGGCTATCGAGACCGCCCATGCCAGCCGTTATTTGCAGCAGCTGGCCAAGCATTTTGCGCATAAGCTGCCGGTCACCTTCGATCCAGAAGCAGGGCAGATCAGCTTTTCCATCGGCGAATGCCGGTTGCGTGCCGACGACCAGTTTCTACACCTTGCCCTCACCTCGCCAGACCAGCCTTCGCTGGCGCAATTGCAGGATGTCGTCGAACGGCATCTGGTGCGCTTTGCCTTTCGCGAAGAACTTGCCATCCATTGGCGCAAGCTGACCGTCGGCGAGCATATGCTGGACAAAAAGGTGCAGGCCGTCCTTGATGAATACCATGCGCGGCAGCGTGAGGAACGCGATGCGCCGCGCATCGAAGCGCCGGGCGGCCGCGATGGCGGGCAGGATATGCGTATGCGCGCTATCGGTCCCGACACAGGTCGTTTTCTCAACACGCTGGCGCGAAGCCTGCACAAGCCGACTATCCTCGAAATCGGCACCTCGTTCGGCTATTCCGGCATCTGGCTCGGTGACGCGGCGCGCGCCACCGGCGGCAAGCTGATCACCATGGAACTCCATGGCTACAAATCCGATTTCGCAAAGGAAATGGCGACAAAGGCCGGGCTGGCCGACCAGATCGATTTCAGGATCGGCGATGCCGTCGCGATGATCGAAGCGCTGCCGGAAAAGGTCGACCTTGTTTTCCTTGATCTCTGGAAAGACCTGTACGTGCCTTGCCTTGAAGCCTTCTATCCGAAGCTCAATGACGGCGCGATTGTCGTGGCGGATAATATGATCCGTCCCGGCGGTGAAAACCTTCAGCGCTATAGTAAAGCCATCCGCGCCAAAGCGGGTATCGGCAGTGTGCTCCTGCCAATCGGCACGGGACTGGAAGTCAGTCGCTTCGAAGCCTGATACGAGACCGCTGTATGCCCGCCTTCTCGGCGGGCATGACATTTTTAATGCCAACCCCGATCCCAATCGGGCTCACCGCGAAAACTCTCGGCCAGATAGTCGACGAGGGTGCGCACCTTGATCGCGAGATGGCGCGCAGGCGGGTAGACCGCATGGATGCCAAGCGGCTTGCTTTCAAAATCCCCCAAAACGCGTTGAACGCGCCCTTCACGGATGGATGGACCGGCAATGAATGTCGGTACATGCGCAATACCCAATCCGGCCAGAGCCGCATTGAGACAAGCCTCGCCATTGGAAAAATGCAAACGGCCCGTGACATTGACCGCCTCGGCATCGCCCCCGCTCTGCGACGCGAAACGCCAGACATAGGGATCACGGAAATTCGTATCGATAATGCAGCTATGCCGCGTCAGATCTTGCGGATGAACCGGCGCTCCGTGCTCGGCGAGATAGGATGGCGTGGCCACAAGAACCACCCGCGCATCGCATAGCCTGCGGGCAATCAGGCTGCTATCGAGCGGCTTGCCGATCCGCACGCCGATATCGAAGCCTTCATCGACCAGACTGACAACGCGATCGGAAAAGCTCACATCGATCTGAATATCGGGAAAAGACTGCGCAAATTTCAGCAATACCGGCGTCAGCCGCAAAGTGCCGAATGACATCGGCGCCGTCAGCCTTATGCGCCCGGTCGGAGCGCCCGATGCATTGCGCACCGACGCTTCCAAGGAGTCGAAGTCCTGCAACAGCCCCTTCATACGCTCGTAATAGGCGTATCCGACCTCTGTCGGTGACAAGGCGCGCGTGGTGCGCTTGATGAGCTGGACGCCAAGATCAGCCTCCAGCCTTGATACGAGTTTGGATGCCTGACCGCTGCTTGTCCCAAGCCGTTGCGCCGCCGCTGAAAAACTGCCCGTATCCAGCACCGCAACGAACATACGTTCGCAGTCAAGCCGATCCATTGATTGCTTCCATTCCAGCTATTTTCCGTCTCACAAGGCAGGAAAATAGCTTAATCTGGAAATTATCCAAGCTTCAAAACAGACCGCAAGAATGCGGCAGCCATGACCGCGCCTTCAGACGATATCGTATGCCCGACGCCGCGCAGAATATGGCAGGTGGAGTTCACACCGATACCGGCAAAGCGCGCATTTGCGCTTTCGGATTCGCTTGCCGGAATGACCGGATCGGCGCTGCCATGCACCAGCAGGGCCTGTGTCGCAAGTGTCGGTGTGAAAGGTTCCGGCGAAGCCAGTCTGCCGGAAAAGGCAACCACGGCGGCAACCGGCCAGCGACCCGAAACAAGCGCATCAAGCGACATGATCGCGCCTTGGGAAAAACCAACGAGCACTACACGGTCGAGCTTATCGGCAAAGCCATGCTCGGCAATGATCCGCGTCAGAGTTTCATCAAAAGCCGCACGCGCCTCGACAATTCGCTGCGGGCGATTGGCGGGCGTAACACCGCTGACGCTGAACCATTGACGCCCGTTACCACCCTGATCGAAGGGAAAGGGCGCATCCGGTACTGCGAATGCCGCGCCGGGCAAGGCATCGGCCCAGAACTCGCCAAGCGAAGCGAGATCCGCCCCGCGACTGCCGACACCGTGGAGAAAGATAATCAAAGAATGCATCTGTCTGTCATTCACTTTCAAATGTGAACCGGAGCCAACCCCGGCAAATCTGGCCCAAGCGGCACGATGCCGGTGGGGTTCAGCGCCTTGATGGAATAGTAGCCGCGCTTGATGTGATCGATATTGACCGTTTCGCGAATGCCGGGGATATCCAGAATGCGCGTCAGCCAGGCACTGAGCGCGGAGTAGTCAACCAGTCGCCGCAGATTGCACTTGAACAGGCCGTGATAGGCCGCATCGAAGCGCACCAGAGTAACGAACAGGCGGATATCCGTTTCGGTGAAGCGATCCCCGAACAGGAACGGTCCATTGCCTGAAAGCCGAGCCTCCAGCTCGTCCAGCGTGCGGAACACATCGCGGAAAGCTTCATCATAGGCAATCTGCGTGGTGGCAAACCCGGCCCGATAGACGCCATTGTTCAGGCTTGGATAGATATGCTCGTTCAGCGCATCGATTTCCGCGCGCAGCAGCTCCGGGTAAAGATCGATATCGTTATTGGCGAGATCGCCAAAGCCGGTATTGAACATACGGACAATATCGGCGGATTCATTATTGACGATGGTTTTCGTCTTTTTGTCCCACAATACCGGCACAGTGGCGCGTCCCGTATAGTGGGGATCGGCCTTCGTATAAAGCTCATGCATATAGGTCGCGCCGTTGAGGCTATCGCGGTTGGAACCCGGATAGTCACCAAAACGCCAGCCCTGATCCGTTAACGCTGGCTCCACGACGGAGATCGAAATGAGCTTATCCAGCCCTTTCAGCTTGCGCGCGATCAGCGTGCGCGACGCCCACGGACAGATATAGGCGACATAGAGATGGTAGCGGTCGGGCTCGGCTTTGAAACCCGCCTCGCCGGTAGGTCCCGCGCTGCCGTCCGGGGTGACCCAGTTGCGGAAGCCGGAAATCTGGCGCACGAAGCCGCCTTTTTCATCCTTGGCCTGGACCGGTTGCCAGTCTTCAGTCCATTTTCCGTCTACGAGCATGGCATCTATCCTTGATGATCGGGAAAAGTGCGGAGAGGAGCATAGGCCACCTCCCCGCATTGCGGAACAGTGCGTTTTGGCGTCAGCTCGCGGATGCGCCCGGCTTCAACGCAAAAGCGCCGTTGCCTGCAAGTGCCACCACGGCAAGACCGACAATCCAGAATGCCGGGAATTCCCAACCGCCATTGGCATTGGTGAAGAAGAAGCCGGCTGCGCCGTGGACCGTGAAGATCGCACCGAGCAGGATCGGGATCAGGGCAGCAGCCGCAACACGCGGATAGACGCCGATGATCAGCGCGACGGCACCAATTATTTCCCAGAGGATGGTGACATAGGCGAACCAGCCCGGCAGGCCGAGCGATCCGAAGAAGGCAGCCGTTCCGGCAGGGGTGAAGACGAAGAGTTTCAGACCCGCATGGGCCAGGAACAGAATGCCGAGCGCGAGACGCAGAATGAAGATCGCATAAGGTGCGGTACGATTGTCGATCACGATGAACCTCGTTTCAAAACAGTGATTATTGAAACGGACAATCTCAAAAAAATTGCTCGCTGATTAGTCGGGCAGAATGAAGCTAACTCCTTCCAGTTTGGAAGGAATAACCAGACTTCGTGGATAATTTCTCCATAATAAGGCGCAAAGCCACGCTTTTGGCGTGCCCTAAAGCCCTTCCAGAGACATGTGAAATCGATCAGGCGACGATCTGCAACTCGGTACAAATCCGGTTACGGCCCAGATCCTTGGCGCGATAAAGCGCGGCGTCGGCACGACGGAAAACGGTCTCAAACCCGGAATCGGCTGCCGTGAGGAAGGCAATACCCGCACTCGTGGTCGTGCTGAATGGATCGCGCGTCGTGTCGAACGAAGCGGACGCGAAAGCCTTGCGAATTTTATCAGCGGTCGCGAGAACATTCACGTTGGAGGTCTGCCGCAGGATAAGCACGAATTCCTCACCGCCGATGCGCGCAATAATCGCCCCCTGACCGGCATGGGCACGGATGATGCTTGCGAATTCCAGCAACACGCGGTCCCCGACCGTATGACCGTGACTGTCGTTGATCGACTTGAACGCATCCAGATCGAACACAATCACGGAGTCGCCCGCGCGCATCTCATCAACAGCCAGACTGTCGTAAAGCGCCCGCCGGTTGAGCAGGCCGGTCAGACTGTCGGTACGCGCTTCATTGGCATGACGTCGCGCAATACGCGATTGCGTAAAGGTCAGCGACAGGGCCCCGATCCCCGTAATGCCGATAAGCGCCATCATGGCATTGAAATCTTCCGCCAGATTGCTTGGCAGGCTGGTCATCACCCATTGCTGTTCATAGACGATGACGCAGCCGCACAGGAAAAACGAAACGGCTGTCAATAGATAGAGCGTCATCATGCCGACAACGGGAATAGGCGCTTCATGATAGACTGAGCCATATTCCTTGGCCGTGATGTAAAGCAGAAATGCCGCCACAAAATTGAAGATCGCGATGCCAACGCCCACAAAACCCAACAGGATGGGTGCCAGAATAACGCCAATCGCAACGATGGAAAGCACAAAGAGATTGCCTGTGGGCACCCGTCTGGCCGAAATCTGCTTTGAACCGATGAACAGGAAAACGAAGCCGACGGTCATCAGGCTGAAAGCGATCACCGACGAGGGAACCAGAGCCAGAAGACCCGAATAGCTGAGCACCGCGCCTGCGCCGAGCAGGATCATACCCAGGCAGCCCCAGAGCAGGAACTTGTCCATGCGGTTCTGATACCAGACGCTCAAAATGGTTAGCGCCACCGCAAGCGAACATAAGCCCGCTGCGAAAAATAGCGTGTTTTGGTCTAGCTCCAAGATTTAGCTCCGCACCCCTTAAAACGCGTTCGGTTCTGACCATGTCAAACCGGCGCTCCAGCCACTTTTTCTCGCGCACGTTCTGTCCGACGCCTGCGTGTGGCAGTTTTCGGTGCGTGCTCTCGCCCATACTGAACATGGAGTTTAGCGGCAGAACGCCAAAGAATCGATACTTACTTATTTAAGTTAAGTTCAAATTCTTACTTTCCTTGCGGGACTGGTTAAAAGTTTTTACTTCCTTGCGCAGGCATGGTCAGTACCAGTCGAGCATTCTTAGGTATCATAACTTCAATCTTTTCAATGGGTTCTGTCATTTCCTTATGCACAACCGTTGCAGCAAAGACCTCCAGAAGCTCAGGGCTGCGCTGATCTGGATTAACGCCAGCCCCCGCCTGCGCTGTTCGACTGCCATGGGCGCCTGAAACGCTACGCGCAGGATCGTAATAATTCCTATTGAAAATTATTACAGAAATTGCGTAAAAATTAGAAAAAATTACCACGAATGCAATCAGCGGTCCCGATAGAACGGAACCAAATAGTACGCCTGCTACACAGGCCCCGTTACATAGAATGCGAGTACCCGCCATGTCGGATCACAACCCGAACTCTCTTTCCCCAAATCGTCGTCAGTTTTTGCTTGGAGCGGGCAGCGCACTGGCGCTTGGCGCGACCGGCAGCTTCTGGATGCCGGGTCAGGCACGCGCGCAGGACGCCACGCCGCGCAAGGGCGGCCATCTGATCATGGGTCTTGATACGGCGTCGAGTTCGGACCGTCTCGATCCAGCCTTTTATCCCGAAGCTTATATGTATTCGGTGGGTTTCCAGCTCTTCAACACCCTGCTTGAGCCGACACCGGATGGCCGTCTCTATGGCGCACTCGTCGAAAGCTGGGAAGCAACCAAGCCAGATGCATCGCAGTGGGTATTCCGTCTCAAGAAGGGCATCCAGTTCCACAATGGCAAGGAACTGAAGGCCGAAGACGTCATTTACTCGCTGAACCATCATCGCGGCGAAAACAGCAATTCCGGCGGCAAGGGTTTCCTGCTCGCTGTGACCGAACTGAAGGCGACCGATCCTTACGAAGTAACGATCACGCTCGACAAGGGCAATGCCGACTTTCCGGCCGCTCTGACTGATGTGCATCTTGGCATTACGCCGCTCGATGCGGATTTCGATAAGGGCATCGGCACTGGCGCGTTCATTCTGGAAGATTTCCAGCCGGGCGTTCGCGCATTGACCCGCCGCAACCCGAATTACTGGGCACCGGATCGCGCCAATGTGGAATCCGTCGAAACCATCGCCATGAGCGACGCGACGGCCCGCATGGCCGCGCTGCTCAGCGGACAGGTGCATGTCGTCAACCGTGTCGACGCTCGATCCGTTGGTCTCGTTTCATCGCGTCCCGGCGTTCAGATTTTGAAGACGCCTGAAAACACCATGTACTGCCTGCCGATGCGGGTCGATACGGCGCCTTTCGACAATAATGATGTGCGTCTGGCGCTGAAATACGCCATCGACCGCGAAGAATTGCAGAAGAGCATTCTTGGCGGCACCGGTTCTATTGGCAACGACAACCCGATTTCGTCGTCGAACCCGTATTATTCCAAGGATATTCCGCAGCGCGCCTATGACCCGGAAAAGGCCGCCTTCCACTTCAAGAAGTCCGGCTATAGCGGCAATATCCCGCTGGTCGTTTCGGAAAACGGCTTCCCCGGCGCGGTCGATGCGGCGCAGGTCTATCAGGCTGCTGCTGCCAAGGCCGGCATCACCATTGATGTGGAACGCGTTCCATCCGATGGTTATTGGGATGAAATTTGGCTGAAGCGTCCGTTCGTCGCCTCCAACTGGGCCGTTCGCCCGACCGCCGATGCGATGCTGTCGATGATCCTGCAGTCGGACGCACCGTGGAACGAAACCGCCTGGAAGAACGAAGCTTTCGACAAGCTGCTTGCCGAAGCCCGCGTTGAGCTGGACGAGGAAAAGCGCAAGAAAATCTACCACGACATTCAAGTCATCATGGTGGATGAAGGCGGCGAAATCATCCCGCTCTTCGCCGACAATCTTGCCGCCGCAACCGACAAGATCAAGGGCTTCACTCCGACGCCATCCGGCGGCGACATGAGCGGCTATCGTCTGGCCGAAAAGATCTGGTTCGAAGAATAATCGGGCCTCATTTAAAAAGCTTCAATGCTTTCCTGAACAAAGGCCTCTTTGCTGATTGTACAGCAAGGAGGTCTTTTCCTTTTCAACAGACCGCTTCCGTTACGGCAGCAAACGGCTTGCCCATCGGGCGTGTGTTTGCTTCTGCTAATAGAGGTACAGACCTCGATTCGGCGCCGGGGACGACAATGAGGGGCTTTGCATGAAAATATGTCTTGCAACGGTGATGATGGTATTGGCACCACTACCCGCTACAGCGAATTGTATTCCGCCTTGGCAGACGCAATTTGCCTGCAATATTCCGGATCGTAACGCCCGCGCCGAGTTTTGTCGCATTGACGACACCAAGGCCAATCCAGGCAAGAAGGAAGCCTATTACAGCTATGCGACCGGCTCTGGCCCGACCGAACTCTATTTCGAGACTGACAATACTCTGTTCTCGACCAAGGACACAGATATCGACCATCCGACCGACATGACGATGGCGATCGGCTATGCGCGCGGTGACTATGTCTATGCTTTCGTCGTGACGGAAGACAACCGCATTCCGGACCGCATAAGGGATGCGGAAGTGCGCGTTTATAAAACCATCGACGCCTTTTCGAACGACAAGAAAGACACGGAGATCATGCGGCTTTATTGCGATTCCGCCTCCATTCTTGCCGACCGAGACAGCATTCGACCCTGACAGGGTCGTTATCTGCCCCGCATCTGTTCGCCAGCGTTCTTGGCAAAACGCAGGTTCCAGAAAGTCGCTGTCAACGAAATGCCGGTCACGACGAGAAACGCCGTCGAGAAATCGGACATGACGGGCACGTCGTGGGCATGCAAATTCATGGATGCATGAAGAACCAGCGCCGCCACGCAAACACCGACTGACAGCATGAGCTGCTGGAACGTCGAATAGAAGCTGTTGGCCGAGCTCATCCGCTTTGCGTCCACCCTGTCGTAGGCCACCGTGTTATAGGCGGTGAACTGGAACGACATTGAAAAGCCCGACATAGCAAGCACGATGAAGATCAGCCAATGCGGCCATTCCGGTGTAAAGAAAGCGCAGATCGCATAGCTGCACGCGGAGAATATGCCATTCACCACCAGCGACTGCCGGAAGCCGAACCGCCGGATGATCCGCGGCGCAAAGGCCTTCATCGCCAGCGCGCCAAGCGCGGTCGCAAGCACCATATTGCCTGCCGCCACAGCCGACAGACCAAAGCCGATCTGGAGCATCAGCGGCAGCAGAAACGGGTGCGCGCCCTGCGTGATGCGGGTGATCGAACCTGCAATCATCGATGTTCCGAAGCTTTCAATGCGCATCAGCGAAAAATCGAGCATCGGCGCGGGATGGCGGCGCGAATGGACGATTGTGGCAACGCCGAAAACAACACCGACGACAAAGAGCTTCAGCGCGAGGTTCCCTTCCCCCGGATTGCTCGCTGTTTCCAGGCTGAACAGCAAAGCGCCAAGCGCAATACCCGACAGGATCAGACCCACGAAATCGAAAGGTTCGCGCGTTTCGCTTTTATATTCACCGATATAAAGCGACACGAACACCATGCCCAGAATACCGATGGGCACATTGATGTAGAAAATCCAGCGCCAGTCCAGAAATGTCACGAACAAACCGCCAAGCGGCGGCCCGAGAATAGGGCCCATAAGCGCGGGCACCAGCATCCACGACATGGCAGCGATGAGATCCTTGCGTTCCACCGAACGGATCAACACCAGACGGCCAACCGGCAGCATCATCGCGCCGCCTGCGCCCTGCAATAGTCGGGCTGCGACCAGACATGGCAGGTTTGGCGCCTGTGCGCAGAGCACGGAACCCAGAATGAAGATTGCAATTGCGAAGCGGAAAACCGTGCGCGTGCCGAAGCGGTCGGCGATCTTGCCGCTGGCCGGAATGAAAATGGCGAGACTGAGCAGATAGGAGGTCAGCGCAACGCTCATGGAAGGCGCGCCGACAGCAAAATCGCGCGCCATGGTCGGGAGCGCGGTGGCCAGAATGGTCGCGTCCAGCTGCTCCATCAGCATCGCACTGGCAACAATCAGCGCAATGATGCGAAAATTGCTCTTGCCCTCCGAAGCTGTCGCTTCGGTGGTTGAACTCTGGCTCTCGATGCTGACACTCATGGCTATTCCAGCTCAGCGGGCAAAAAACGGGCGACCGTCATCACATGCTGATGACGGAGATTTCACGAACCTGGCTTATCTATCCGGGAAAGGTGATGCGCGCCTTTTGGAGATATCCATGCCGCAAACGACAGTCGGCTCAAAAGAAACTGCGAGCAATAAACAATCTTGCTGACCGTTGACGGCATATATCACAGATCGCGGCAAAACAAAGCCGCTCAAGAGAATTTGACTTCGGATTCATTTATGGTTCAGGGGGTTGTCGAGCTTGTGGTGCGTTTGAGCGACAGGCTGCGCTCCCGGAACATGGAAAAGAGACCCGCGCTGACAACGATAAAAGCACCAGCGATGATAGTCCATGTCAGGGTTTCATGGAAAACCAGCGTCGCGATAAATGCGCCGATGACCAGTTGAAAGTAAGTCAGCGGCTGCAGTTCGCTCGCTTCAACACTATGATAGGCGCAGATAAGGCAACAATGGCCCGAAACGCCGCAAATGCACAACACCGCCATCCACGGCATATCCTGCAACGCGATTGGCACCATATAGAAGACACCTACGACCGTCAGCACCAAGAAACCAATGATGCCTGTGTAGAAGACACTCGTCACCGCGCCGTCGTCCTTGCTGACCGCTCGTGTCGTCACAGCATAGATCGCCAATGTGAAGGTTGCAGCCACGGCGAACAGGATGTTGGCATCAAAATGGGCGTTGACCGGATTGATGATCAAAAGCACGCCGCACAGGCCTATGATGATCGCCAACCAGCGATGCCAATCAATCCTTTCGCCGAGGATAGGCACGGAAAGCGCAGTGACCAGCAAAGGCACGCCCTGAAAAACCGATTGAGCCGTGGCCAGTCCCGCCCGGCTCAGGCCAAAAATGGCAAAGACCACTCCCATCGCCAGCATAATGCTGCGGGCAAGCTGAAGAAAGGGCCGCTTCGAGGAAGCTGCCTTAACAATCCCCCCGGATCGCCTGGCTAGCAATATGACGAATGCAGCGAAAACCCAATAACGGATCATCGCGACGAGGATCGGTGGGTAATGTGTGCCCAGATATTTCGAGATACCATTCTGCACCCCAAAGATGGACACCGAGACAAGCTTGAATAGGTAGCCTTGGCTTTTGGGGCTCATACGCGATACTCGAAACCGCCCGAAACAGGTGAAAATCGACTTAAAAGAATGCGTTTGAGTAATCGCTAAATAACGAGATTGATACAACGAAACCCGTTATCTTTCGCTGCCGCGAGCAGAGGAATCTGAATTTTTTGCTTTTGCGATAGAGCAAGCGTGACACGCTTACTCTCCTATTTGTTCGCTTCGTGTACGTCCCGAGCCGCCGGTTCAGGGCGTTGTGGAGCTTGTCGTGCGTTTGAGCGACAGGCTGCGTTCCCGGAACATGGAGAAGAGACCAGCGCTGACAACGATGAAAGCACCGGCGATGACATTCCATGTCAGGGTTTCATGGAAAACCAGCGTTGCGATAAATGCGCCGATGACCAATTGGAGATAGGTCAGCGGCTGTACTTCGCCTGCTTCCAGAATGTCATAAGCCCGGATGAGGCAATAATGGCTGGAAATGCCGCAAACGCAGAGCGCCGCCATCCAGAACCAGTCGTGCGGCGCGATGGGCACGAGATAAAAGACACCCACAGCCGTGAGCACCACCACACCGCCGATCCCGGTATAGAAGAAGCTGGTCATGGCGTCGTCATCGCGGCTAACCGCGCGCGTCGCGACTGCATAGATCGCGAACATGAAGGTCGCCGCGACGGAGAACAGAATATTGGCGTCGAAATGGGCGTTGACCGGATTGATGATCAAAAGCACGCCGCACAGGCCGACGATGATCGCCGTCCAGCGACGCCAGCCAACTTTTTCGCCGAGAAATGGCACAGATAGCATCGTGACCAGCAAAGGCGCGCCCTGAAAGACAGACTGCGCCATGGCCATTCCGGCGCGGCTGAGGCCGAAGATGAAGGTGACGATTTCCGCAGCCAGAATCACGCCGCGGGTGATCTGCAGAAACGGGCGCTTCGTGGACGCCGCCTTGGCGATGCCACCGGAGCGTATGGCCAGCAGAATGACGAATGCGGCAAACACCCAGTAGCGGATCATCGTGATGAAGATCGGCGAGTAATGCGTGCCAAGATATTTCGAAATGCCATCCTGCACCGCAAAGATGGTCACCGCGAGGATCGTGAAGAAGTAGCCTTGGCTCTTGGAGGTCATGCGCCATACTCGAAGCCGCCCGAAACGGGTGACTGTCTGTCTTGAGGGGAATGAGTGTGAGTAATCCGAACTGCGACGGATTACTACAACAAAGCCCACTATTTTTCGCAAACGACGATAAAGAAACGCGATTTCGCTCACTTTTTCCGTTGAGGAAGCGTCACACGCTTATCCCACTCGAATAGCTCGCCTTTTGCATCGCCTGTCCGTCCAGGGGCGGGACGAATGTTGCAGCCTGTCGCATGATGTGCGCGCCAGATGCGGAACCGACCGGGCGTGCACCGGTTAACTCACCGCTGCGGGGCAAGCTAGAAAGTGAGACTACGACATGAAAAAGGCTCTTATTCTTACAACGGCAGCGTTTCTTGCGACCACCGGCCTCGCCGCCGCGCAAGATGCCGTCATCATCGAAGTGCCCCAGTCTGCACGTGATTATGTTATCGCCCATCCCGTTGACCCGGTCGTCATTCAAGACGATGTCGGTGAAGGTTATGTCGTGCCGGAGGCTGTTGTCGTGCGCCCTATCCCCGACAATCCGGACTTCGGCTATATCTATGTGAACGGTGAACCGGTCATCGTTTCGATGCAGAACCGACAGGTGGTCTATTATGACGAAGCGCCCAATGCAGGCCCGCCCGTCCCCGTCGTACCCGACGATGTGGTTACCTTCGTGGAAAACAACCCGACGCAACCCATTGCCATTGATGGCGATGTGACCGAGGGCATGGTGATCCCGGAAGATGTGCCGCTTGCGGTAGTTCCTGATCAGCCGAAATATTCCTATGTCTATATCGATCAGCGTCCAGCGCTCGTGGAACCGCAAACGCGCCGCGTTATCTGGGTGAAGTAACTCTCCTTCGATCCCCGCGCGGCAATGCGCGGGGATTTTCAGTTTCGGCCTGTTTAGGCGGTTCGCAGAACAGCCCCCACGTCCTCTCTCCCTTACATCGAAATTTTGGGCCTCATGCCTCGGAAGCCTCTCGTGGGTAGGGATCCCGCCTTCCCACGAACCGTCCCATCTTCGCTAAATCCCCACAGCTGCTTTCACCTACAATCATTAGCGACTTGCGCGATTGCGCTCACATAAAATATAGATAATTCAAGAATTATATCTATTAAAAATAGGATAGGTAGCTATATGATTGAGATTAATGAGATAATTAGCGAAAAACGGGACGCCGATTCAAGCGAGCAACAAAATGAGTCGCTCAATCTTGCAAAAATTATCTATAATTTGCCATTCATTCAGCTCGTCTTCCGCGCGCAGGAAATTCACCGGCAGCATTTCGATCCCGACGCCATTCAGATGAGCAGGCTGCTTTCGATCAAGACGGGCGGCTGTGCGGAGGATTGCGGCTATTGCAGCCAGTCGGCGCATTATCCGACCGGATTGAAGGCTTCCAAACTGATGGAAGTCGAGCGCGTACTGTCCGAAGCGCGCAAGGCGCGGGAGGGCGGCGCTACGCGCTATTGCATGGGGGCCGCCTGGCGCAGCCCCAAGGACCGCGACATGGACATGCTTGTCGCGATGGTCGAGGGCGTCAAGGCAATGGGCATGGAAACCTGCATGACGCTTGGCATGCTGTCGCTCGAACAATCGTCACGCCTTTCCGACGCCGGACTCGATTATTACAACCATAACATCGACACGTCGGAGCGGTTTTATCCCGAGATCATCACCACCCGGACTTTTGCAGACCGGCTGGAAACACTGGCGAATGTCCGCGATGCAGGAATCAAGGTCTGTGCAGGTGGCATTCTCGGCATGGGCGAAACCGTAGACGACCGCATTTCGATGTTGGTCACGCTGGCCAATTTGCCAACACCGCCCGAAAGCGTGCCAATCAATATGCTGATCCCTATTCCCGGATCGCGCCTTGCCAATGCCGAGCCTATCGACCCGTTCGATTTTATACGCACCATCGCGCTGGCCCGGATTCTCATGCCGACATCCTATGTGCGGCTTTCCGCCGGGCGCACCGATATGAGCGATGAAATGCAGGCGCTTTGCTTCTTTGCCGGAGCCAATTCGATCTTTGTCGGCGACACGCTGCTGACTGCCGACAATCCCGGCGAAGATCACGACAGCGCGCTTTTCCGGCGGCTCGGCCTCAAGCCGATGACCCTGGAGCAATTGCGTTGAGCAACCCGTCCCTTGCCCGTTATCAGACGACACTGAACGGTCTTGAGCGGAAGTCTCGTTTGCGCGCCCTCTCCCCGCAGAAGGGTATCGACTTCACGTCAAACGACTATCTGGGTCTCGCCAATTCACCGCGCCTCAAGGCCGCTATCGTTGCCGCGCTCGACAGCCGTGTTCCGGTTGGCGCGGGCGGATCGCGGCTGTTGCGTGGCAACCATATCGAGCATGAAGCGCTTGAAGCCGAAGCTGCTGCCTTCTTCGACGCAGAGAAAGTGCTGTATTTCGGCAGTGGTTTCGCGGCCAATACGGCGCTGTTTGCGACCCTGCCACAGCGCGGCGACCTGATTGTCTGTGACGCGCTGATCCATGCCAGCGTTCACGCGGGCATTGCATCCAGCAAGGCAGATACCGTTTTTGCAAAGCACAATGATGTCGGCGCTTTCGACGCCGCCATCAGCGACTGGCGGCGCAAGGGCGGCAAAGGACACCCGTGGATTGCCGTTGAAAGCCTCTATTCCATGGATGGTGATACCGCCCCCATCGCGGAACTGGCCGAACTGGCAAAC
Source organism: Ochrobactrum sp. P6BSIII (assembly GCF_014138065.1). Lineage (NCBI taxonomy): Bacteria > Pseudomonadati > Pseudomonadota > Alphaproteobacteria > Hyphomicrobiales > Brucellaceae > Ochrobactrum > Ochrobactrum sp. P6BSIII. The sequence continues at coordinate 178,154 of NZ_JACGXB010000002.1, read as the reverse complement.
CGTCACGATGGATTTCTTGTGATCGATGAAGCCCATGCCACCGGCATTTATGGCCCGCAAGGACGTGGACTGGCGGCAAATATCAAAAATCGCGACAATGTGCTGGTGCTGCACACATGCGGCAAGGCGATGGGCTTGTCCGGCGCGCTGCTGCAATTGCCCGCCATACTTGGCGACTATCTGGTCAACCGCGCCCGCAACTTCATCTATTCGACCGCGCCGTCGCCCTTGATGGCGGCGGGTGTGCGTGAGGCATTGCGCATGATTGCCGACGAGCCAGAGCGTCGCCAGCAATTGCGAGACCTGACCGGCCTTGCCGGGGCGCTCGCGACTTCGCTTCTGGGCCTCAGGCCGAGCGGCTCGCATATCATGCCGATCCTGATCGGTGACAATTTTCGCGCCATGCGTATTGCCGAAGCGATGCGCGCCGAGGGGTTCGATATACGGGCGATCCGCCCTCCGACTGTGCCGGAAGGAACCGCACGGCTCAGACTATCCATCACGCTTAATGTCAGTGAAAGCCAGGTCCGTCAAATGTTCGACCGGCTTTCTATTGCAATGGGAAAAGACAGACCATGACAACGCGCTTCGTCGTCTCCGGCACGGATACCGGCATCGGCAAGACGGTCTTTTCAGCCGCCCTCACCGCCGCCCTCGACGGCTACTACTGGAAGCCGGTGCAATCCGGTCTGGACGAGGAAACCGATAGTCAGGCGGTCGCCCGGCTTGTCGGCCTGCCTCAAAGCCGCATCTTGTCGGAAGTCTACAAGCTTTCTGCACCGCTTTCGCCGCATCAGTCGGCAGCGCTGGACGGCAAGGCGATTGCCGCCGATGCATTCGCCGTGCCCGCTACGGACGGCCCGCTGGTCATAGAAGGCGCAGGCGGCTTGCTTGTGCCGCTCTCGGACGATCTGGTTTTTGCCGATATATTCGCCCGGTGGCAAATTCCGGTCATTCTCTGCGCCCGCACCAATCTCGGAACGATCAATCACACGCTCCTGTCCGTCGAAGCGCTGAAGCATCGGCGCACGCCCCTATGCGGCATCGCCTTCATCGGTGACGAGAATATAGAAACCCAGCGCATCATCGCGAAAATGAGCGGCGTGCGCATTCTTGGTCGCCTGCCGTTCCTGCCCGACCCAGCAGGAAGCGCGTTGCGACAAGCCTTTGAGGACAGCTTTGATCTAAGCAGTTTCGCGGAGGTGTGGGCATGAAGCGACAATCGGTCTGGCACCCCTTCACCCAGCACGCGCTGGAACCGGAGATGCAACGCATCGTATCGACGGAGGGCGCTTATCTGATCGACGAAAGCGGCAAGCGTATCCTCGATGCAATCTCCTCCTGGTGGGTCATCACCCATGGCCATCGGCACCCGGAAATCATGCAGGTGATCCGCAGCGCGACGGAGAGCTTCGATCAGATCATCTTTGCCGAATATTCCCACGCGCCTGCCGAACAACTAGCCGAAGGGCTGATTGAAATCGCGCCGCCCGGCCTGCATCACGTCTTCTATTCGGACAGCGGTTCGACGGCAGTGGAAGTCGCGCTGAAAATGGCACTGGGCTATTTTTACAATACTTGCCAGACGCGCGACCGTATCGTGGTGATGGAGCACGGCTATCATGGCGATACCATCGGCACCATGTCCACCGGCGAGCGCGGCGTTTTCAATGCCGCCTACGAACCTTTGCTGTTTGGCGTCGGCCGGTTGTCCTTTCCGGAAAAGGGCAACGAACAGCGCACGCTCGACATGTTCGAGGACCATTGCAGGTCAGGCCGCGTGGCGGCATTGCTGATCGAACCGCTCATTCTCGGCGCGGGCGGCATGAAAACCTATCGCCCGGCTCTGCTGACAGCACTCAAAGAGATCGCGGAGCGGTTTGGCTGCCTGCTGATTGCCGATGAAGTGATGACCGGCTGGGGGCGAACCGGAACTTTGTTTGCCTGCGAACAGGCGCGCATCACACCGGATATTATGTGCGTATCCAAGGGACTAACCGGCGGAGCGCTGCCGTTGGCCGCAACGCTTTGCACCTCGGCGATCTTCGATGCGCATCTTTCAACCGACCGCCGCAAGACCTTCTTTCACTCAAGCTCCTACACGGCCAACCCCATTGCCTGCGCCGCCGCCGTCGCCAATCTGGAAGTCTGGCGACAAGAACCAGTGCTCAGCCGCATTCGGTCCATCGAGGAGTTTCACGAACACAATCTGACACGATTTGCAGGCGACCGGCGCTTCACGAATATCCGGCAGGCGGGAACGATTGCAGCGCTTGACGTTGTCGTGCCCTCTGGCGGCTATCTCGCAGAAATCGGCCAGCACATGCGGAAACTGTTTCGTGAGCGCAACTTGCTGATCCGCCCGCTTGGCAATGTGCTTTATCTGATGCCGCCCTATTGCGTGACCAGCACCGAACTGGCCCACATTTACGACGCGATTGACGAAGTGGCATCCATCGTGACGGGGCAACCGCAATGAGCCTTTGCCGCTCCTCCCGCATGGTCGGTTTCGGTCATGCGGTCCCCGAACGCTGCGTCGAGAACTGTGAGATCGAACAACAGCTCGGTCTGGAACCGGGCTGGATCGAACGACGCACGGGCATTCGCTCACGCTATTGGGCAGGTGAAGGCGAAACTTTGAGCGGGCTTGCAGCCATGGCCGGAGATATGGCGCTCGATAATGCCGCCATTGCCCGCGAAGACGTCGCGCTGACTTTGCTTGCAACATCGACGCCGGATCATCTGCTGCCGCCGTCAGCGCCGTTGCTGGCGCATAAGCTCGGACTTGCCCGGTCTGGCGCTATAGACATGGCGGGCGCTTGCGCGGGCTTTCTCTATGCGCTTACCCTCGCAGACAGCTTTGTCCGCACACATAACCGCCCTGTGCTTGTGGTTGCGGCCAACATTCTAAGCCGCCGCATCAACCCGGCTGAGCGCGCAAGCACCGTCCTCTTTGCCGATGCAGCAGGAGCAGTCGTGCTTGCGCCAGATACGAACCCACAGCGAGGGGTTCTATCTGCCGATCTGTCTTCAGACGGAAGCGGCTATGACCTGATTTCAATCCCGTCCGGCGGCAGCAACCAGCCATTCTCGCCCGACAGTGCGCCGGAGCAATTTTTGATGTCGATGCAAAATGGTCGCGACGTGTTTTCCCGTGCGGTCGATTTGATGACGACCACCTCCAGAAATGCGCTGGAAAAGGCAGGCGTCGAAGCCGCACATATCGACTGTTTTGTGCCGCATCAGGCCAATGCGCGCATGTTCGATGCCGTTGCGCATAATCTCGATATCAATCCGGCTAAAACGGTGCGGACAATCGCGACCTACGGCAATTCCTCCGCCGCAACCATTCCACTGTCGCTCTCGATCGCCAATGCATCGCGACCTTTTGCAGAAGGCGAAACGCTTCTGCTGACCGCTGCGGGCGCCGGTATGATGGGCGGCGCAGCGGTCTATATTGCCTGAGTTCCAGCTTAGGACTGCACAGTCTTCGCTGGAACGGCCTTATGTTCCTCCTGCGGAGCGGCAGCCTTGCGCGCCACAAGACTGTAGACGACCGGCACCACGAAGAGCGTCAACAAGGTGCCGAAGGACATGCCGCCGACAATCACCCAGCCGATAGCCTGACGGCTTTGCGCGCCAGCACCGGTTGCAACGGCAAGCGGAATGGCGCCAAGCACCATAGCCCCTGTCGTCATGAGGATCGGGCGCAGACGCATCACCGCAGCTTCCATCACCGCATCGGCGATGTCGCGCCCCTGGTCACGCATATGATTGGCAAATTCGACAATCAGAATGCCGTGCTTGGTGATAAGCCCGACCAGCGTGACCAGACCGATCTGGCTGTAGACATTCATGCTCGCCCCCGCAAACCACAGCGCGAGCAAGGCCCCAGCAATCGAGAGCGGAACCGTGAGCAGAATGATGAACGGGCTGACAAAGCTTTCAAACTGCGCCGCGAGAACCAGATAGATGAACAGAATGGCCAGACCGAACACGAACAAAATGCTCGAATTGGAACTGGTGAAATCGCGAGATTCCCCTTCCAGATCATACTGGGCATAGGTTGGGAACATCTCATTCGCCGTGCTTTGCAGATAAGTCAGCGCCTCGCCCAGTGAATAATCGGGAGACAGACCAGCGCTGATCGTCGCCGAGCGCAGCCGGTTGAAACGATAGAGATTGGCTGGTTCAACACTTTCCTTGACGGTTACGAGATTGGACAGCGGGATAAGCTGCCCGGACGAGCCCCGCACGTTGACGATATTGATGGAATCCGGCGTGGCGCGGTCGCTGGCGTCAAGCTGGACAAGGACATCCGATTGTTCGCCATCCCGGTCGATGCGCGTAACCTGACGGCTGCCGAACATCGTTTCCAGCGTATGGCCAACATCCGAAACCTGCAGACCTGCCTCGCGGATCTTCTCGCGGTTCATGTTGATTTCCATGCGTGGTTTGTTGAGATCGAGGTTCGATTCAACATTCACCAGACCGGGGTTCTCCTTGATTTTCTCAACAAACGCGGTTGCGAGCTTATTGAGGTCCTCGTAGCTGGACGAAGACTGGATCACAAACTGAACCGGGTTGTTGGCCCCGGCTCCACTGCCGCGCGTCGTCGTCAGGGATGGCATATTGAACCCGAAGGCGCGCATACCCGGAATGGCGCTCATCTCCGGACTAATGGAGCGAATGATTTCCTGCTGGCTGCGGTCTCGCTCATCCCAGTCTTTCAGCAGACCGAACGCACCAAAACCGGTAACCTGCTGTGCGCCATAAACCGAGAAATACGTGCTGACCTCAGGAATGCTGGCCATGATTTCTTCAGCGGTCTTGCCGTAGCGTTCCGTAAATTGAAGCGTTGAACCTTCCGGAGACGTGCCTGCCATACGAATGACCCCACGGTCCTCAACCGGAGCAAGTTCACTTGGCAGATTGACATAAAGGAACCCCGCCAGAACCGCAGTTGCCGCAGCGCCAGCCAACACAATCAGCTTGTTGCGCATGGCGAGCCCCAGCACGCGCCGGTAGTGCTCGTTGAGACGATCAAGAAATCCTTCCAGAGCGCGTGATATCCGACCCTGATTTTCATTGTGACGCAACAGCTTGCCACACATCATGGGCGTCAAAGTCAGCGCCACGAAGCCGGAAACCAGCACCGCGCCAGCGAGCGTCAGGGCAAACTCGATGAACAATTGCCCGGTTCGGCCTTCGGTGAATGCAATCGGCACATAGACAGCCGCCAGCGTAAGCGTCATCGCGATGACGGCAAAGGCGATTTCTCCCGTTCCGGCAATGGCTGCCTGCACCGGGGTTTCGCCCTCCTCAATGCGCCTGTGCACATTTTCCAGCACGACGATAGCATCGTCCACCACCAGACCAATGGCCAGCACCATGGCGAGCAGCGTCAGTGTGTTGATACTGAAGCCGAAAGCAAACATGATTGCCAGCGTTGTGATCAGCGAAACTGGTATCGTCACGATGGGAATAAGGCTTGCGCGCACCGAACGCAGGAAGAAGAAAATCACCATGATGACGAGAACAATCGCCTCGCCAATCGTGTGGAACACAGCCTCGATCGAGCGATCGATGAAGATCGACGTATCATAGGTGACATCCGCCTTCATTCCGGTTGGCAAACTTTCCTGAATGGTCGGCAGCACGGCGCGCACGGCATTGGCAACTTCAAGCGGATTGGCGGTCGCCTGTTTCACCACACCAATCGAGACGGCTGTTTCGCCTTCCTTGAAGGTTGCCTGCCGCTCGTCGGCTGCACCCAGTTCGGTTCGCCCTATATCACGCAGGCGCACCGGATAACCGTTCACGACATTGATGATGATGTCGGCAAATTCTTCGGGCGTCGTCAGCGCCGTATTGGCGAGAAGCGTAAACTCCCGATCCTTGCTTTCGATACGCCCAGCAGGTACCTCGACATTCTGGCTTTCAAGCGCCGTTTCGACATCCTGAACCGTCAGACCGTAACCCGCCAGCTTGCGCGCATCGATCCAGACACGCATTGCATATTCGCGCGCGCCGAGAATGCGGGCTTCCGAGACACCGGGCAAATTCTGGATGCGGTCAACAACAGTTCGATTGAGAACATCGGTAATTTCAAGGCCGGAATGGCGGTCGCTTGTAAAAGCCACATACATGATGGGCTGCGCATCCGCTTCCACCTTGGCGACAATCGGCTCGTCAATCTCATCGGGGAGATTCCGTCTTGCGCGGGACACACGGTCGCGCACTTCGGCAGCGGCCACTTCAGGATCGGTGCCAAGTGTAAAGCGCACTGTGATGGCGCTGGTTTCAGCGCGGCTTGTCGATGACACCACATCAATGCCGGCAATACCGGAGAGCTGTGTTTCAAGAACCTGCGTGACCTGACTTTCCACAATTTCGGCATTAGCGCCGGAATAGGTGGTGGAAACGGAAACTGTCGGTTCTTCGACATCGGGATATTCGCGGGTGCTCAGCCGCTCATAGGACACGATGCCGAGCAGCACCAGAACAAGACTAAGGACCGTAGCGAAGACCGGTCGGCGGACACACATTTCCCATATGGACATCAGACCGACCCCTCCCCAGTTGCATCCTGAACACGGATTTTGGTTCCTGTTTGCAACTTCTGCTGACCGGCCGTCACGACACGCGCATCCTTATCGAGGCCAGTGACAATCTCGACCAGTCCGTCAAGCCGTTGCCCCAACGTGACCGTGACCACCTCGACCGTATCGTCCGCATTGATGCGATAGACAGTCTGGGTTTCACCGCTTGGCACAATGGCGCTTTCCGGCACCAGCAGGGCATCTGCCTTGGTGCCTGTCGTGACATTGACGCGCACGAAAAGCCCCGGCCGCAATTTCAGATCGGGATTGGCGATCAAGGCGCGCATGCGAATAGAGCGGCCTGTTTCATCGACGGAAGGCTCGATGGCATAGACCTGCCCCTGAAACGGCTGGTCTGGCAGTGCGTCGGCTATCACCGAAACCCGCTGCTCGGGCGAAATATTCGCCAGCGCGACTTCCGGCAAGGAAAACTCTGCCACCAATGGATCGATCTGATCGAGCTTGGCAAGATTGGTCGTACCCGCAGTTACATAAGCGCCCACACTGACCGAACGCAGACCGACAACACCGTGAAACGGCGCCTTGATAGAAGTCTGTGCGAGCTGTGCTTCGGCAAGCGCCAGAGCCGCTTCCGTATTACGCAGGTTCGCTTCCGCTTCTTCCAAAGCCTGTGTTGCGCTGATCCCGCGCTTCGACAGGGCTTCGGTGCGTTCGAAAGTCGACCGGGCAAGAACATTGGCCGCACGGGCCGATTGAACGGAAGCATCCAGAATGGAGGTATCCAGCTGAAACAGAACGCTGCCAGCCTCAACGCGCTGGCCTTCCTGAAACAGAATCTTGTCCACCCGACCGCTGATTTCCGAGGCCAGCGTTACCGATTCCTTCGCGCGCAAACTGCCAACTGCCGAGATGATGCTGTCCAGATCGCGCGTTTGCACCGCCGCAGCTTCCACCACTGCGGCATTGGCCTGAACGGGAGCAATCGACGCCGTCGTCTCAGCGGATGTTTTTTGCGTGCCACGCCATGCAAAAAAAGCTGCAATCAGCACCAGCCCCAATACAAGAACTAGTATACCTCGTTTCCTAAGTTTCATATGCTAGCCTTTCATCGGGTCGGGCCATGAGTTTCCGCAGCGGGACACGCGAACGGATCAAACAGGGCGAGAGTCAAATATTAGCTTTCAAAATATTTTACTTTACAGTAAAGTAAAATTAATCTTCTGTAATGTCAGACTCTTGGCTAACAGAGGGCATTGGGGAGGGACTGAAAAGCGTGGACAAGAAAATGAATGTGAGCACCGAAACGGTGCTTGATGCGACAAGAAAAATGCTGTCGGAGCACGGCTCTGCGGTCAGCCTTGAGTTGATCGCTGCCGAAGCTGGTCTGACGCGCCAGACGCTTTATAATCGCTTTGGCAGCAAGCAGGTTTTGCTGAAAACCGCCTTTGACGACATCCGCAATAAAATCCACGCCCGTCTCGATAATGCTCCTTGGGGAGCGAAACCTGAAATCCTCCTGCCTGTGATCGGACGGATCGTGGCGGATAATTTTCTGGACCTGGAAATGGCGAAGCTGTTGCGCGCCATGCTTCAGGCCGTGGAAGAAATTCCCGAAATCGGCACCAGCCTGAGATCGGACAGGACCGGTCAGGTCCTGAGCAGTCTAACCGCTTATCTTGAAGCGAAGACGAAAACCGGTGAATTCCAGGTCGCGAACCCTGAAGTGCAGGCGATGCTGTTTCTAGGCAGCATCAGCGGATTTCTCTTTCCCCGCCTGCTTCTTGGAACTGCCGCGCCGGACGAAGAGCGTAATCAGGAACTGGTCAATGAGGCGGTCAAAAGCTTCATCAGTCTCTGGCGCAAAAGTGAACTGCCCCCTCCCAACAAATGAACGAGGCTTTCTGTGTTGAAACACTCCATGCATGCCGCTTTCATCGCCACTCTTATCGGCGCGGTTTCCGTGTCGGCACCGTCGCTTGCGCAAGAAACACGCGACATCGCCAAGGAAGAAGCCAACCGCAAAATCGTGCTGGAATTTTACGATGGTGTCTTCAACAAGCATGAAGTGGAAAAATACTCCGAAGTGCTGGCCGAGAACTACATCCAGCACAATCCGGGTGTACCGGACGGCAAAGCGCCTTTCGTGAAGTTCTTCACCCAGCGCTTCAAGGACAACCCGAAGGCGACCGCACGCATTGTGCGTAGTGCCACGGATGGTGATCTGGTCTTCATTCATCTTCAATCGAAAATGAATGAAGCAGACCGCGGCCGCGCCATCGTCGATATTTTCCGTGTTGATAACGGCAAGATCGTCGAGCACTGGGATGTTATCCAGGCTGTTCCCGAAACGTCCAAGAACAACAACACGATGTTCTAAACCTTTCGGCCAAAACCGCATTAGAAGCCAGCCTCTTCGGCTGGCTTTTCAATTTCACGGCATTCACTCGACAAAAACTGTTCTTGTCGTCGCTTCTGGCTTGTTTCCTTCAAAAAGCAATCCTACGATATCACAATTCACCGGCCTACTGCGCCCTTCCCCGACAGATCAGCAGCAGTCACAGCGTATCCACGCTCGCCGGTGCCATGGATTACAGTCGAAAGACTCACGAATTAAGGACGTGGAAAATGACCGACAAGCACGCCTCGAAGGCAATGTGGACCTATTACAAGGGCGAGTGGCGCGAAGGCGACGTGCGCATTCTGGGCGCGGCCTCGCATGCAACCTGGCTCGGTTCTGCTGTGTTCGACGGCGCACGCCTGTTCGAAGGCGTCACGCCGGACCTCGACCGTCATTCGGCACGCGCCAATGATTCCGCCCGTGCACTCGGCCTTGAGCCGACGCTTTCGGCCAATGACATTGAGGCACTGGCGCTGGAAGGCCTGAAGAAGTTCGCCCCCGGCACGGATGTCTATATCCGTCCCATGTACTGGGCCGAAGAAGGCGACAGCAGCACGGTCGCGCCGCTTGCTTCCTCCACCGATTTCGCCTTGTGCCTCGAAGCCATTCCGATGGTCGAGCCTAAAGGCTTCACCATCACCACGACCTCGTTCCGTCGTCCCTTTCTGGAAGTGATGCCGGTCAACGCCAAGGCAGCCTGCCTCTATCCGAACAATGGACGCATGCTGCTCGAAGCCAAGGCCAAGGGCTTTCACAATGCAATCGTGACCGATGTGCTGGGCAATGTTGCGGAAACGGCGACCTCCAACATCTTCATGGTTCGCGGCCGCGAAGTCCTCACGCCGGTACCAAATGGCACCTTCCTCAACGGCATCACGCGCCAGCGCGTCATCATGTTGTTACGCGCTGCTGGCGTGACGGTGCATGAGACGACGCTCAAAATCGAGGATTTCCGTCAGGCCGACGAGATTTTCTCAACCGGCAATATGAGCAAGGTTGTGCCGATCATTGGCTTTGATGATCGCAAGTTGGAATACGGAGCCGTTACCAGGCACGCCCGCAGTCTCTATTGGGAATGGGCGCACGCCTGATTTCCAGCCAAAAACTTCGACTTCCATAATGCTCCGGGTCGTTCTGCCCCGGAGCCAATCCCTGACAGCGGCTGACGCATGATCGAACATACCCCCCTGTATCTGGCAGTCGCTATCACGGCGGCATTTCTGGTTGGCATGTCGAAAGGCGGCCTGCCATCGGTCGGCACGCTCGCCGTTCCGCTGATGGCGCTCGTCATCTCGCCGGTCACAGCCGCCGCCTTGCTGCTGCCGATCTATGTCATCAGCGACATGTTCGGGCTTTACCTCTACCGACACCATTATTCAGCGCGCAATCTCGCCATTCTCACGCCCGCAGCCATTGTCGGCGTCGGTATTGGCTGGCTGTTCAGCTCGCATCTCTCCAGCACCTTCATCGGCATGCTGGTGGGGTTGGTCGGCATCCTGTTCTGCCTGAACGCCTGGATCGGCGCACGCTATCGCCGAAAGGCCCGCAAGGCTGATGTTCCGGGCGGTGTCTTCTGGGGGATTCTCACCGGCCTTACCAGCTTCGTGTCGCATTCCGGCGCGCCGCCGTTTCAGATGTATGTCCTGCCGCAGCATCTGGAAAAGCTGGTCTTCGCCGGCACATCAACCATCCTTTTTGCCATCGTCAATGCCGTGAAGCTGGTGCCATACTGGCAGTTGCAGCAGTTTTCCAATCTCGATCTATCGATGGGACTCTGGCTGATCCCTTCCGCAGTGATCGGCACTTTTGCAGGTGCGAAACTGACGCGGCTCCTTCCAGACGGCCCTTTCTTCCTGCTCGTACAACTCACCCTGTTCGGGCTTTCCATCAAGCTGATAGCCGATTGGGTCACGCCGTATTTCTTTGGTTGAGACGCTTTCAGAGTTCTTGCCAGACGGCTCCGCTTCCGCCACCATGCGCGCAAAAATGAGGGGAGATTGTGCGAATGGCGGACGCGGATGCGATCATCATCGGCGCGGGGTTGGCTGGCTTGGCCGCAGCGAACGAACTGACCAGCGCGGGCAAAACAGTCATCCTTCTGGAACAGGAAGGCGAAAACTCCATCGGCGGTCAGGCGTTCTGGTCGCTGGGCGGCCTGTTCATGATCGACACGCCCGAGCAACGCCGTCTTGGCATCAAGGACAGTTTCGATCTTGCCGCGCAAGACTGGTTTGGCTCAGCACAATTTGACCGCCCGGAAGACCTCTGGCCCCGGAAATGGGCCGAAGCCTATCTGCAATTCGCAACCGGTGAAATGCGCCCATGGCTGCGCAGTCTTGGCATGCGCTGGTTTCCCGTTGTCGGCTGGGCCGAACGCGGCGGCGCACTCGCCCACGGGCATGGCAACTCGGTGCCGCGTTTTCACGTCACATGGGGCACGGGCCCGGGCGTCGTGGCCCCGTTTGAACAGCGGCTGCGGGATGCAATGACAAAAGGCCTTGTCACCCTGAAGTGCCGTCATCGTGTCAGTCAGATCACCAGCGCGAACGGACGCATCACCGGCGTTTTCGGTGAAGTGCTGGCCCCCTCCACGGCGGAACGCGGGCAGCCAACTTCCCGAGAGGTTATCGGCGAATTCGCATTTGGCGCTGACAACGTTATCGTAACGTCCGGCGGCATCGGCGGCGATCCGGAACGCGTGCGCCGGGCATGGCCGCGCGAAAGACTCGGCAATCCGCCGAAAGACATGGTGCTGGGCGTACCGGCCTATGTGGACGGGCGCGGCATCGATATGGCGGTGAACGCAGGCGGGCACGTCATCAATGCCGATCGCATGTGGCACTACACCGAAGGTTTGCGCAACTGGAACCCGATCTGGCCCAATCATGGCATCCGCATTCTGCCCGGCCCTTCCTCCATGTGGTTCGATGCGCGCGGCAACCGTCTACCGGCTCCCTATCTGCCCGGTTTCGACACGCTCGGCACACTCAAGCACATTCTCTCCACCGGCTATGATTATTCCTGGTTCATTCTGACCGAGAAGATCATCCGCAAGGAGTTTTCACTGTCCGGCTCCGAGCAAAATCCGGACCTGACCGGCAAAAGCTGGAAACTGCTGCTGAAAAGTCGTCTCGGCAAAGCCCCGCCGCCGCCCGTCAAAGCCTTCATCGATAACGGTGCCGATTTCATCACCGCCAAGACGATTGAAGAACTGGTCGCAGGCATGAACAATTTGAGCGGTGAGAAACTGCTCGATGTGCGACGCATTCGCGACCAGATCGAAGCGCGGGACCATGAAGTGGTCAATCGTTACACGAAGGACGCGCAGATCATGGCGATCCATAATGCGCGCGCCTATATCGGTGACCGGCTGACGCGCGCCGTACCGCTTCATGCGCTGCTGGATCCGGCCAACGGCCCGCTGATTGCCGTCAAGCTGCATATTCTGACCCGCAAGACGCTGGGCGGTCTGCACACCAATCTCCAATCGGCAGTTCTGGGCGAGGACGGCGAACCGGTTCCCGGCCTTTATGCGGCAGGCGAAGCTGCCGGATTCGGCGGCGGCGGGTATCACGGCTATAATGCGCTGGAAGGCACATTTCTTGGCGGCTGTATATTCTCCGGGCGGGCGGCAGGCCGGGCAGTCGCTTCAATCTGACTTGCCAGATACCTTCTATAAATACCTGCAACCAACTGATTTAATAAAATTTTCGACCAAGTTTCAGCCAGCGAACCCGTGGCATTCTGTCCCGTTTTCTATATGAGATTTTTATATCCCGGCTGGTTTCCCTGTCTCGAAACCCTATGCCGTAAGGTCACATAATCCCTGCATGGCAAAAGCCTTCACAACAGGGAGCCCCGCAAGGGGACGACATTATGGACATCGCCGTCCTGGCAATCGGCATCGGCTTCTTCGTTCTGCTCTTCGGCTATCTGCGCGTCTGCGAAAAGCTTTGAGGACGTAACATGCTGATCGAATATATCGCTGGCGCTTTGGTCGCCATCTTCATCGCGATCTATCTTCTTTATGCGCTCATTCGACCGGAGCGGTTCTGACCGGCCAGCGAATAGCGGCCCTGTAGGGGCTTGGGAAAAACCATGACAATCAATGGATGGATACAGATCCTCGTCTTTTGCGGGATCATCATTCTGCTCGTAAAGCCGCTTGGCGGCTATATAACGCGTGTCTTCAACGGCGACCGGACATTCCTTTCGCGGGTTTTCGTGCCTGTCGAACGCGGGCTATATCGTCTTGCGGGCACTGGCGAGCGCGAGGAACAGCACTGGACGAGCTACACTGCCGCCATGCTGCTGTTCAATCTGGCCGGGTTTCTTCTGCTTTATGCGATGCAGCGGTTTCAGGGCGCGCTGCCCTTCAACCCCATGGGCATGAGCAACGTGCCCGCCGACCTCGCCTTCAACACTGCCACCAGTTTCGTGACCAATACCAACTGGCAGAATTACGGCGGCGAAAGCACCATGTCCTATCTGACCCAGATGGCCGGACTGACGGTGCAGAACTTCGTCTCGGCTGCGACGGGCGTGGCAATCGCGATAGCGCTTATCAGAGCTTTCTCGCGCAAATCAATGAAAACGCTTGGTAATTTCTGGGTCGATCTCACGCGCTGCACGCTCTATATCCTGCTGCCAATCTGCATCGTGATGACGCTTGCCTTCGTCGCACTCGGTGTGCCGCAAACGCTCGGCGCTTATGCGCAGGCCACGACGCTGGAAGGCGCGCGGCAGGTCATTGCGCTTGGGCCGGTTGCCTCGCAGCTGGCAATCAAGATGCTCGGCACCAATGGCGGCGGCTTCTTCAACGCCAATTCCGCGCATCCGTTTGAAAACCCCGACGCCATCTCCAACATGATCCAGATGGTTGCGATATTCGCTATCGGCGCATCGCTGACCAATGTCTTTGGCCGTATGGTTGGTAATGAAAAACAAGGCTGGGCGATCTTTGCGGCCATGGGCGTGCTGTTCGTTGCAGGCGTGGCCATCTGCTATTGGGCAGAAGCTGCGGGCAATCCGCTGATCCACGCGCTCGGCATCGACGGCGCGAATATGGAAGGCAAGGAAGTACGTTTCGGCATCGCCATGTCCTCTCTGTTCGCGGTGGTCACGACTGCTGCATCCTGCGGCGCGGTCATTGCCATGCATGACAGCATGATGGCGCTCGGCGGTATGATCCCGATGATCAACATGATGCTCGGCGAAATCATCATCGGCGGTGTCGGTGCAGGTTTTTACGGCATCATCCTGTTCGTCATCGTGGCGATTTTCGTTGCTGGCCTGATGGTTGGTCGCACGCCTGAATATCTGGGCAAGAAGATTGAGGCCAAGGAAGTCAAGATGGCGATGCTGGCCGTGCTGTGCCTGCCGCTGTCGATCCTCGGCTTCACGGCAATCGCCTCCGTCATTCCGGCAGGCTTGAGTTCCATTGCCAATCAGGGACCGCACGGCTTTTCGGAAATCCTCTACGCCTATACGTCGGGCACCGCCAATAACGGCTCCGCATTCGGCGGACTCTCCGGCAACACGCCCTGGTACAACATCACCATCGGCCTTGCCATGCTGATGGGGCGCTTCCTCGTCATCGTTCCCGCCATGGCCATTGCCGGATCGCTGGTCGCCAAGAAGATCGCACCGCAATCGGCAGGCACCTTCCCGACCCATGGTCCTTTGTTCGTGGGCTTGCTGATCGGCGTCATTCTGGTTGTCGGCGGGCTGATCTTCTTCCCTGCGCTGGCGCTGGGACCGATCGCCGAACACCTCGCCTTGGTCCAGGGAAAGACCTTCTGATGCTGAAACCGTCGAGTTGCATTCTGTCGATCCTTGCCGTGATGCTCATCCTGTTTCTCGCCATCCGGCTGATCTGAGCGTCCGCTTCGCAAAACATCTACTGGAGCCTCGTTATGAGCCAGTCCAAATCCGCGAGCATTCTTGATGCCCGCATCCTTATCCCGGCGGTTGGCGATGCCTTCCGCAAACTGAACCCGAAAAGCCTCGCCCGAAACCCGGTCATGTTCGTTGTGGCCGTCGTTTCCGCCCTCACCACGGTGCTGCTTGCAAAAGACATCGCGACCGGTGGGGCCAGTGTCGGCTTTTCGTCGCAGATCGTGCTGTGGCTCTGGTTCACAGTGCTGTTCGCCAATTTTGCCGAAGCGGTTGCCGAAGGGCGCGGCAAGGCACAGGCGGAATCGCTGCGCCGCACGCGCAGCGAAACACAGGCCAAGCTTCTGAACGGCGATAGCAAGACCGATTACAAAACCGTCGCTGGAACAAGCCTCAAGGTCGGCGATATCGTTCTCGTCGAAGCGGGCGACATCATCCCGTCCGATGGCGAGGTGATCGAGGGTGTGGCTTCGGTCAATGAAGCCGCCATCACCGGCGAATCCGCACCTGTCATCCGCGAATCCGGTGGCGACCGTTCCGCCGTCACCGGCGGCACACAAGTCCTGTCCGACTGGATCAGGGTGCGCATCACGGCGGCTCAAGGCTCGACTTTCATCGACAAGATGATCAGCCTCGTGGAGGGCGCCGAGCGCCAGAAAACCCCGAATGAGATCGCGCTCAACATCCTGCTGGCAGGCATGACGCTGATCTTCGTTCTGGCCGTGGTGACGATTCCAAGCTTCGCGACCTATGCGGGCGGCTATATCCCGGTCATCGTGCTTGTCGCCTTGTTCGTAACGCTGATCCCGACCACCATCGGCGCTCTGCTGTCAGCCATCGGCATTGCAGGCATGGACCGTCTGGTGCGCTTCAATGTGCTGGCCATGTCGGGTCGGGCGGTGGAAGCAGCAGGTGATGTCGACACTTTGCTTCTCGACAAAACGGGCACGATCACGCTCGGCAATCGTCAGGCAACCGCCTTCATGCCGGTGACAGGCATCAGCGAACAGGAACTGGCCGACGCCGCACAACTGGCCTCGCTTGCCGATGAAACGCCGGAAGGTCGTTCCATCGTGGTTCTGGCCAAGGAAAAATATGCCATTCGCGGTCGCGATATGCAGAACCTGCATGCGACTTTCGTGCCCTTTACCGCACAGAGCCGCATGAGCGGTGTCGATATCGACGGCTCGTCCATTCGCAAGGGCGCTGTGGATGCCGTGCTGAAACATGTGGGCCAGAACCGTGCGACCGAAGAAAAAGTCACTCACGAACTGCAAGCCATTGCCGATACGATTGCAAAATCCGGCGGCACGCCGCTGGCCGTGGTCAAGGATGGCAGGCTGCTTGGTGTCATCCATCTCAAGGATATCGTCAAGGGCGGTATTCGCGAGCGTTTTTCCGAATTGCGGCGCATGGGCATCCGCACGGTGATGATCACCGGCGACAACCCCATGACGGCAGCGGCAATTGCGGCTGAAGCAGGCGTGGATGATTTTCTGGCGCAGGCAACACCGGAGAACAAGCTGGCGCTGATCCGCGAAGAACAGGCCAAGGGCAAACTCGTCGCCATGTGCGGCGACGGCACCAATGATGCACCAGCGCTTGCACAGGCCGATGTGGGTGTCGCCATGAATACCGGCACCGTGGCGGCCCGCGAGGCAGGCAATATGGTCGATCTCGACAGCGATCCGACGAAACTCATCGAGATCGTTGAAATCGGCAAGCAGCTTCTGATGACGCGCGGCGCGCTGACGACCTTCTCCATCGCCAACGATATCGCGAAATATTTCGCGATCATTCCGGCCATGTTTCTGGCGTTCTACCCGCAGCTCGGCGCGCTCAACATCATGAACCTTGCCACGCCGCAAAGCGCCATTCTCTCGGCCATCATCTTCAACGCGCTCATCATCGTGGCGCTGATCCCGCTTTCGCTGAAAGGGGTGAAATACAAGGCTGTCGGCGCGGGTGCCCTGCTCTCGCGTAACCTGCTCATCTACGGCCTCGGTGGCGTCATCGTTCCGTTCATCGGCATCAAGGCCATCGATATGGCCATCGTTGCCCTTGGCCTCGCATAAGGATTTTCACCCATGTTGAAACAACTTCGTCCCGCATTGGTCATGATCGTCGCGCTTACCGTCATCACCGGGTTCATCTATCCGCTCGGTATGACCGGCATTGCCCAGGCAATCTTTCCACAGCAGGCCAATGGCAGCCTGATCGAGAAGGACGGAACGGTCATCGGTTCTGAACTGATCGGCCAGAATTTTGCCGGTGAGCGTTATTTCCACGGTCGTCCATCCGCCGCAGGCAAGGATGGTTACGATGCATCGAGCTCCGGCGGCTCCAATCTCGGCCCCACCAATCCCGCTTTGATCGAGCGGATCAAGGGCGAGGCGGAAACCTTGAAACAGACAACGCCTGACACCGCGATCCCTATCGACCTCGTGACCACCTCGGCCAGCGGTCTCGACCCGCATATTTCGCCGGAAGCAGCCCTTTATCAGATACCCCGTGTCGCCAAGGCGCGGGGCATCAGCGAAGCCGCCCTACGCGGCATTGTCGAGCAGCAAGTGGAAGACCGCGAGCTTGGCTTTCTCGGTGAACCTGTGGTCAACGTCCTGAAACTCAATCTTGTTCTGGACAGAACCGCAGCTAAATAAAGTAGAATACGGGCGGCGCAAACGATGCCGCCCGCTTCGCAGGAGCATTATCATTGATGTCGGACGACATACGCGCTGACAACACACGGCCCTCTCCCGATGCCCTGCTCGAACAGGCGGAGCGCGAAACGCGTGGCCGCCTCAAGATATTTCTGGGCGCAGCGCCCGGTGTCGGCAAGACCTATGAAATGCTGATGTCCGGCAGGGCGCGCAAAGCCGATGGCGTCGATATGGTTATCGGCGTGGTCGAAACCCATGGCCGTCGCGACACTGAAGCCTTGGTTGACGGGCTGGAAGTCATCCCCCGCGCTCTTGTTGCCTATCATGGCCACGAACTGGAAGAGATGGACATCGACGCCGTGCTGGCACGCCGTCCGCAGCTGGTTCTGGTGGATGAACTCGCCCACAGCAATGCGCCGGGCAGCCGTCACCCCAAGCGTTATCAGGATGTCGAGGAAATCCTCGCGCAGGGGATAGACGTCTACACCACGCTGAATATCCAGCATGTCGAAAGCCTGAATGATGTGGTGGCGCAGATCACGCGCATTCGCGTTCGCGAGACCGTGCCGGACAGTATCATCGACCGCGCCGACGATATCGAGCTGATCGACCTCACGCCCAGCGATCTCATCAAGCGGCTCAATGACGGCAAGGTCTATCTTCCCAAGACGGCCAAGCGTGCAATCCGCAACTATTTCTCGCCCGGCAATCTGACGGCGCTCCGCGAACTGGCGCTGCGGCGCACTGCGCAGCGGGTAGACGAACAGCTTCTCACCCATATGCGCGCCCACGCCATCGAAGGTCCGTGGGCAGCGGGCGACCGTATTCTCGTTGCCGTTGATGAACGGCCACGCAGCGCATCGCTGGTGCGCTATGCGCGCCGTCTGGCCGATCGGCTGCGCGCGCCCTGGGCGGTCATTCACATTGAAACGCCGCGCTCTGCCAATATGTCGGAGGACGAAAAAGACCGGCTGTCTGCAAGCATGCGCCTTGCAGAGCAGCTTGGCGGCGAGCCGATCATCATTCCCGGCCAGTCGGTTGCGGAAGACATTATCCGCTATGCCAGCACGCATAATTTCACGCAGGTGGTCGCCGGCAAATCAGCCAAGCCACGCTGGCGCGAAATTGTCGAAGGCTCGGTCGGGCACGAACTGATCCGCCGGGCGGGCGCTATAGATGTGCACATCACGGCGGGTATCGACCAGGAAGCGGCCAGCACCGCCCGCAAGGTCAAGACCGCCGCCCCATCGGCAAGCCTGCAAATTCTACCCTATGCAATCGGCACGGCAGTCGTCGCAGCCGCGAATGGCGTCGGGCTGCTGCTCGACCAGTTTCTTGATGTTCGCAGCATAGCGCTGGTCTTCGTCGTCGGCGTTCTCGGCGTTGCGGTTACGCTTGGTCTGTGGCCAGCGCTGTTCGTTTCCATCATCAGCGCCTTCGCCTATAATTTCTTCTTTCTGCCACCGCTTTACACGCTGTCCATTGCGGACCCGGAAAGCGTGGTGGCCCTCGTCTTCTTCCTCCTCGTCAGCTTTGTAGCCAGCAATCTGGCAAGCCGCGTGCAGCGTCAGGCGGCATCGGCACGGCAGCGCGCGCGCATGACCGAGGATCTCTATCTTTTCAGCAAGAAACTCGCAGGCACCGGCTCGCTGGACGATGTGCTTTGGGCTACTGCCTTCCAGATCGCTTCCATGCTGAAGGTGCGTGCGGTCATCCTGCTGCCGGAGCGTGAGAGCATCGCGGTGCGCGCCGGATATCCACCGGATGACACACTCGACGATGCCGATATCGCCGCTGCCCATTGGGCTTGGGAGCACAATTTGCCCGCTGGACGTGGTGCCGATACGCTGCCCGGCGCACGCCGTCTTTACCTGCCGCTGCGCACGGCGCGAACTTCGGTCGGTGTCATCGGTCTCGACAATGACCGTCAGGGACCGATCCTCACGCCCGAACAGCAAAGACTGTTCGAAGCGCTGGCCGATCAGGCCGCCATCGCCATCGAGCGCGTGCAACTGGTGGAAGACGTCGAGCGCGCAAGGCTTGCCGCCGAAACCGACAAGTTGCGCTCCGCACTTCTCACCTCGATCTCGCACGACCTTAAAACCCCGCTCGCGGCCATCATGGGTGCCGCCACCACATTGCGCGAATATCACGGCTCTTTGCCCGCTGAAGATCAGGCCGATCTTTATCAGACCATCGTGGATCAGTCGGAGCGCCTCAACCGCTTCATCGCCAATCTTCTCGACATGACCCGTATTGAAGCGGGGGCTATGGAGCCGAACCTCTCTCCGCATTATATCGGTGATATCGTCGGCGCCGCCTTGCACCGGGCCGCAAAAATTCTCGCGCGTCATGCGGTCCGCGTATCAGTGCCCACCGATCTGCCGATGCTGCGGCTGGATGCAGTTCTGTTTGAACAGGTTCTGTTCAATCTTCTCGACAATGCCGCGAAGTACGCGCCGGAAGCCTCTGAAATTGCTATTGAAGCACATATCAGCGGAACGCGGCTTATTCTGGAAATTGCCGATCAGGGGCCGGGCATTCCCGCCGATGACCGGGAACGGATTTTCGACAGCTTCTATCGCGTTCGCAAGGGCGATCACGTTCAAGCAGGCACGGGCCTTGGCCTGTCCATCGCGCGCGGTTTTGTCGAAGCAATGGGCGGCACTATCGCCGCTCGCAATCGCAGCGACCATGACCTCAATCGGTCTGGCGCAGTCTTCGTCATCTCACTGCCGCTTCCATCCGGCGACGCTGAAACGGAAACAACGCAATGAACACGCAAAGCGTCAAAGTGCTGATCGTCGATGACGAACCCCCGATCCGCAAACTCCTTCGGGTCGGGTTGACCACCGAAGGTTACACGACCGTTGAGGCCGCCAATGCCACTGAGGCGATAGAGAAGATCGAGGCTGAAAGCCCCGATCTTGTGCTTCTCGACCTTGGTTTGCCGGACATGGACGGCCATCGGCTCCTGCTGCAATGGCGGCACGAAGGGCGCAACCTGCCCATCCTCATTCTTTCAAGCCGCACCGACGAGGTCGGCATCGTCAAGGCGCTGGAACTCGGCGCCGATGATTATGTAACCAAGCCCTTCGGCATGCGCGAACTTGCCGCGCGCATCCGCGTCGCGCTTCGTCACAAGCTGCAACAGCAGGGCGAAAAGCCGATTTTCCAGAGCGGCGGTCTTTCCGTTGATCTGGTGCGGCGCATCGTCAAGGTCGAGGGCAACGACATCAAGCTGTCGCCCAAGGAATATGACATTCTCCGCCTACTGGTGCAGCATGCGGGCAAGGTTCTGACCCATCAATATATTCTCAATCAGGTCTGGGGCCCGGCGGCAGATGTGCAATATTTGCGCATTTATGTACGTCAGCTTCGCCAGAAGATCGAAGCCCTGCCCGACCAGCCGCAATATATTCTCACCGAAACCGGCGTTGGCTATCGCCTGCGCGAAGCGGACGCCCTATAATCAGAAGGACGCTGAGAAAACCGGTAACGGAGGTATTCGATGGTCGAGCTGACGAACAATCTGGACAATCTGGAATTCATCATTGCGAAGGCGCGCGAATACGATGTGCAGGTGCCTGCGGTGGACGAAGACTCCGGTTCCAATCCCGGCGACGACAGAGACGTCGATATTCTCGATGCTTCACTCGACAACCCGACCCGGAAAGAGCTTTTCGCCGCTATTCGTTCCCTGAATGAAGACCAACGCATCGAATTGCTGGCCTTGATGTGGGTTGGACGCGGCGATTTTTCGCCCGAGGAATGGGACGAGGCCCTGTCTACGGCAAGCGACCGTCATAATGGGCGCGAGGCAAAATACCTGATCGGAACACCGCTTCTGGGCGATTATATCGAGGAAGGCCTTGTGTCGCTCGGCATTGATGTCGAAGCCTACGATAATGAATAAGAAAAATTGATGATTCCATCCGTCCTTCTGTTTTGACGCTGCCATATCCGGGCATTAAGGTTGCCCGCAAATGCAAACAGGTTCGTTATCGACCAGCTTGCCAGACAACATATGGGAATTCAAAACCGACGGAGGAATGCGCCATGCTTCAGAAGAACCTGGTTCAGAAAACGGATTTTTACATCGACGGCGCCTGGCGCGCTCCAATCGATGCCAAGAGCATCGAAGTCGTCAATCCGGCCAATGAAAAGCCCTATGCGGTGATCTCCGGCGGTTCGGCTGCCGATATCGATCTCGCGGTTGCGGCTGCGCGCAAGGCTTTCCCCGCTTGGGCCGAAACGCCTGCGAAAGAGCGTATCGCCTATATCCGCCGTATCGCCGAAATCTATGATTCTCGCATGGATGAAATGGCCAAGGCCATTTCGCACGAAATGGGTGCGCCGATTACGCTTGCACGTGAATCCCAGGCTGCTGTTGGCGTGTCGCACATCAAGGCGTTTGTCGCAGCCTTCGAGAATTTCGAGTTTGAAGAAATTCTTTCTCCGAAATTTCCAAACCAGACAATCGTGCATGAACCTATCGGCGTTTGCGGGCTGATCACCCCGTGGAACTGGCCAATGAACCAGATCGCGCTGAAGGTCATTCCCGCGATTGCGGTCGGCTGCACGGTCGTGCTCAAGCCGTCCGAAATCGCGCCGATGTCGGCCATGCTGTTCGCCGAATTTGTCGATGCAGCTGGTCTGCCAAAGGGCGTGTTCAACCTCGTCAATGGCGAAGGCCCGGTGGTCGGCGAAGCCCTGTCGCAGCATCCGGATGTGGACATGATGTCCTTCACCGGCTCGACGCGTGCAGGCACGGCGGTTTCTCGCGCCGCAGCGGCAACCGTCAAGCGCGTTTCGCTGGAACTCGGCGGCAAATCGCCAAACATCGTCTTTGCCGATAGCGATCTGGAAAAGACCATCGAACGCAGCCTCGCCCATTGCTTCGAGAACACCGGTCAGTCCTGCAATGCGCCGACACGCATGCTGGTTGAGCGCTCGGTCTATGACAAGGCCGTCGAGTTTGCCAAAAAGGTAACCGAAGGCACCAAGGTCGGTGATCCTGCGGAAGAAGGCGATCATATCGGACCGCTTTCCTCGTCGATCCAGTTCGAAAAGGTCCAGAAGCTCATCCAGAAGGGCATCGACGAAGGCGCACGCCTTGTTGCTGGCGGCACGGGCCGTCCGGATGGCTTCACGGAAGGCGACTTCGTCAAGCCGACTGTCTTCGCCGACGTGAACAACGACATGACCATCGCGCGCGAAGAAATCTTCGGACCGGTGCTGGCCATGATCCCGTTTGAAACGGAAGAAGAAGCGATCGCCATCGCCAATGACACGCCTTACGGCCTTGCCGCCTATATCCAGACCGGCAGCCCGGAACGTGCCAAGCGCGTTGCGCGCAAGCTTCGCGCTGGCATGATCCAGATCAACGGCACGTCCCGCGCTCCGGGCAGCCCGTTCGGCGGATACAAGCAGTCGGGCAATGGTCGCGAAGGCGGTAAGTGGGGTCTTGAGGACTTCATGGAAGTGAAGCTCATCAGCGGCTGATCGTTACCAGCAAATGTGAAAAATGAAAAAGCGCCGCTAAACGGCGCTTTTTCTTTATAAAACTTGCTCTTCGGCCCGG
Organism: Ochrobactrum sp. P6BSIII; assembly: GCF_014138065.1. Classification (NCBI taxonomy): domain Bacteria; kingdom Pseudomonadati; phylum Pseudomonadota; class Alphaproteobacteria; order Hyphomicrobiales; family Brucellaceae; genus Ochrobactrum; species Ochrobactrum sp. P6BSIII. The sequence goes on along the minus strand of NZ_JACGXB010000002.1, from coordinate 155,054 downwards.
AGGATCAAGCAACCGGCGTGGATGGCAACAAGGCTTGCAAAGCATCGTAACACGCCAGCACCGTTTCCATTTGCGCGGTGTGGCCTTTGACAAAAGCGCTGCCATAGATCGTCTCATCCGGATATTCGGTGATGAGCGTCAGCGGTACCGTATGGCGATCATCGACGCCGACAAGGCACGGGAAGCCGTTGATGATGCGGAAGCCCGTCTCGCCTGCATGCTGCTCGAAAAGCTTGATCTGGGCATTATTGTAAGCAACCAGACCATCAATCGCGGCCAGATGTTTCGTCACGCGGTCGATCAGTTCTTCTGCTTCCTTTTCCCAGGAGGCATGGTGACGGATGATCAGGAAAAAGCCCTTCGGCAGCGTCCACATGGCAAAGGAACGCGGCACATAGCCGGAGAGCGGACGCGTCCATTCATGCGACGGGTAACCGTGCAGGTTGACGTGCAGTTTCGCGTCAGTCCGCTTTTCCGCCTCGACGCGAATGGCTTTTTCGTAAAGCCCCTCGCCGCTGCGATATTCCAGATCATCACCCAGCGCCGTATAGCGCGCCGCGTGATGCATGTGGTGCGGCTGAAGTGCACAGAGCCGCTTGTGTATCTCGTATCCGTCCGGGTTTTCCTGCGGGGAGATCGTGAAATGCGCGCCTTCACGCGCCGCAAGCCGGTTGGCTGCGCGCAACGCCCCGACAACACCCGTCGTCTCATTGGCATGCTGACCGGCGCTGATCATCATCGCGGCATCGCTGCCGTTGCGATACGTCGCGCGCACCGTTCGGCCAGAGCGGGTCTTGGCGTCGAATGGCTCACCGCCCAGTCTGGCGATTTCACGGCGGATCTGATCGGCGGAAAGCGGCGCTTGCGCCGTTTCCAGAACTTGCTCTGCCGTCAATGCATCATCGGTGGAAAGCGGCCGCGTTTCCACTTTGACGGACGGTTCGGCATCGCGGAAGCGGACTTCCGGCACGATCTGGCCCGGTTGCAAGCCACGGTCACCGACCGGGCGACCGGACTTCTTCTGAAAAACTTCCAGCAGCGAGAAATAGATATCCTCGTGCATGGCTTCGGTGAGGCTCAGCGTCTCCTCGTCGTAAGGCAGGCGGCGGTCGGTGATCGGCAGGCTGACTGCGATGTTCAACTCATCGAAATAAGGTTCGCCGCGCTTCCAGTCATGGGCGGCGATGCTCGAGACGGCGTCATGAAACAGCTTTTCATAGGATGTCTCATAGCGCGCGTTTTCGGTCTTGCCGTCCTGTGTGACGGTCAGCCAGCCGGTTGGCGACACCAGCGTTTCACCGATGAAATCCACATGCACGCGGTTGGGCGCGAAAACCCGATGGCTCTCGCTCTGGCCATCCGCAAAGACCAGATCGACCTCATAATGAAAATCATCTTTGCCCGAAGCTGCGAACGTCACCTCCACCTTCGGCAGCAACGCAGACAAGGGATAGGTTTCGAGCAGAAAACGGTTCTGTACGCAGGCCTCATGACGCGGATAGCGGATTGCAGCAGACTTCAGCGCTGCACCATCCACTTCCTCCAGAAAGAAGTGCAGGAGCGGCTTATAAGCCGAATGCAGCCGCGCCTCGACGCCTCCCTCGCGCAGCGTCGTTTCGGCGGCAAAGCGGCTCGGCTGATCATCGAACAGCCATGCTTCCACCTTCGCGCCGCGCATTTCCGCTTTCAGAAAGTGCTCGACAAGCGCATGAACGGTGCGCGGATAGGTTTTCTCAAAAAGCACGCTCATCGGGAAGTCCTGCCAGTTGGGTCGAGGCTGTCACGCAGCCAGTCGCCAAGAAGATTGAGACCAAGCACGGTGAAAAGAATGGCGAGGCCCGGGAAAATGCTCACCCACCATGCGGTCTGGAGATAGGTGCGCCCGTCGGCCAGCATGCCGCCCCAGCTTGGAATGGTCGGATCAACACCAAGGCCGAGGAAGGTCAGGCTTGATTCCAGCAGAATATTGTTGGCCACATTGAGCGTCATCAGCACGATGACCGGACCAAGCAGGTTCGGCAGCAGATGCTGGAAGATGATGCGCCAGTCCTTCACGCCGATAGCGCGGGCGGACAGGATGAACTCGCGCTCGCGCAGCGACAGCACCGAGCCGCGCACCAGTCGCGCATATTGCACACATTGCGAGACGATCAGCAGGATGATGGTGTTGAACAATCCGCCGCCCAGAATGGCCATGACCGTAATGGCAAGCAGGATAAACGGCATCGCCAGCTGCACATCGACAAAGCGCATCAGCGCCATGTCCCAGAAGCCGCGATAATAACCGGCAACAAGGCCCATGATGGTGCCGATAACCACGGAGCCAATCACCGAAACGAAACCGACAAACAGCGAAATCTTACCACCCGTGATAACCCGCGCCAGCACGTCGCGGCCCAGCGGATCGGTGCCGAAAACATGGGCCGGATTGACGAATGGCGGCGTCAGGCGCGCCACAAGATCAATCTTGTTAGCGCCGCCCGGAAACAGATAGCCGGAGAAAATCACGGCCAGACAAATACAGCCGGTCAGCACGACACCGACGATGAATTCGAGGCTCGCAAAACGCGAAAACAGAACGGATGAGGTTTTGGTTGCCATGGGTCCTACTCCGTGCGGATACGCGGATCGACAAGGCCATAGGCGATGTCCACGAGAAGATTGACGCCGATGATCAGCATGGAAAGGATCGCGATGGTGGCCTGCAAGACAGGATAATCACGCCCCGCCACAGCGTCGAAGGCAAGCGTGCCCATACCCGGCCAGTTGAACACACGTTCCACCACGACGATACCGCCGAGCAGACCGCCAAACTGAAGGCCGAGATAGGTGATCAATGGAATGGCGCAATTGCGCAGTGCATGCTTGTAGAGCACCTTGTTTTCACTCAGCCCCTTGGCGCGCGCCACCATGATATATTGCGATTGCAGCGTTTCCAGCATCGCCGTGCGCACAAGGCGGACATTGGTTGCCGTCAGGATGATGCCCATGGTGAGCGCGGGCATGATGAAGCTTGCAATGCCGCTCATGCCGCTTGGCGGCAGCCATTGCAGCGTGATGCCGAACAGCAGCACCAGCATGGTCGCCAGCCAGAAGTTCGGGAAGGACAGACCCACCAGCGAGCAGATGCGGATGAGCTGATCGGCCCATTTTCCACGCGACACCGCAGCCTTGATGCCAAGTGGCACGGAAATCACGATGGAAACGAACAGCGAGGCAAAGGCCAGCATCAGCGTGGCGGGCAGAGCGCCAGCGACGAGCGTGGAAACCGGCGTACCGCCAAGGAAACTGCGGCCCAAATCCATGGTGAACAGTCCTTTGAGGAACTGCCAATATTGAACGAAGAACGGCTGGTTGAGACCGAGACCTTCGCGGATGCGTGCGAGATCGGCTTCGGTGATGCTGCCCGCACCTTGCGTCAGCATCAATGCCGGATCGCCTGTCAGGCGGACCGCGAAAGCGACAAGCAGCGTCATCGCGACAAGCACGAACAACGCCTGCAAAATTCGTTTGATCAGAAATCCGGCCACCAGTGCGCCTCCGAAATGCTGCGGCAAGCCGGTCATATCCGGCTTGCCGTATTGTCATTCTTGCTTATTCGACAGTGACGTCCGTCAGACGCAGACGGCTGTCAGGCACCGGCACGAAGTTCTTCACGCGCTTGTTGACGCCGAAGATTGCCTTGAGATTGTAGAGCGGCATTTCCAGTGCGCGGTCGGCTGCGTAATGCGCGATTTCCTGCAGGAGCTTCTCGCGTTCACCGCGATCAATAACCGAGCGCTGCGCTTCCAGCATCTTGTCGAGCTTTTCGTCCTTGTCGTACGGGTTCCACTTTTCGCCCGAATGGTACATGGAATAGGCGGTGTTATCGTAGTCGAAGGTCCAGCCGCCCCAGGCCTGCTGGAACATTGCGCCGGTCTTGCCCTGCGGGATGATATCGTTCAGCAGAACATTGGTGTCGTAAGGCTTGATGGTTGCATTGACGCCGACCATTTGCAGGAAGCTCGCGATGGCCTGCGCCACTTCATTGAAGCTTGCATCCTGACCGCGCACATCGATCTGCACGTTTGCGCCGGGCTGAACGCCCGCTTCTTCCAGCAGCTTCTTCGCGCCTTCCGGATCGTAAGGCAGCGGCTTCATGTTCGGGTCGAAGCCGAAGGACAGCGAACCCTGGAAACTTGCAATCGGCTCGGCCTGACCTGCCAGAATGGACTGGATGATCGCATCGCGGTCGACCGCCATCGTCAGCGCCTTGCGCACGCGCTCATCCTTGGTGATGCCGTCAGCCGTGTTGAAACGCAGGGCATAGACCGTCGGGCCAGCCGTTGTGACGAGTTCCAGCTTCGGATCGCTCTGAATGGTCGGGATCATGCCAATCGGAATGGTCGGCGGGATGACCAGATCGACGCGACCGGCCTGAAGTTCGGCAACAGCGGTCGAAGGCTCGGTGATGAAGCGGTATTCGAGTTCGGAGAGCTTCGGCGCGCCGCCCCAATGATCGACGAAAGCCTCAAGCTTGATATTGACCTTCGGCTCATAGGAAACAAATTTGAACGGTCCGGTGCCGACCGGATGGGTGTTGAAATAGTCGTCGCCCTTTTCCTGAATATATTTCGGCGGAACGATCATACCGCCATAACCGGCCAGCTTGGTGATGAGGACCGGGTCCGGTGCCTTCAGATGAAAATCGACGGTCTTGTCGTCGATGACTTCCACCTTTTCGATGGCGATATAATTCGAACGCTGCGGGCCTTTCGCGCCCTCGTCACCGAGCAGGCGATCAAAGGAGAACTTGACGGCTTCGGCATTGAACGGCTCGCCGTCATGGAACTTAACATTCTCACGCAGATGGAAGCGGATGCGCTTGCCGTCATCCAGCTCATCCCACGAAGTTGCCAGTGCCGGAACGATCTTGAGGTCTGGTCCGCGATAGACGAGACCGTCGAAAATATTGGTGGCGACAGAAGCCCAGTTGACGAGGAAAGTGTCGATCGGATCCCAGCTGCCCGGGTCCTGCGGCGACGAAACGGTCAGCTTTCCGGCAGCGAAAGCCGGAGCAGATGCAAACACTGCCGCCGAGAGAGCGGAAGCCATAAGAACGGCTTTAAGTGTTTTCCTTATCATTGTTTTTTCCCCTTTGGGTTTCTGTTGAACTTGATGCGTCAGGCGGTTTCAGCCACGAAATGCCCGGTTGCGACCTCGCGATGGCGATAGATCGGCGGCTTGTCATCGATCCGGCGCGTCGTGCTTGGAATTTCACCTTCCAGCGCAGGCCGGTTGGTGCGCGCCGACGGATCGGCAATCGGCACCGCCGAGAGAAGCCGCTTGGTGTAGTCATGCGACGGTGTTTCGAAAACCTGCTGCCGTGAGCCCAGTTCCATGATCTGGCCGAGATAAAGAACAGCGACGCGGTGGCTCATCTTTTCGACCACCGCCATGTCATGGCTGATGAAGAGATATGCGAGCCCCTGCTCTTTCTGCAGGTCCATGAACAGGTTGATGACCTGCGCCTGAATGGAAACATCGAGCGCCGACAGGGCTTCATCGGCGATGATGAGCTTCGGCTTGGAGGCAAGTGCACGCGCTATGCAGACGCGCTGTCGCTGACCGCCGGAAAACTCGTGCGGATAGCGCTTGGCGTGTTCCGGACCGAGGCCAACCCGCTCCAGCAATTCCGCCACGCGCGCATTGATTGCCTTGTCATTGTCGAGAAGGCCATGTGTGCGGATGGGTTCTGCAATGGAAAAGCCGACCGTCTTGCGTGGATCGAGCGATGCGAACGGATCCTGGAAAATATACTGCACTTCGCGACGCATGGCATAACGCTCAGCAGCGCTCATGGCCGAATAGGCCTTGCCGTTGAAGCGAATATCGCCGGAAAGCGGCGTCTGCAATTGCTGGATGGTGCGCCCAATGGTCGATTTTCCCGAACCGGATTCACCGACCAGCGCCAGCGTTTCGCCCGGATAAATATCGAACGCGACCTTCGAAACCGCGTTGCACACATGGGTGACCTTGCCGAACAGGTTCTTCTTGATCGGAAATCGCACATAAAGGTCGTCCACGGAAAGCAACGGCTTGTCGCCATAGCGGGCCGTGTCCTGAATGCGCTCCTCACCCGTCAGAACAGGCACACCGTCGCGCATGGTCATGACCGGCATCCGCTTGGGGAATGCTTCGCCCGTCATACTGCCAAGCTTCGGAACTGCCGACAGCAGCGTTTTGGTATAGGCATGTTGCGGCTTCGAGAAAATCTGCCCGACCGGGCCTTCCTCGACCTTCTTGCCCTTCCACATGACGACCACATCGTCAGCCATTTCCGCCACCACGCCCATATCGTGCGTGATGAAAATCACCGCCATTTCAAGTTCTTGCTGCAAATCCCTGATAATGTGCAGTATCTGGGCCTGAATGGTCACATCGAGTGCGGTCGTCGGCTCATCGGCGATCAACAGCTTCGGGCGGCAGGCAAGAGCCATGGCGATCATGACGCGCTGGCGCATGCCACCGGAAAGCTGATGCGGATAGCGCTTCAGCAGCCCTTCCGCATCCGGCAGTCGAACCATTTCCAGAAGTCGCTTCCCCTCGGCAAGCGCCGCCTGCTGGGTCATGCCTTCATGCAACATCAGCACTTCGGATAGCTGATTACCGATGGTGAAAACCGGATTGAGCGACGTCATCGGCTCCTGGAAGATCATGGCGATCTCCTTGCCGCGAATGCCCCGCATTGTCTTCTGATCGGCCTTGAGCAGATCGCGTTCGCCAAACAAAATACGGCCGGACGGGAATTTCGCACCGCTCATATCGGCAAGCCGCATGATGGAAAGCGACGTGATGGACTTGCCCGAACCGGATTCACCCACCACAGCCAGCGTGCGACCGGGATGGACCGAGAAGCTCAGATCGTCAACGACACGGCTCGCGCCAAATTCGACACTGAGGCCATCGACGGTCAGGAGAGGTTTTGAAACTGGTTCGCTCAACTCGGTTCCGCTCAAACTTTCAACCCTCTTAAAGTGTGATGGCAGACCGCGTGGCCTGATTGAATGCGCCGGACATGAAGCGCAAAAGGGCAGCCACTTCGGAAAGCGTTTCTTCCGATGGGCGTGCATTGGCCGTGGAATCGACGAGAAGACGCTCGCGAATCTGCGCATAGCGCGCGCAGGCGTCGGCGCCCTTGGCGGTGATCTTCACCGTCTTTTCCTTTGCCGCCTTGCCGGTCGTCAGCAAGCCAGCATTTTCAAGCTTGCGAATGGCATAGGTGGCAATATGCGTGTCTTCAATGTCGAGAACGAGGCAGATATCGGCAAGCTTCTTCTCGCGGTCGCGGTGACGGATCGAATGAAGAATCAACACTTCAATGGGCGAAAGCCCCGGCAATCCCGCCGCGGCCATGCAGCGAACCATCCAGCGTGAAAAGGCGTGCGATGCGAGAATGAGGCCATATTCAACCTCGGACATGCCGGGCGAACCGCCTTCAGCCAGATGCGCGGACGAAACAATGGGGCCTATCGAGGCAACCGGGCGCAAATGCTTGGGCAGCGTGACTTCATCGAAGCCAGCCTCGTGCATTTCGTCTCCGGTTTTAGGCTCTTCCTCAAAAGCCTTATCTTTACCCATTTTGACGCTCCCGCTTTTATGTGAATTTTATGTCATCATCTTATCGACATTTTGTCAATAAAATGTGACTATCAATTTCAGAAGTGTTTTCAGAATACACAACTCAATGCATCTGGAATTTTGTGTGAGGGAGCCAGCGATGAGCGGAACGGGACGCGGAGTATGGGACTTCTGGATCGACCGCGGCGGTACGTTTACGGACGTCATCGGGCGGGATCCGCAGGGCCAGCTCCATGCACGCAAGGTTCTCTCCGAAAACCCGTCTGCCTATAAGGATGCCGCCGTTCACGGCATTCGCCTGCATCTTGGCCTCGAGACCGGCGAAGCGGTTCCCGCCGGAATCATCGGCGAAGTTCGCATGGGCACGACGGTCGCGACCAATGCGCTTCTCGAGCGCAAGGGCGAGCGGCTGGCTCTTGTCACCACCAAGGGTTTTCGCGATGCGCTGCGCATTGGCTATCAGGAGCGCAAGAACATCTTTGCGACCGAAATCATCAAGCCGGAAGCGCTTTATGAAAAGGTCGTGGAGCTGAACGAACGCGTTCAGGCAGACGGCACAGTTGAAACGGCGCTCGATTCCTCTGAGGCCGAAGCAGCACTGGTTGCGTTGAAGGAACAGGGCTACAAGTCCGTCGCTATCGCCCTCATGCATGCTTATAAGTTTCCCGCGCATGAGGCTGAAATTGCTCGCATTGCGCGCGGTCTCGACTTTGAACAGGTCTCCGTTAGCCACGAGGTTTCCCCACTGATCAAGCTGGTCGGGCGTGGCGATACCACGGTCGTCGATGCCTATCTGTCGCCCGTTCTCCGCCGTTATGTTGCGCAAGTATCCAACGAACTGGATGTCGAGCGCACCGGCGCACGCGTCATGTTCATGATGTCATCGGGTGGCCTCACGGCAGCCGATCTGTTTCAGGGCAAGGATGCGATCCTGTCCGGCCCGGCAGGCGGCGTTGTCGGCCTCGCCCGTACCGGCGAAACGGCTGGCTTCCCGAAAGTCATCGGCTTCGACATGGGCGGCACCTCCACAGACGTCGCGCATTTTGATGGTGAATATGAACGCGCTTTCGAAACCGAAGTTGCCGGGGTGCGCGTTCGCGCGCCCATGATGCTGATCCACACGGTCGCCGCAGGTGGTGGCTCGATCCTGCATTACGATGCCGGACGTTTCCGCGTCGGCCCGGATTCGGCAGGCGCCAATCCCGGCCCGGCCTGCTACCGCAATGGCGGACCGCTCGCCGTCACCGACGCCAATGTCATGCTGGGCAAGCTGTTGCCGGAATTCTTCCCGGCGATCTTTGGTCCCGAACAGAACCAGCCGCTTGATGTGGAACGGGTGCGTGAACTCTTCACCGCGCTCGCAGCCGAAATCGGCGATGGCCGTTCACCGGAAGCAGTTGCCGACGGCTTCATCCGCATTGCGGTTGCCAATATGGTCGAGGCGATCAAGAAAATTTCCGTCCAGCGCGGCTATGATGTGACGCGCTATGCGCTCAACTGTTTCGGTGGCGCTGGCGGTCAGCACGCCTGCCTCGTAGCCGATGCACTTGGAATGAAGAATATTCTTCTCCATCCGATGTCTGGTCTGCTTTCGGCCTATGGCATGGGTCTGGCTGATATTCGCGCCACCCGTCAAAAGGCGCTTGGCGTCGCACTTGATCCAGCAGCGCCTGCAGCTCTGAAGGAACTGGGTGAAGAACTGGCGCAGGAATGCGTTGCCGAGCTTCTGACCCAGGGCATCGAGGCCGCAGCCGTGCAGCGTCATCTGCGCGCGCATATCCGTTATGCGGGCACCGACACGGTGCTGTCCATTGAGGCCACCTTCCCGGCAGAGGACAATGCTGATCGCCTTCGCGCCGAATTCGAAGCTGCCCATAAGCGCCGGTTCGGCTTCATTGCTGAAAACAAGGCTCTCGTTATCGATGCCGTGGAAGTTGAAGCCGTGGGCGGTGGCGCAGGCGAGACCGAAAGCGCCCAATCGCTCGATAGCGATCTGGAAGCCGCAACCGCCAAGCGGACACGCTTCTTCTCGCAAGGCGAGTTGCACGATGCGGGCGTCGTCTTGCGCGAACAGATGCAGCGCGGCCAGACTGTCACTGGCCCGGCGATCATTATTGAGAAGAACCAGACCATTGTTATCGAAGATGGCTGGCAGGCTCGCCTGACCGCGCATGACCATGTGGTGCTGACGCGCATCAAGGCGCTGCCCGTGCGCACGGCCATCGGCACCGAAGCCGATCCGGTCATGCTGGAGATTTTCAATAATCTCTTCATGTCCATTGCCGAGCAGATGGGCGTGACGCTTCAGAACACCGCCTATTCAGTGAACATCAAGGAACGTCTGGACTTTTCCTGCGCGGTTTTCGACGCGGCAGGCAATCTTGTCGCCAATGCGCCGCATATGCCGGTGCATCTCGGCTCCATGGACGCATCGGTCGCCACCGCCATCCGCGAAAACAGCGACATCAAGCCGGGCGATGTGTTTCTCATCAACGCGCCTTATAATGGCGGCACCCATCTGCCCGACCTCACCGTCTGCACGCCGGTTTTCGATGACGATAATCGCGAAATCCGCTTCTGGGTCGCAAGCCGTGGCCACCATGCGGATATTGGCGGCATTGCGCCGGGTTCCATGTCGCCGCTTGCGGTCAATATCGAGCAGGAAGGCGTCTATATCGACAATTTCAAGCTGGTGGATCGCGGCACCTTCCGTGAAGAGGCGCTCGCCGCTCTGCTGACTGGCGCCACCTACCCTGTCCGTAACCTGACGCAGAACGTCAACGATCTGAAGGCGCAGATCGCCGCCAACGAAAAGGGCGTTGCCGAACTGAAAAAGATGATCGGTCTTTTCGGCGAGGATGTCGTGAAAGCCTATATGGGCCACGTTCAGGACAATGCCGCCGAAAGCGTGCGCCGCGTGCTCGACAAGCTGCCAGACGGTCACTTCACCTATGAGATGGACCAGGGCTGCCAGATCGAGGTGCGTGTCACCATCGATAAGGAAAAACGCGAAGCGACGGTCGATTTCACCGGCACGTCGGAGCAGCGTTCCGACAACTTCAACGCGCCGGAACCCGTCACCCGCGCGGCTGTGCTCTATGTCTTCCGCGTGCTGGTCGAAGGCGACATTCCGATGAATGCCGGCTGCCTGCGACCGATCAGGATCGTTGTGCCGGAAGGCTCGATGCTCTCGCCGCAATATCCGGCGGCGGTCGTGGCAGGCAATGTCGAGGTCAGCCAGGCCGTCACCAACTGCCTGTTCGGCGCGACCAAGGCAATGGCCGCAGCACAAGGCACCATGAACAATCTGACCTTCGGCAATGACGAATATCAGTATTACGAAACCATCTGTTCCGGTGCACCCGCCGGTCCCGGTTTCAATGGTGCCGATGCCGTGCACACCCACATGACCAATTCGCGCCTGACCGACCCGGAAATTCTGGAAACCCGTTTCCCGGTTTTACTGGAAGACTTCCATATTCGCGAAGGTTCCGGCGGAAAGGGCAAATGGCATGCGGGCGATGGCACCAAGCGCACGATCCGCGCGCTGAAGACGCTCGAATTCGCCATTCTCTCCGGCCATCGCCGCGTAGCGCCGTTCGGTCTGGACGGCGGCGAAGCCGGTCAAACCGGTCGCAACGAAGTGCGCCGCAAGGATGGTTCTGTCGATGTGCTCGGCAATTGCGACCAGACTGTTCTGGAAGCAGGTGAAGCCTTCACCGTCATCACGCCGACCGGCGGTGGTTTTGGCAAGCCGGAGTAAATCGTTCCCCTAACCTTCCAATCCATGGATAAACGAACCGCCGCCAGCTAAAATTCTGGCGGCGTTTTGCATTCAAACGAGGCAAAATCGGCCGATGGATAAGAGGAAAGCGAATGCTTTTTCCACCCTTCCGATCCTCACTGGAAAATGTTAGAATTATTCACCCAAATTCGTCTTATAATTAGGAACACATCCTAATAATTGTGCCTTAATGGTCGTTTTGGACGCATCTTTAGAATTAAATTTCTGCGATCAATAGAACATCAACCAGTTCACGGATACCGAAAATGAAATTCGCTCAGATCATCGCTACCGCAGGCATCATTCAGGCAGCTCTCTTCACCGGCGCAATGGCCGGAGAAAATCTCGACGCCATCAAGTCGGCGGGCGTTCTGAAGATCGGCACCGAAGGCACCTATGCGCCTTTCACCTATCACGACAAGGACAACAAGCTCGTCGGCTTCGACGTGGAAATCGGTGAAGCCGTGGCTGCCAAGCTCGGCGTCAAGCCGGAATTCGTCGAAGGCAAGTGGGATGGCCTCATCGCCGGTCTCGACGTCAACCGTTACGATGCCGTCATCAATCAGGTCGGCATCACCGAAGAGCGCAAGAAGAAGTTCAACTTCTCCAACCCTTACATCGTTTCCAAGGTTGTCCTGATCGTCAACGACAAGAACGACACGATCAAGGATTTTGCCGATCTGAAGGGCAAGAAGTCGGCACAGTCGCTCACCAGCAACTACGGCAAAATCGCCAAGGAAGCCGGCGCGGAACTTGTGGCTACCGACGGTTTCGATCAGTCGATCCAGCTCGTTCTGACGGGCCGCGCCGATGCGACGCTCAATGACAGCCTGTCCTTCCTCGACTTCAAGAAGCATCAGCCCAAGGCTCCGGTCAAGATCGTGGCCGAGAAGGAAAACGCTGACGCTTCGGGCATCATCGTTCGCAAGGGCGACGACGATCTCGTTGCAGCCATCAACAAGGCGCTGGACGACATCAAGGCCGATGGCACCTACGACAAGATCGCACAGAAGTATTTCGGTCAGGACGTTTCCAAGTAAGCTCCTGAACGCCGGAAATAGAGAAGCCGGAACAGGATTCCGGCTTCTTTTTTGTGTATGTAGAAATTTATTCCGAATAAATTTTCAAGTTCGCTTTCCATAAACTGTATAAGATGAATGAACGTACCTTTCCGGTGCCTGATCATCTCGGTTTGAACCGACACTGCTTTTCGTTCCAAGGAGCCGAACCCGGTGCCTGACTGGCTACAACTCATGATCGAGTCGCTTCCGACCCTTCTCTGGGCGGGGCTGATCTTCACCATTCCACTGACCTTGCTGTCCTTCATCTTCGGTCTGGCGCTGGCGCTGTTGACGGCTCTCGTCCGGCTATTCGCTCCGGTCTGGCTCTCATCGATTGCGCGCTTCTATGTCTGGATTTTCCGTGGCACGCCGCTGCTGGTGCAGCTTTTCGTGATCTTCTACGGCCTGCCGAGCATGGGCATCTATCTCGATGCATTCCCGGCAGCCCTCATCGGCTTCACGTTGAATGTCGGCGCCTATAGTTCGGAAATCATCCGCGCGGTCATCTCGTCCGTGCCCAAGGGCCAGTGGGAAGCCGCCTATTCCATCGGCATGAGCTGGCGTCAGGCGCTGATCCGCACCGTGTTGCCACAGGCGACCAGAATCGCCGTGCCGCCGCTTTCCAATACGTTCATTTCACTTGTGAAAGATACGTCGCTCGCCGCCGCAATCACCGTGCCGGAGCTTTTCCAGTCGGCACAGCGCATCGTCGCCACGACCTACGAACCGCTGATCCTCTATATCGAAGCCGCGCTGATCTATCTGGCGCTGAGTTCGATTCTGTCTGCCCTTCAGGTACGGCTTGAGCGACGCTTCGGGCGTTATGGCGGCACGCTGGAGACAAACGCATGATCGAGCTGAAACACATCGTAAAGCGTTTCGATGACGCTGTGATCCTGAACGACATCAATGTCACCATCTCCGAAGGCTCGGTGACCGCTCTCGTCGGCCCGTCAGGTGGCGGCAAGAGCACGCTCCTGCGCTGCATCAACCTGCTTGAAGTGCCCACATCCGGCAGTCTGTCACTAGGCGGACAGACGCTGACGTTCGAGCCGGGACGCAAGCCAAGCTGGCAGGCCATCCAGTCCATCCGCCGCCAGACCGGCATGGTGTTCCAGAATTTCCAGCTGTTCCCACATCAGACGGCGATCCAGAATGTCATGGAAAGCCTTGTCACCGTGTTGAAATGGCCAAAGGCCAAGGCTCGCGAACGCGCCATGGAACTGTTGCAGAAAGTTGGCATGGCGCATAAGGCCGACGCCTGGCCGTCGACCCTGTCCGGCGGACAGCAACAGCGCATCGCGATTGCCCGCGCTTTGGCGCCTTCGCCCCGCGTGTTGTTGTGCGACGAGCCCACCTCGGCGCTCGATCCGGAACTTGCCTCGGAAGTGGTGGATGTGTTGAGCAAGCTTGCCAAGGAAGGCACGACGATGGTGATCGCCACCCACGATCTGCGCCTTGCCTCCAAGATTTCCCAGAATGTTGTGTTTCTGGAATCAGGCAATATTGTCGAAACCGGCTCTGCACATGATGTTTTCACGCGCCCGTCCCGCGAGCGTACCAAGCAGTTCGTCGCGACCATCAACGCCGCACATAGTTACGACATCTGACCGATCATTTTGTCTTTCAGGAAAGGGCTTTCGCATTTGCGAAGGCCCTTTCGTTTTTGACCTTATCGCAATTCATACGATCTTTTCGAAATTTTCCGCCGAGTCTCACCGGCCTGCCCCTTGGTAAAAGAGAAAACCGCTGTTACATTAAGGGCAACGTAATAAATCAAGCGTCCTGCTTGCGTCCTTTTGGTTCGCGCGGCGCTTATAAGGATCAGTACCTTGAAAAACCCCGAGGAGCGCCCCGTAGAAAAGGCGCAACAAGGGGCGTCCGGCGGACAATCGGGAAATGCTCAAGCCCGGAATCCGTCGACTAACGGCAAGCGCAAACCGCGCAAGGAAGCCGTTGCAGAAGCCGGGAATGCGCGTAGCGCACCCGATTCAGGACGCCCAAAGCCGCAAAGTGAAGCGGATGACAAGGGTTCCGGCAGCCAGCGGAAGCGTGCGCGCCGTCGTCACCGTGGCAAAGCGGCACGGCGACCGGAAGCGGCTGTCGCGCAGAAAGCTGCTGAAGATACCACCCTTCAGGAAGCCAAGTCCCCTGGCAAAATTTCGAATCGTCGCAGGCGCGCCCGCAAGAAGAAGCAGGCGCAGCAGCAGAATAATGCCGCGCCGCGGACAGCCGAACACGCGCCTAAGAGCACGCATGAAACACCGCGTCGTGACAATCACGCGCAGGCTTCGTCGCATGCCAAGCGGAAGAACGGCGCGGCTCAGCCGCCACGGCACGCCCACGCCGAGGCTCCGCTTTATGCAGCGCTTGACCTTGGCACCAACAATTGCCGCTTGCTGGTCGCATCGCCGACCCGTCCGGGGCAGTTTCGCGTTGTGGATGCTTTTTCGCGGATCGTGCGGCTTGGCGAAGGGCTGAGCGCAACCGGCAAATTGAGCGACAACGCCATGCAGCGCGCTATCGAAGCGCTCAAGATCTGCCGTGACAAGCTGGCCGGCAAGAAAATCCGCCGTTCGCGCCTGATCGCAACCGAGGCTTGCCGTGCGGCGTCGAATGGTGAGGAGTTTCTGGAGCGCGTTCGCGAGGAAACCGGGCTTGAACTGGAAATCGTTGATCGCCAGACGGAAGCACGTCTTGCCGTTTCCGGTTGCGGAACACTGGTAGCGCGCGAAACGGAAGCAGTGGTTTTGTTCGATATCGGCGGCGGTTCCTCTGAAATCGCGCTGATCGATGTTTCGCAGCGCCGGTCTCCGCGCCTTGCCGAACACATCATGGCATGGACCTCCCTGCCCGTAGGTGTCGTCACGCTCGCCGAGCGTTTCGGCGGTCGCAATGTCACGCAGGAAAGTTTCGAGGCGATGGTCGGTCACGTGACCGAGCTTCTGTCCAGCTTTGCCGAACGGCACTGCCTTGGCCAACTGGCTTCAAGCCCGCGTTTCCATTTGCTCGGCACATCCGGTACGGTTACCACGCTGGCGGGTATTCATCTGGGTCTGGAGCGCTATGACCGTCGCCGTGTCGATGGCAT
Source organism: Ochrobactrum sp. P6BSIII (assembly GCF_014138065.1). Taxonomy (NCBI): domain Bacteria; kingdom Pseudomonadati; phylum Pseudomonadota; class Alphaproteobacteria; order Hyphomicrobiales; family Brucellaceae; genus Ochrobactrum; species Ochrobactrum sp. P6BSIII. Next base: position 139,498 of record NZ_JACGXB010000002.1, on the reverse strand, counting down.
GTGGATGGGCTCGGAAGATGTTACGCAGATGACGAGCCGCCTCCTGTCCTGGGATTTCGATGCGCGCGTTGCAAATCCATGCATCGGTGCAGACAGGGCCGATCTGGTGCTTGCGGGCTGCGCCATTCTCGATGCCATCCGCAAGGTATGGCCGAGCGAAAAACTTCTGGTGGCGGATCGCGGCTTGCGTGAAGGCATCCTGACCGAACTAATGTCGCGCGACGGCGCATGGCGGCACAATCGCGCGCAATTGCGCCAATAAATGCGCTGTTGGCGCTAGAACAGGCAACTGAAAATGAGCAAAGCAGGCGGAAACAAAGGCGGCACGAAGTCGGGCGCCAAAACGGGCGGACGCGGTGGTGCAGGCACCAGCAATCTGCACGTGCGCGTGAAGAAAAAGGCAGGCACGATCAAGGAATCGTCGCGTCGCTGGCTGCTGCGTCACCTGAATGACCCCTATGTGCACAAGTCCAAGCAGGACGGCTATCGCTCGCGCGCGGCCTACAAGCTGATCGAAATCAATGATCGCTATGATCTGCTCAAGAAGGGCCAGAAGATCATCGATCTTGGTGCCGCACCGGGCGGTTGGTCGCAGATAGCAGCCAAGATTGTCGGTTCCACCGACGAAGATCCGCATGTAGTCGGCATCGACTATCTGCATGTTGATCCGCTGCCGGGCGTCATCCTTCTGGAAATGGACTTCCTCGATGATGAAGCGCCGCAGAAACTGATGGAAGCGCTTGGAGACAAGCCCGATCTCGTTATTTCCGATATGGCTGCGCCGACCACCGGACACCGCCGCACCGACCACCTGCGCACGGTGCATCTGTGCGAAGTTGCGGCTGATTTTGCGGTTTCAGTACTCAAGCCCGGCGGTCACTTCCTGACCAAGACATTTCAGGGCGGCACGGAAAATGAGCTTCTCGCCATGCTGAAGCAGAAATTCCGCTCTGTGCATCACGTCAAGCCGCCCGCATCGCGCGCGGAATCGGTTGAGCTTTACCTGCTCGCACGTGATTTCAAGGGCTAGCAATGCAAGATAGGAGCCGATTGGCTCCTATTTTATTCTCCGGCTGCCGAGTTTACCGGCTTCACCACAACTGTAGCCTTGCCCTTCTGGCGAGGTGCTGAAGGTTCGGATAGTTCGCGACCAGCTTCAGGCGAAAGCCGTGCAAACCAGAAGAATGCGACAGCGGACACCAAAGCCACGACGATGAAGCCCACATGGAAGTCGACCAGGGCCAGCGGTGCGCCGCGCAAGCCGCTGCTGATTTCCAGCACCCCACCCGCAAGGGCAACGCCAATCGCCAGCGAAACCTGTTGTGCGACGGCGGTGATCGGCGTCGCCTGACTGGTTTTTTCATCCGGAATTTCGGCATAGGCTAGCGCATTGACGCCAGTAAAGAACAGCGACCGCGCAAAACCGCCGACCAGCAGGAAGCTGAGAATGATCCAGATCGGCGTCATGGGTGTGAACAGGCTGTTGACCGCGATGAAACCTGCCGAAATGATCGAACCCGACATCAATGCGCGCCGGAAGCCGATCTTGGCGAAAATCCGCTTCGCACCGAACTTCATGCTGATCGCACCGATGGCTGAAACAAAGGTTATCATACCCGACTGAAAGGGCGTGAAGCCGAAGCCGAGCTGGAACATCAGCGGCAGCAAAAACGGAATGGCGCCAATGCCGAAGCGGAAAATACTGCCCCCCAACACGGCTGACCGGAATACCTGATTGTCGAACAGCCGAAGATCAAGCAGCGGATCAGCACTGCGGCGGGCATGGATGATATACAGCACCGAACAGACCAGACCGATCGCCACCGTAACGAAGCCAACAGCGGGCGGCAGCGCAGGCAGGCTGACCACAGACAGGCCGAAGACCACGCCGGACATGGCAATGCCGGACAAAAAGAAGCCGGGCCAATCGAGGCGCTTGACGATGCGCTCGTCATTATCCGGCAGAAAGCGCGTGGCAAACCAGATACCGACAGCGCCGATGGGCACATTAATCAGGAATATCCAGTGCCATGTGAGAAAGGTCGTGATGAAACCACCAACCGGTGGCCCGACCAACGGGCCAACCATGGCGGGGATCGTCAGCCACGCCATGGCCGATACGAGTTCGCTGCGCGGTGTCGAGCGCACCAGCACAAGACGTCCCACCGGCGTCATCATCGCGCCGCCCATGCCCTGCAAGAAGCGCGAAACGACAAAGGCAGTCAGTGAGTTAGCCGCTGCACAGGCAATCGAACCAACGACGAAGACGGCGATTGCAGCGCGGAAAACATTTTTGGCACCGAACCGGTCAGCCATCCAACCGCTGATCGGAATGAAAACCGCCAGCGCGACCAGATAGGCCGTCAGAGCGAGCTTGAGAGCAATCGGACTGGTGCCGATATCGGCGGCAATCGCGGGCAATGATGTCGAAATGACATTCGAATCCATCTGCTCCATGAAAAGAGCAATTGCCAGCACAAGTGGAATGATGCGGTTCACGGTGAATTTCCGAATAGGCCGTGCTTTTACAAAAAGCTTACCAGAAGCTATGTCGTGCTTATAGGTAGATTGCTAGCCGATTTTTTCTCACATTGTGGTGATTTCGGCCCAATTTCAGCAATTTATCGGCTCAAAAGCCCTTCATTCAGCGCCCGACTGGGCAAAAGACACCCATTTCTCACGACAGATTTCAATCGTTCACAATTGTGTAAAGCGGGGTTGCGCATGCCGTAACGGACTGTTACATTCGGTAACAGTTTCACGAAGCTTCGAGTCTGGAATGGGTGGTCCCGGCTCAAGGAGGTAGGAAATGAACGATATTACGAGAACTGCACTAGTTTATGGCATGATGATCATTTCGCTGAACACGGCGCTTGCGATCGGTCTATTGGGACTGGATTTCCTGCACTAGATTGGCCGCCCGATGAGGCTTGGCCAGTGTTTATGATGATCGCCTATCGAGTTTGATTTTGCCCTCCAGGCAAATTATGAAAAAGAGCGCTTCCGATTTATCGGAAGCGCTCTTTTCAATTTCAAAGGCATTCGCGTTTTTGAGAATCAATTACGTGTCTTTGTCATAGACAAATTTCAACCCCTCCCCCAGCTTGCACTTGAAGATTGTGGTTTCTCCAATCTGGTCATGGGTTTTTGCAGAAAATCTCCAGATGATGATTGTCGCTGTTTCATCCGGCAAAACGCGGTAGCGGACAAACTGTTGAACCGGCGTGTCATCGCTTACCGTTTCATGATTGTACGCGTAGACAATTGCTCCATCCGGAGCGGGTCTGCTCAAAAAGGCGCGGATAACTAGACCGCCGGTAAAGCCCTCCGGTTTTTGTTTTATGCCTGATGTCTGCTCGCACCTGTCCAGTTCGAGCAGCGACGTCGTCCGCTGTCCGGCAAATAAGTGTTGTTTCAGCGTTCCAAAATGATCGATGGCCTCTGCGGCATGAGCAGGACCAATCCCGCTCATGCCAATGACCATCAGCAGCGTGCCAATCTTCCTGCGCATCGTGTGACCTTTCGTTCGATCATGATGCGCTCAAGGCTAAGCCTCTTGTAAACAAACACTATTCCAAGAATTAGCTTACTAATTTTCCGCCGATCAGAGAATGCGTCCCTGACTGGTCGGATCGAAGAACACCGCCTTGTCGAGATTAAAGGCCAGCCGCGAAGCTTGGCCCGCCACGATGCGTGCATCGGCGCGCAGGCGGGCGACCACATGCTTGCCGCCAAGGCGGGTCACCGCAAACGTGTCCGACCCTGCGGGTTCGACCACATCGATCAGGCAGTCGCCTTCCACAACCGCGTCCGCATTGCGATCCGCGCCGTCTGGATCGGTCAAAGCTTCCGGGCGAATGCCAAAGACAACCTGCTTGCCCACATAGTCGCCAAGGGCTTGCGGTGCGTTCTTCAACGGAAGCGTCAATGCCTGTCCGTCACCACGATCAAGCGAGATTGCATAATCCGAGCCATTCTTCTCAACAGCGACCGTCAGCAGGTTCATCGCCGGCGACCCCATGAAGTCCGCCACGAACATGTTGGACGGGTTGTTGTAGATCTCCGCAGGTGTACCGAACTGCTGCAAGACGCCATCTTTCAGCACAGCGATCTTGGTCGCCAGCGTCATGGCTTCGATCTGATCGTGCGTCACATAGACGATAGTTGTCTTCATGCGGCTGTGCAGGCGCTTGATTTCGGTGCGCATATCCACACGCAGCTTCGCGTCGAGGTTCGACAGCGGCTCATCGAACAGGAAGACCTGCGGATTGCGCACAAGTGCGCGCCCCATCGCAACGCGCTGACGCTGGCCACCGGAAAGCTGGCTCGGCTTGCGGTCGAGCAGATGGCCGATCTGCAACATGTCGGCCACTTCCTGAATGGCCTTGTCCCGCTCCGGCTTGGGCACTTTACGGATTTCCATGCCGAAAGCGATGTTTCCGGCAACCGTCATGTTGGGATAAAGCGCATAGGACTGGAAGACCATGGCGATATCGCGCTGAGACGGATGCAGGCCGGAAACTGACTTGCCCTTGATCGCAATGTCACCGGATGTGATCGGCTCGAGACCGGCAATCGTGTTGAGCAGCGTGGACTTGCCGCAGCCCGACGGGCCGACGAGAACCAGAAAGCCGCCTTCCTCAATCTCGATATTGATGTTCTTCAGGATCGAGACAGTGCCGTAGGACTTGTAGAGATCGGTAATTTTCAGAAACGACATAGTGAACTTATCCCTTGACGGCGCCGGACATCAGACCGCGCACAAAGTAGCGGCCGGACACGATATAGACGATCAGCGTCGGCAGAGCGGCCAGAATGGCGGCTGCGAAATGAACGTTATATTCCTTGACGCCTGTGGAAGAGGAAACGAGGTTGTTGAGCGCCACCGTCATCGGCGTGGAATTCGCGCCGGAGAAGGATGCGCCGAACAGGAAGTCGTTCCAGATATTGGTGAACTGCCAGATCACGGACACGACGATGATCGGCCCGGATGACGGCAGCAGAATGCGCCAGAAAATCTGGAAGAAACTTGCCCCGTCAATCTGCGCAGCGCGCACCAGCTCGGTCGGAAACGCTTCGTAATAGTTGCGGAAATAGAGCGTGGTGAAGCCGAGACCATAAATGACGTGCACCATGATGAGGCCCCAGATCGTTCCGGCAATGCCGAAAAGTCCGAGCATGCGCGCCATCGGGATCAGCACGATCTGGAACGGAATGAAGCATGACAGCAACAGCAGGCCGAAGAAGATATTCGAGCCACGGAAGCGCCATTTGGTCAGCACATAGCCATTCAGCGCACCAATAATGGTGGAGATCGCCACGGCGGGCACGACCATCAGAATGGAATTGATGAAGAACGGCTTCAGGCCGGTGGGCTGTACGCCGATCTGCGCCGTCGACCATGCCGAAAGCCACGGCTCGATGGTCCATTGCTGCGGCAGGTTCAACATGCCGCCCTGGCGAATTTCTTCCAGCGGTTTGAACGAGTTGACCAGCATCACATAGAGCGGCAACAGATAGTAGATGGCGAAGAGCAGCAGCGCGGTATAGATCAGCGCACGCGTCAGCTTACCGCTGTTGATGGCGTTATCTTGCGACTGGGCGCTCATGACCGCGACCCTCCGCGAATTTCCGAATAGAGATAGGGAATGATGATCGAGAAGATCATCGCCAGCATGATAATCGCCGACGAAGCGCCGATACCCATCTGGTTACGGGTGAACGTATAGGAATACATGAATGTCGCCGGGAGTTCGGTCGCCTGTCCCGGTCCGCCGCCGGTCAGTGCGATGACAAGATCGTAGGCCTTGATCGCCAGATGCGCCAGCACCACGAAGGCCGACAGGAAAACCGGGCGCATCAAGGGAATGATGATGCGGCGATAGATCGTGCCAGTGGAAGCCCCGTCGATCTGGGCCGCCTTGATGATTTCATTGTCGACGCCACGCAGGCCCGCGAGGAACATGGCCATCACAAAACCCGACGATTGCCAGACGGCGGCGATCACCAGACAGTAGATCGCCATGGTGTTGCTCTTGATCCAGCCGAAGGTAAAGCTTTCCCAGCCCCACAGATGCATGGTGTTTTCAAGCCCGATACCGGGATCGAGAAACCACTTCCATGCCGTGCCGGTCACAATGAAGGACAGGGCCATCGGATAAAGATAGATCGGACGCAAAAAGCCTTCGCCGCGGATCTTCTGGTCGAGCAGAATGGCCAGAAACAGACCGATCACCGAGCAGATGATGATGTAGAGCGACGCGAAGATCGCCAGATTGGTGATCGCCCGCCACCAATGTGGCAGCGCCCAGAGTTTCTCATAATTGGACAATCCCACGAAGCCGTAGGACGGCAGCATGCGGCTGTTGGTCAGCGAAAGCACGCCTGTATAGATGATAAACCCGTAGACAAAGACGAGGACGATCAGGAAGCTTGGAGCCAAGACCAGCTTGGGGATGAATTCCTGCAATCGGCTGTTACGCTGCATATTTGCGCCACCCAGTTTGCGCCGCTCGTGATGCCCTTTGAACGGGCATTCGAGACGATCGTTTCAGCGGCATTTATGCATGACCGGAGAACGACCCGGCTGCAAAATGCGTTGGTCCAACGATGCCTTCACCGGTTCCGATGGAACCATGCAAAACAACATCATGCAATGCTTGTTCTGAATTCCGAAATGCTGCTCCGGCTGGCTGTAAGGCGCTCTTCTCGCACCTCGGGCCGGATAAAAAACGTCCGGGAGGTTTAAACTCCCGGACGCCTGTTCAGCGTATTACTTCGCAGCAGCGACAGCCGAGACGAGTTCCTTGACAGCATCTTCAGAATTGAGCTGTCCGTTGAACTCGCGGGTCACCACGTCGTAGATCGCGTTCTTGACCGCTGCAGGATTGGCATAGCCGTGCGCCATGGAACCCAGCATCGTGCCCTTGCCATCAGCTTCCTTCAGGTCGGCGATGGCCTTCTTGCCGCAAGCGTCGAAAGCAGTATCCGGCACGTCGGTGCGTGCAGGAGCCGAACCCTTGACCACGTTGAACGCGGACTGGAATGTCGGGCTTTCAACAGCCGAAGCCATTTCCATCTGAGCCGGGATCTTGTCGTCAGCAACCTTGAACATCGCGAACATGTCGGAGTTGAAGGTCACAGCGCCCTGCGTGCCCGGATAGCGCATGCAGACGAAATCCTCGCCCGGCTTCTTGCCGGCCTTCACGAATTCGCCCTTGGCCCAGTCGCCCATGAACTGCAGACCGGCCTTACCTTCGATAACCATGGCCGAGGCCAGGTTCCAGTCGCGACCGGAGAAGTTGTCATCGACATAGCTGCGCAGCTTGGTCATGCGGTCGAAAGCCTGCTTCATCGTATCGCTGCCCAGGGTTTCCGGGTCGAGATCGACAAAAGCCTTCTTGTAGAAGTCAGTGCCAAACGAAAGCACGACGGCGTCAAAGATCGTCGCATCCTGCCAAGGCTGGCCACCATGCGCGATTGGCGTGATGCCCTGTTCCTTGAACTTGTCGAGAAGCGCGATCAGCTCATCCCAGTTTGCCGGTTCCTTGCCGCCTGCCTTGTCGAGCGCGGCCTTGTTGATCCACATCCAGTTGGTGGTGTGGACGTTCACAGGTGCAGCAATCCAGTGATCTTCATACTTGGCGAATGCCTGCAACGGAGCGGGAATGACCTTGTCCCAGCCTTCCTTGTTGGCAACTTCATCAAGATTGCCAAGAGCGCCCTGCTCGGCCCAGTCGCGAATATCAAAGCCGAGCATCTGCACGGCAGTCGGCGCGTTGCCAGCGGTAACGCGAGCGCGCAGAACGGTCATGGCTTCCGTGCCGCCGCCGCCTGCAACAGGCATGTCGGTCCAGCTGATGCCCTTCTTTTCAAGGTCCTTCTTCAGAACATCGAGCGCGGCAGCTTCACCGCCAGCGGTCCACCAGTGCAGAACTTCAACGTTCTGCTTGGCATCAGCAGCGTTTGCGACAGGCGCCATTCCGGCGAGCAAAGCGCAGGCAGCCGTACCCATAGCGGCGAGTTTCAGAAGTTTATGCATGTCTACCTCCCGTAGAAACAAACGAAACTTGTTACACCGGACGCTGTGCCGGGAATCCCGTCCCAACCGCGCAGCTATCCGTTTTGAATTTCTTTCGTCCTGTCCGCGCCTTGAGGCGCGAACTGAAACCGGTCGCTCCATACAACCGGCTCCTCCTCATTCACTGCCGCAACCCGATGCAGAGAGATGATCTCCGCCGGATACCCCGGCCAATTGACGCGACGTCCTCCGATGTCCTCCAAACCATCTTTACGCCGCCTCACCCCAATTGACAACGTTGTCTTTTAAGAATGAACCGCATCCACCAGACAAGATGTATTGCCTAGGATAGGCTGAAACCCGGGATAGGTGTCAATATCCCCGATATGATAAATAGCGAGAAATTTAATCGATTAAAATTTTAAGTAGTATTCCACAGCCAATTTCTTATGAGAAATGAGGCATTTAAGCGTATTTTCGAGGTTTAGCAGCCATCATCTAAACCCTTGAATGAGCGTAAACCAAAAATGCCGATACCCGCTCTTTAATGGGATAAAAATCCTGTGAAATGGCTGGACAAGATCGCGGCGCCCACTTAATTTGACGGGGCTTACGCAATAGTGCGTGGGCTTGTTCTCGGGGCGGGGTGAGATTCCCCACCGGCGGTATGGAAAGCGATTTCCGAGCCCGCGAGCGCCTGAAAGACGAAGCTGATTCGCTTCATCAATCAGGGTCAGCAGATCCGGTGAGATGCCGGAGCCGACGGTATAGTCCGGATGAAAGAGAGCAAAAGAGCGTGACGAATTGCGTCTTCCGACGCGAGTAATGCGTTCCTTTGTGCGCCCTGATTCTAGTTTCTTGAGGAACCTATGAACCAGAGCTATCCGAACAAGACTTCCTTCAAAGTAGCATTCATTCAGGCTCGCTGGCACGCCGACATCGTCGACGAAGCCCGCAAGAGCTTTATCGCTGAACTGGCTGCCAAGACGGGCACCAATGTCGAAGTGGAAGTCTTCGACGTTCCCGGCGCTTACGAAATTCCGCTTCATGCCAAGACGCTCGCCAAGACCGGCCAGTATGCCGCCATTGTCGGCTCGGCTTTCGTCATCGACGGCGGCATTTACCGTCATGACTTCGTGGCGACTGCCGTGATCAATGGCATGATGCAGGTGCAGCTGGAAACCGAAGTGCCAGTGCTGAGCGTTGTTCTGACCCCGCACCATTTCCATGACAGCAAGGAGCATCACGACTTCTTCTTCAGCCATTTCAAGGTGAAGGGCGTCGAAGCCGCTCATGCAGTCTTGCAGATTGTCGGCGAACGCAGCCGTATCGCCGCGTTGGTCTGATCATTCACGGGGACGGCCCTGCCCTGCGGGGCCGTCACTCAATCGGTCACAATTCGCTCGCCATGCGTATAGACGTCGAATTCCTCGCCGCGCACGATGGCGACAAGAGTGAGATTGGCCTCTTCCGCCGTCCTGATGGCAAGAGCCGTCGGCGCTGAAATAGCCGCCAGCACAGGCGCGCCGAGTTTCACTGCCTTTTGCACCATTTCAACGGATACCCGGCTCGTGATCACGGTTATGCCGTGCTCCGTTTCAGCCCCATCGCGTGCCAGAGCGCCAACGAGCTTATCCAGCGCATTGTGCCGCCCGACATCCTCACGCGCGGCAATCAAGCCCTGCTGTGGCCTGTAAAAGCCTGCAGCGTGAACAGAATGGGTCATCGCATTCAATTGCTGTTCGCGCCCCAGCGCAGCCATCGCCACAGCAATGGTGCTCGCCGAAATGCGGTGATTATCTGCCTTGAGCGGCATGACCGGGCGTAGAGCCTGCTCGATGGAATCGATGCCGCATAGGCCACAGCCAACCGGGCCCGCCATGAAGCGGCGACGCGCCGCCAGCCGCTGTTCCGGCAATTCAGCAAGGCGCATCTGTACATCAACCCCTTGCGCGAAAGCGACAAGCTCGATGCTTTCGATCTGACTGGCATCGTCAATAATGCCTTCGGTGAGACTGAACCCGACAGCGAAATCCTCCAGGTCGGAGGGCGTCGCCATCATCACAGCCTGTGTGGAGCCATTATAGCTCATCGCGACGGGCACCTCCTCCGGAACGGCGCGGTGCCCTTCCTGGAAGCCCGAAACGCGATGTGCAAGACGCACCACATCCTGACTGATCTTGGGTATCGTCATGTCTCTCGCCTGCTGTTTTTGCATCCCGACATATTGCTACAGTTTGATGTGGCATCATATCGGGTTTTATGTAAGGTGCCAGCGAACAGGCATGCAGCACAAAGCAATTCGGCCACGGCCGAATACAATTTTGTGTATGATCAGCAGCGCCGATAGCGAGGATAAAATGGATATTCGCCAGATCGACGACAATTACTCAGTCTCGGGCCAGATTTCACCCGACGACGTGCGCGACATTGCGGCAGAAGGTTTTCAGACCATCATCTGTAACCGTCCAGACGGCGAAGGCGGCCCGGAACAGCCGGATTTTGCAGAAATTGCGCGCGTAGCAGAGAAAGCTGGCCTAGCCACCTATTACATTCCGGTGGTTGGCGGCCAGCTGACGCAAGATGATGTCGATGCCATGGCGGCAGCGCTCGACGAAGCGGAAGGTCCGTTCTTCGCCTATTGCCGCTCCGGCGCCCGTTCTACGAATATTTACGGGATCGTGCAGAGCCAAAAGCGCGGATAAAGAACGAGCGCAGGCTATAAGGGCGGTGAGTGCGCAAGGGCATTGTTTCAGTTCTTGCAAACATAAGGCTCACCGTCCCGAAAGTCGCGTACGACGACCGAAGACGCCCTGCTGGTTATGTGCGCAGTACTGGCGATAATAGGACAGACCCGCGCGAACCACAGTCGCGACGACGCCGCCAGCGACGAGCATCCAGCCAAGCGCCTGCACCCAGTTGAACGTATCCAGCCCACCGCTCAGCGCGACGACCACAACGCCAGCCCACAAAAGGGCGGCAGTGCGACGCCAGAAGACCGGATTGAGTTCATCGAAAACCGCCTTCCACAACGAGTGGACAAGACAGGCGAAGAACAGAGCCGCGGCCAGCCCGATGTTGAGCAATTCGACCGGGAGCCATTGCTGCGAAGTAAGCATAATATCCATCATCCAACTTAAGCCGCGATACGTCGGGTTAAAGCCGCCACTTGGCTTTTCCTTCCGAACCGAAGGTATTGTTTAGGTTCATATCCAGGCATCGTGCTTTCCAACAAAAACCGATTTCGTTTCTTGTCTGGTTTCTTGCCCGATGCTTCAGCCCCATTGAGCTGTCAATTTGTGGCTTCAACGTGTTAGAAGCACGGAAAGCTCCTTGTAATAAATTCACTTATTATTGCGATCACGCGAAATATCGTGTTGAAAACATTATACTATCCCGGCTACCCTTCGATGGGTTAGCCGCTGCAATCCCCTTGATAGTCTTGGATAATTCGCCTTCACGCATTGCGTGCGCAGGCAGGCGCAACGCGCTCTAAAAGCGCGTTACACTACTGTCATGTAACAGCACTGTAACAATTTGGCAGAGTATTCAGCCCTGGAACGGAGGCCAGAACTTGGGTTTATTCACAGCGCCAAGCAAGTAGGCTCGCTCTCACTCGTCCACCAGCTTCCTGTAGGGAACGTTATCCGATGGATCGGCAGCCCCCGGTGTATGGGCGGGACGCCCGAACAGGAAGCCCTGCACCTGCGCACAGCCCTCTTCGATCACCATGCGGTGCTGATGAAAGTTCTCGATACCTTCAGCGACAACAGGCAGATCGAGGCTGCGCCCAAGTCCCACGATCGCCCGCACAATGGCGTGGGAGCTGACATCCGTTTCCATCGTATTGATGAAGCTGCGGTCGATCTTGATCTTGTCGAATGGGAAGCTCTGGAGGTTGTTCAGCGAAGAATAGCCGGTGCCGAAGTCGTCCATCACAATGCGCACGCCCAGCTTCTTGATACGGCGCAGCAATTCCAGCGTCGTTGGCCTGTCCTTGATAAGTGCTGCTTCCGTGACTTCCAGTTCCAGCCGGTAAGGCTCAAGTCCGGCTTCGTCCAGAACGGAAGCAACCGTTTCAGGCAGGTTGGTCAATCGGAACTGGATCGGAGACACATTGACGGCAATCGTCAGATGACGGTCCCATGTCGCCGCTGTGCGGCAGGCTTCACGCAGCACCCACTCGCCAAGGGCGATAATCACGCCGGTTTCTTCGGCAATCGGAATGAATACTTCCGGAGGGATCGATCCGCGTTCGGGATGCGTCCAGCGCAGCAGCGCTTCATAGCCCTTGCAGGAGCCATCGGCAGTTCCGATCAGCGGCTGATAAGCGATGGTGATCTGACCGCGCGACATGGCCTGACGCAGATCGGCTTCGAGCTGCCGCCTTTCGGTGATTTCGCGATCCATTTCCGGCGAATAGAAAGCCACCATGCCCTTGCCGCTGGTCTTGGCACGATAAAGCGCGACGTCTGCCGCATGGCGCAGCGTTTCGGCATCGCGGCCATCGGTCGGGTAGATTGCAACACCGATACTGACGCCGACCGCTGTCTGGTCGGCGATCATATTCATCTCCGACTTGAATTCTTCCAATATCTGTTCGGCGAGCTTGCGCGCACCGGATGGCTGCGGCACGCCGACCTGCAGGATGACGAACTCGTCGCCGCCAATGCGCGCCGCCGTATCGACGCCACTGATCGTGCGCCGCAAAATATTGGCAACAGTTTTCAGCACCCGGTCGCCTTGCGCATGGCCGAAAATATCGTTCACCGCCTTGAACCGGTCGAGGTCCAGCGCGAAAACGGCGCAGCGCTGCTGCGAGCGTCCACCGACAGCATTGCTCAACCGCTGCTCGAAGAAAGCACGATTGGGAAGATCGGTCAGCGCATCATGGTTCGCCATATGCTCGATCTGGCGTTGCGCGGCGCGCTTTTCGGTCAGATCGCGCACAGCAAGAACCTCACAAGACTTGCCCTGATATTCAATCGTGTGGACGGCGAGTTCGAAAATCCGCTCGTCGTTTTCCTGCCGTGGCTTCGCCTCGACAGCCGCCTGACGCGGCGCGGCAGCAGGCAGACCATCCGCCGTGAGCAACAGATCTTCCGGCGAACGTCCGACCAGCGCCTTTTCATTGCTGTTCATCAGTCGGGAGAAACGCGCATTCACTTCTACAATCCGGTCGTCGCGGATAACGGCGAGGCCATCCAGCGTCGCATTCGCAAAGCCCTTCAAATCCGTCATGTAACGGTCGATGAACACGGCGGCGACGGTCATGAAGGCTATGAAGCAGGATACCGTCGCAACAGCACCGACAATCCACATGCGCCCCGTGCCAAGCGGATCAGCCGCTGGCAGGCTTGGGTCGGGGATCAGCGTGGTTGACGACATGGTGGTGAAATGCAGAACGCAGATCGAGCCGACGCCGAGAACGGTCGCCAGGGAAAGACGCATCCAGCGCCCGGACAGGCGCATCACCTCGAAAGCGCCAGCGAGCAACAGCGTGGAAACGACAGCGCCAACGATAATCGGTATCGGGTCGAACTGCACGGTAGCGGCAGCATTGATGGCGGACATGCCGGTGAAGTGCATCGCGGCGATAACCAGCGCGCCGCAAAGCCCGGCCAGCAGATTTGTTTTCAAGCTGCTGAAGTCGAACAGGCGCAGCATGACCCAGAATCCGGCAATCGCTATCACCGCAGAAAGCGTCGTGATGATGAGATCGAACTCAATCGCCACGGTGCCCTGATAGGCCAGCATTGCCACAAAATGTGTGGCCCAGACGCTCAACCCACCGGCAAAAGCGGCAGTAGCAAGCCAGCTGTCACGGCGATTGTCGGCACATTCCCCTGCTCGCGCGAGCAGCAGGAAAAAGGCAAAAACACCAATCAGGGAAATGACCGCGGCCAGAACGACGATAGGTCTGTCATGTTGGACGGATATGCATTCTATAACTTTGAACATGACACGCCCCCGCTTTCATTTGTGCAAGGCCGCCGTCGGCCCTCACCGAAGCATTTTTGTGTTTTTGTTATACAACGCATAATTGTTTAGCCTAGACTACTTAAGCAATTCTAAATCCGATGGAAAAGTGCATCAGATACCAAAGTGTAAGGTCTATACTGAATTCACTTACTATATTAGATATTAGTAATATTATCGAGCTTATTTGCCAACCCTGCGACCCACCCGGGCAAGCAGGATAACCGGCACGATGCCGATCACCACAATGGCGAGCGCGGCAATCGACGCTTCTTCATATGTACCGCGCGCCGCTTCGCCGTAAAGATGTGTTGCGAAAGTTTCCATATTGAGCGGGCGCAGCAGCAGTGTTGCTGGCAATTCTTTCACGCAATCCACAAACACCAGCAATCCGGCAGCAACAATGGCCGTTTTGGAGAGCGGCAGGTGAATAGAGCGAAAGGTCGCCGTCACGCTTCGTCCAAGGGTGCGCGATGCATGATCGAGCGAAAGCGGAATTCGTTCCAGCCCGGCATCGATGCCACCAGCGGCAATGGCCATAAACCGAACGCCATAGGCATAGACCACCGCAGCGCCCGAACCGATCAGGATCAGACCGGCAGGCGCGCCGAAGAAATACCCCGCCAGCAGGTTGAAGACATGATCGAAACTGCCGGAAACAACCAGAATACCGATGGCAATCACCGTACCCGGCGCGGCATAGCCCATGGTGGACAGGCGGTAGAACCAGCGGGAGGCCGCTCCCGGAAACAGACGGACCGCATAAGCCACCATCATGCCGCAGACCAGCACGATCGCTGTCGCAATCGACGCCAGCAATATAGTGTTGAACGCCTCCCCGGCGAGACGCGGGGATATGCCCGCAAAGCGCGCGCGCTTGACCGCCTCGACGAGCAGATAGAGGGCGGGACCAATGAAGCCGATAACGACCGGCAGGGCGCCGAGAGCAAACAGCCACAATCCTCTGGCGGTGGAAACCTTTGACGGCTCGAAACCGCGTGAATGGCGGATGTTGGAAGCAAAGCGCTGTTTGCGCCGCGCCCAGCGCTCCAGCGAGATCAGCGCCACCACGATCAGCAGCAAGGCCAGCGCGAGTTGCGCCGCGCCCGGCAGATCGGAGCGCGTGATCCATGTTGTATAGATGGATACCGTCAGCGTGCGAACGCCAAGGAATTCCGCAGCGCCAACGTCATTCAGTGTTTCCATCAAGGCGAGACTAACACCAACGGCAACAGCCGGGCGCGCCAGCGGAAGCGCCACCCGCCAGAAAATGCCGCGACGGCTGACGCCGAGCGTCCGCGCCGCATCCATGAGACTGGCCGACTGGGTGAGAAACATCGCTCGTGTCGGGATATAGACATAAGGATAGAGCACGAAGCCCAGCAGCAGAATGCAGCCGGTCATCGAACGGATATCCGGCAGGCGAAACTGACGCGGACTGTCAAAGCCCAGCACATAGCGGATAGCGCCTTGCACCGGCCCTATCGGATGAAGAATATCCAGATAGGCATAGGCGACAATGTAGGTCGGCACCGCAAGCGGCAGTAGCAGCGCCCATTCCAGAATGCCACGCCCGCGAAAATCATAGGCTGTCACCAGCCACGCCATCGACGTCCCGACGAGTGCGGCAATACAGCCGACGCCGAGCAGCAGAATGACTGTATCGGCAAAGGCTGTCGGCAATAATGTGGAGAGCAAATGCTGCCATAGACCTGCCGAGCCCTGCAAAGCTTCGCGAGCAAGCGCCAGAACAGGCAGGAAAACAAGAAGCGCGATCACCGCCGCGGCCCAAAGCCAGACACGCCCCGCCCTTGATGGCCGGAAAAGCGAATGTCGTGCTGTGGCGGGCATATTTGTCATCGTGCTCGTGATAATCAAACGCCGGCGCATGAAGCACCGGCGCTTTGTTCATACTGTCATTCTGGTTTTAGTTGTCGAAACCAACCTTATCAACCAGTTCGCTGGCTTCCTTGCGATGGCTGACGATTTCAGTCAGCGGAACCTTGTCGATCTTCAATTCGCCGAACGACTTCACAATCGCATCGACCGGAGCTCCTGGCTTCACCGGGTATTCGTAATTGGCCTCGGCATAGATCTTCTGTGCTTCGTCGGAGACGAGATATTCGAGAAGCTTGATAGCTTCTTCCTTATGTGGGGCATTCTTGGCCACGGCTGCGCCGCTGATATTGACCTGCGTGCCGCCGTCCTTGAAGGTCGGGAGAATGACCTTGATGCCCTCGCCCCAGCCCTTCTGCTCATCGCCGCCCTTACCCGACCGCATCAGGCCGACATAATAGGAATTGGCAACGGCGATATCGCAAATGCCACCGACAATATCCTTGGCGCCGTCGCGGTCGCCACCGGCAGCCTTGCGGGCCAGATTGGCCTTCAGGCCGGTCAGCCAGGCTTCGGTCTTTTCTGCACCGTAATGGGCGATGTAATCGGCAAAAAGCGCGGTATTGTAAGGATGCTGACCAGCGCGAATGCAGATCTTGCCTTTCCACTTCGGGTCGGACAGGTCTTCGTAATTGATGGCGTCGAGTTCCAGATCCTTTGCGGCATATACAACACGGGCGCGCAGCGATAAGGCATACCAGTTGCCCTTCGCGTCACGGAGCTGTTCCGGCACGGCTTCGCTCAGCGTCTTGGATTCGACCGGCTGCGTCAGTCCCTTTTCCGCGAGATCGACAAGGTTGCCCGCATCGACGGTCATCAGAATGTCAGCTGGGGAGCTTGCGCCTTCCGAAGCAACGCGCTCGGCCAGACCATCCTTCAGAAACACCGTATTGACCGTAATGCCCGTCGACGCCTTGAATGCGTCAAGCAGAGGCTGGATCAGGCCCGGTTCGCGCGTTGTGTAAATGTTCACCTCATTGGCGGAAGCAGTTCCAGATAGAAATGTCGCTGCAATGAGAGCAAGGCTGGCACGCGCGAAAATGGGCATTTTACCTCCGTTTGGAATAATTCCAAATTAAATGATGAGTGATGCAATCAACTTATATTAGCTGTTTCTGGTTCGGTCAATCGCCGCGCCGGGCAAAAGCGAACCAATCGAAATCAGCTGTGGAAGATCAAGGCCTTATCGCGGTCGAAACGAACAAACACATGATTGACGGTGCTTGGCACATGGATGGGCGTGCGCAGACGCAAGCGCAATGGGGCAGCGTCGGCATGGAGCACCAGCTCCTCCGTTTCGCCGAGGAAGGTGCGCATCTCGATCAGGCATCGCAGATCGCCGGAAACGGCATCGTCATCTCCAACAATATGCAGATCGCCGGGACGCAGATAGACAGACACGTCCCTAGCGGATTGCAGCGCTTTCGGCGCTTTGAACGAACCAAAAGCGGTTTCTACCGTGCTGCCCTGCAATGCGCCGGAAATGACATTGAAATCGCAAAAGAAGTCCGCCGCATAACGGCTTTCGGGACGATCATGAAGATCGCGTGCGGTGCCGCTTTGAACGATCTCGCCCGCACGCATCAGCACGACGCGGTCGCCGGTCGACAGCGCTTCTTCCGCCTCATGCGTCACGATGATTGCTGTGGTGCCGAGCGCACGCAACAGGCTGACCGTCTCGCGACGCACCTTTGCCCGCAGACCCCGATCCAGATTGGAAAACGGCTCATCCATCAACAGAAGATGCGGCTTGGGCGCCAGCGCTCGTATCAGCGCCACGCGCTGCTGCTCACCGCCCGACAGCATATGCGGATAACGGTCTGCCATATGCGACAGGCCGACAAGTTCGAGCAGTTCGCGCACCCGATCTTGTGCCGCATCGCGGCGCATTTTCCGCAGACCAAACAGGACATTGTCGCGCACGCTCAAATGCGGAAACAGCGCATAATCCTGAAAGACAACGCCGATATTACGCTTGTCAGGTTCCACGAATGTGGTTGGAGAAGCCAGTACCTTGCCGCCCATGGTCAGCAAGCCACCATCGGGTGCGTCGATACCGGCAATAATCCGCAGCATGGAGGTCTTGCCGCAGCCGGAATGGCCGACGAGACAGATGATTTCACCTGCCTGCACATCGAGCGACACATTATTGAGCGCAAGGACAGAGCCAAACTGGCGGGTAACGCCCGAAAGCGTCAGAGCCGGGCCGGATGCTCCGACCTCTTCCTGCAATTGCTCAATCTGATTTCGCGCGTCCATGCCTGACCGGAATCCCCATATCCATTCTGCCGCATATAGACACTGTTTTTCAGCTTCGCCACCAAAACAGGACCGATTTTCTCAAGAACTGGATAAGCACCTCCATCTTTTTAAGAATTCGATGTTGCTTTGAGTATCAACTTGGTTGATTGCGAGCAAAAAGCGGAGCATGGTCGGCACTCTTCCGCATGCCCAATCACACTTCAGGAGAATGACCATGGGGCCCGTCACGGACAAGGTCGCGACAGCCGAACGCCTGCCGCAAGAAACGAAAATTGCCATTATCGGCGGCGGCGTTATCGGTGTTTCCACCGCCCTGTTTCTGGCCGAACGCGGCATTCCCGTCGCCCTGTTCGAGAAGGGTGAAATTGCAGGCGAGCAATCCAGCCGCAACTGGGGCTGGTGCCGTCGCACGGGCCGCGATACCCGCGAAATGCCGCTGATCGTCGAAAGCATGCGGCTTTGGGATGGAATGAACGAGCGCACAGGCCGCGAAACCGGCTTCCGCGTGACCGGCATCGCCTATGCGGCTGAAAAAGCCGAACAGATGGCGAATTTTGAGCAGTGGATTGCCGCTGCCCGCGAACATGGCATTGAAACCGACATTCTGAACAGCCAGCAGGCCGAAGCACTGGCTCCCGGCCTGACTCGTCGCCTTGCTGGCGGCATGATCACGCCGCTCGACGGTCGCGCAGAGCCGCAAAAGGCAGTGCCCGCCTTTGCCGCCAAGGCGCAGGAAGACGGTGCTGTCATCATGCAGAATTGCGCAGTACGCGGCATCGAAACGACCAATGGCCGCGTCACCGCCGTTCTGACGGAAAAGGGCCGCGTGCGTTGTGAGGCTGTCGTGGTGGCTGGCGGTGCCTGGTCGCGCCTGATCATATCGGAGTTCAACGCCCGCCTGCCGCAGCTCAAGGTGCGCTCGTCGGTGTTCCGCACCACGCCGATTGAGGCTGGTGTCGAACCTGCCATCGCCTATTCGGATTTTGCGCTGCGCAAGCGGCTCGACGGCGGCTATACGGTCGCGAGCCTCGGCGGCTCAATCGCCGATATCGTCCCCGACAGCTTCCGCTATCTGAAGGATTTTCTTCCCTCGCTGTCGAGCGGCGAATGGTTCAATGTGCGCTTTCGTTTCGGACAGCGCTTTTTTGAAGAAGCGTTCCAGTGGAAGCTGCGTCCCGCCGATCAGGTCTCGATCTTCGAGAAAGTCCGCATACTCGACCCGGAACCACACCGCGCTGCCAATGCGGCCATTCTGGCAAAACTGAAACAGGCAATCCCTGCCTTTGCATCCGTCTCGATTGCACAGGAATGGGCGGGGATGATCGATACCATGCCGGATATCATTCCGACCATTTCGCCGATCCCCGGTGTTGAAGGCCTGATCGTCGCAACCGGCTTCTCGGGCCACGGCTTCGGCATCGGCCCCGGCGCTGGCCGTCTGGTTGCGGATATGGTCAGCGGTGAAACGCCGGTGGTTGATCCATCGCCGTTCCACATTTCCCGCTTTTCCGACGGCTCGAAACTGCGCATCGAGAACTGGGGCTAAGCCAGACGCAACACAATCCCCGGAGCCGACAACTCCGGGGCATTTAACGCGGAGTATTCAATCACGCCGCAGGCAAAGCGTGCGCCACCGCCACCGAGCGGCTTTGGCTCATCCGAATAGTTATCGCCGCCGACATGGATCATCAGGGCGCGGCCCTTGACCTCATCCAGCGACTTGAGGCGCGGCGAAACCACACTGCCGGTGATCTTGCCGTCTGCATCCGCTTTCAAGAGCGGCAGGTCGCCCATGTGGCCCTCGCCTTCTGGCCCCATATGGTGCTTGGTATGGCCCGGATCATAGTGACCACCAGCCGCCTGTGCCGCAACGGTCTTTCCGTCCTGTTCTGCCGGTGCACAGCTTCCCTTCTCATGGAGATGGAAGCCATGTTCACCCGCAGCAATGCCCTGAAGATTGGGCGTAAATTGAAGGCCGTCAGCGGTTTGCGAAATCGTAATCGTGCCGAGTTCCTTGCCCTGTCCTGTGGGCAGCGCTTCAAACATTTTCACGCTCACACCGTCCGCAAAGGCGGGCACGGTCGCAAGCGCGAGTATCGAACCTAAAATCAAACTGCGCATCGTCTCCTCCATCCTCAAATTCGTTTCCGATGCAGGATTAACGTGCGGACGAGCAAATTGTTCGGTTTCCGCATGGTGCGGATGATTGCGCGGCGGTGTTCCGCCGCGCAATCCGGTATCCGATCAGACCGTCACAAACTGTCCCATCATGCCGACATCTTCATGCTCCAGCACATGGCAATGGAACATAAACGGATGGCTGGGCACGGCTTCCCGGTCGAAGTGCACCAGAAGCTCCGCCTTGCCATCGATCAGCGCCGTGTCCTTCCATCCCGATTGATGGGCGGGCGGAGCCTTGCCGTTCAAGGTCAGGATACGGAAAGAGGCCCCGTGGATATGGAACGGATGCGCCATTTCCTTCGTGGTCAGCTCCCATATTTCCCAAGAGCCCATCTTGGCCTCGACATCAACGCGCTTCATGTCGAAGGGTTCGCCTGCAATCGCCATGCGCACGCCGGATGTCAGCGCATCCAGCGCCGGACCTGCCTCGGCAGATGTGCGGCTGCCGTGCATCATGTCGTGGTCCATCTGACCACCCTGCATAGCCCCCATATCCATCTTGCCCATGTCCATATTGCCCATATTGTGGCCAGCATGGGGGTCTGCGGCAGGCTTTTGCATCATCAGCTTCATGTTTTCGGCCATGCGCTCATCAAAGAAGAATGAACGCCTGCGCACCGATTTGCTGGGGTCTGGCGCTTCCGGCGCTTCGAGATTTGCCGGTATGTCTTTGACACTTCCCTTGAGAGCGGTGTCGACGCTGAACCGCATCAGCATCTGATCCTTGCCGCCGCTGTCGTCGCTGGCGGTCAAAAGCTCGACACCCTCGCCACCCGTCGAAAAATCGACCAGCACCTCATAACGCTCGCCGGGGCTGATCGTCAGCCGCTCGACGGCTTCCGGCTTGCCGGTAAAACCACCATCCGAAGCGAACACATGCAGCGGACGATTATCGCTGAACCGTACATGGAAATTGCGTGCATTTGCGCCGTTGAGAATGCGCAGGCGCACAACCGCCGCAGGCACTTTCGCTTCCGGCGAGATAACGCCATTGACGATCAGCCGGTCCCCGCGAAAGCCATGCATCAGATCCATGATATCGGGCTGATACACCTTGTCCCCTTCAATGACACGGCGGTCCTGAAGCACCAGTGGAATATCATCCACACCATAGGTTTCCGGCAGGCCGCGCTCGGCATCCTTGCCGTCACTGACGATCATCAGCCCGGCAATGCCCATATGCGCCTGACGGGCCGTGGAACCATGCAGATGCGGATGAAACCAGTTGAACGAAGCTGGCTGATTGACCGTTACCTTCGGTTCCCAGCGATCTCCTGCCGGAACGAGATTATGCGGCCCACCGTCAAGGCCCGATGGAACGAACAGCCCGTGCCAATGCAAGGTCGTCTCCTCATCCATGTCGTTCTCAACGGCAAGCGTGACGCTTTCGCCATTCTTGAGGCGCACGACGGGGCCGAGATAGGTTCCATTGATACCGGCAGACGCTGCATCACTGCCCGGCTCGAACGAATGGCGGCCTTTGCCGATCTTGAGCTTTACGACACCCGCGGCATCGGGTTCCAGCAAGGGCGGTATGGGCAGGCTCTGGCCCTTGGCTACGGAGGCCATTTCCATCGCGCCATGGCCCATATTCTGATGCGCATCCTGCGCAAAACCGGTCAAAGGGCGAATGGCGGCAAAGCTTGCCGCGCCCGCGCCAAGCGCGAGCAGGCGGCGGCGAGTTAATCCACGCATGGTGAAGTCTCCAATTAGAATTCCAGACAATAATCCTGTCGCCGCCGATGGATCGGCAGCGCATTCGGTGATTAGAGCGGGAGTGCTATTGGAGGTCGGAGAAGGTCGTGCCGGGGATCGCTGCTTATTGCAGCGACGAGTGGAGGAAGACCGAAATCCTGTGACGGTGCCAGCACGCCGATATCGGCATTCAGCTGAACGATACAGCCGCAGGTCATCATCACACAGGCGACGGGAGATTTTGCTCCATGATCCATGGGCGCTTGTTGGCCCGCATGGTGAGACATCGGCATCGTGCTATCAGCGGACTGCTGTTCGCTCATGTGAGAGCCGACGGAAACGCCTGTCGTTGGCATATCATGCGCCATGGCATAGCAAAGCTGAGTGGACACGAGAAACAGCAGCGACAGAACCGTCACCAACACGCGCGACGGCACATGCAGGAAGGAAAGCCCCCACATGTTGCGTCGCCCGCCGATGTTCTGTTTCAACAACTGCATATCCGCATCCGAAATGATGCCCAATTGGTACCGACCCGAATCTAGGGATGCGTTGCGACAATTGAAAGGCCTATTCTTGTCTCCCATGATTTTGATCGCACTTTCACTTTTCTTTCGAAAAGAAGAGTTCTGCGTTCATAAAATTACGCAAACACCCTTTTCCGCTTGCGATTCCGTATTGCAAGGTTTTAAAGAACCTCATCTTGGCTGCTCCCAATTATAACAGCCCACAAAAACGGATAAGAAAAATGACTGTCGCTCAAGCGGTTGTTCCGCAGCAAAACTCCGCGCGCCGCGTTCTGGCCGCAAGCATGATCGGCACAACGATCGAATTCTTTGACTTCTATATTTATGCAACGGCCGCGGTGATTGTATTCCCGCATCTGTTCTTCCCGGCCAGCGATGGCAATTCTGCACTGCTACAATCGCTTGCCACCTTTGCGATTGCTTTCTTCGCCCGCCCGATTGGCGGCGCGCTGTTCGGCCACTTCGGCGACCGGATCGGCCGCAAGGCAACGCTCGTTGCAGCACTCATGACCATGGGTATTTCCACGGTCGCCATCGGCTTCCTGCCAACCTATGAATCCATTGGCGTCTGGGCAGCTCTCCTGCTGGCGCTGTGCCGTCTCGGTCAGGGCCTCGGCCTCGGTGGTGAATGGGGTGGCGCAGTGCTGCTCGCAACCGAAAACGCACCGGAAGGCAAGCGTACCTGGTACGGCATGTTCCCGCAGCTTGGTGCGCCGGTCGGCTTCATTCTGGCAACGGGCATTTTCCTGTTCCTGGCTGAAATCCTCACCGAAGAACAGTTCTTCGCCTTTGGCTGGCGCGTTCCGTTCATTGCCAGTGCAATTCTCGTCGCGGTCGGCCTCTTCATTCGCCTGAAGATCGCTGAAACGCCGGAATTCCAGAAGGCCATCGACAAGGCAGAGCGCGTTGAAGTGCCGGTTGCCACGCTGTTCAAGCAGCACAAGCTGAACCTGTTTCTCGGCACCATTGCCGCAGTCGCAACCTTCGTGCTGTTCTACCTCATGACCGTGTTTTCGCTCGGTTGGGGCACGCGCGCCCTTGGCTACAGCCGTGAAGAATTCCTCGTCCTTCAGATGATCGGCGTTGTGTTCTTCGGCCTGACCATTCCGCTGTCGGCTATCCTGTCCGACCGCTACGGCATGCGTCCGGTGATGATCATCGTCACGATCCTGATTGGCGTCTACGGCCTGATCATGGCTCCGCTTTTCATGGGCGGTACGGCTGGTGTTCTGGCCTTCCTCATCATCGGCTTCGGCCTGATGGGCATGACCTATGGCCCAATCGGCGCAGCACTTGCCGAACCGTTCCCGACCTCGGTTCGTTATACCGGCGCATCGCTGACCTTCAATCTGGCTGGGATTCTCGGCGCATCGGTCGCGCCTTATATCGCGACCTGGCTCGCCACGCATTATAGCTTCGACTATGTCGGCTATTACATGGTGGTTGCGGCCCTGATCTCGCTGATCGGCTTTACCTTCATCTCGTTCAAGCGCGGCAGATAAGGCCACGCCTGAAAACAAACAAAAGCCCGCGTGGAGCGATCCACGCGGGCTTTTTTCTTTTCCTTCGCCGAAACCTTATTCGACGTCGGCAGCTTCCAGTGCGATTGCGACCGACTGGATGATCGACGCAAAACGCGCTGCCGTCTGAATGACTTCCGTCGTCACATTGGCCTTGCGCAGCACATCTTCATGCGCGTCAATGCACATGCCGCAACCGTTGATCGCCGACACGGCAAGCGACCAAAGTTCGAAATCGACCTTGTCCACGCCCGGATTGCCGATCACATTCATGCGCAGCTTGGCTGGCAGTGTGCGGTAGTCCTTGTTGGAGGCCAGATGCACGAAACGGTAATAGACATTGTTCATGCCCATGATGGATGCAGCCGACTTTGCAGCCTGCACCACCGATGCGTCGACCTTGCCAGCGGCTTCGGCGGTCAGCGCCTTGCGTACATCAGCATTGCGCGAAGCGATGCCGCAAGCCACGAACAGACCGTATTTCTGCTGCGGGGTCAGCGTTTCGTCGCTGGCCATGGATGACAGGTTGAGGCGGACATCCTTGGCGAAATCCGGAATTTTTGACTTCAGGTCGTCAATCGACATGGAACCCTCTTATTTCTTATTGCTGGATAAAAGAAAGGCGGGCCTGAACCCGCCTTTTGATTGCTTGTACGCGGCAGATCAGGCTGCCTTCAGCGTGTCGCCACCGACTTCGCGGTTGCAAGGGCACAGCTCATCGGTCTGCAAAGCATCGAGAACGCGCAGCGTGTCCTTCGGAGCGCGGCCAACATTGAGGTTGGTTGCGTAAACGTGCTGGATCGTGTTGTCCGGATCAACAACGAAGGTGTAGCGGTAGGCAACGCCATCCGGCGAACGAACGCCGAGGCCGTCAACCAGCGAACCATTGGTGTCGGCAAACGACCAGATCGGCAGCTTGTCGAGATCCTTGTGGTCGCGACGCCATGCCAGCTTCACGAATTCATTGTCGGTGGAACCGCCGAGAACTACAGCGTCACGGTCTTCGAAATCCGAAGCCAGGCGGGCAAATTCAGCGATTTCCGTCGGGCAGACAAAGGTGAAATCCTTCGGGTAGAAGAAGATAACCTTCCACTTGCCTTCAAAGCTCGTTTCCGTCAGCTCTTCGAATGCCGAAACGCCGTTTTCTTCGTGATGGTTGAAGCCGGGCTTTACGCCGGTGACCTTGAAAGAGGGAAGCTTATCGCCAATACCGAGCATCTTAACACCTGCCTGTAAATTCTATAAAGATTCAGAAAATTCAGAATTTTCAGAACTTTCTGCTTGCGAGTCATCTATAGTCGGCTTGCCCATATCGGTCAAAGCGATTAAAGCGATTGTTCATATCGATTATAACGATAAGTCCTTCATTTTATGCTCAATATCAGCGTCCGCCAGCTTCACTATTTTCTCTCGCTCGTACAGGCTGGCTCCTTTTCGCGTGCAGCGGATGCCGTCGGCGTCACCCAGTCCACGTTGAGCGCCGCCATTCAGGCGCTGGAAGCGGAACTGGGCGTCACATTGATCGACCGTACGGGCCGACGCATGCAGCTATTGCCCGCCGGAGAGGATTTTCTGGCCCGCGCCCGTGATATTGTGGCGCGCATCGAAGAACTGCCCGAACATGCGCGGCAGGCCGAACGTCCACTGACCACGCGCCTGCGGCTGGGTGTCATTCCGTCCGTCGCGCCTTTTTTCCTGCCGAAAGTTTTGCCTGCTACAGCCAATGCCTTTCCCGAGCTGCAATTGACGGTTCGCGAAGGGCTGACGCGCAGCCTGCTTGAAAGCCTGCGCTCCGGCACGCTGGATGTCGCGCTCGTGGCGCACCCCTATGATCTCGACGAGTTCGAAATGGCGGAAATCGGTCATGATCCGTTTTTCCTCGCCGTGCGTCGCGACCACGCGCTTGCCAACCGGGACCGCGTCGATGCCGACGACGTGCTGGATGAACCTTTTCTGCTTTTGGAAAGCGGCCATTGCCTGCGTGAACATGTGATGGCGGCCATCGGCTCGAAGCCTGCGCAAAGCGGTGGCGATGTGCATGCCACCAGCATAATGACGCTGGTTCAGCTCGTACAGTTCGGCATGGGCGTCACGCTGTTGCCGGAGCTGGCGGTCAAGGCCAATGTGGCGCGCGGCACCGATCTCAGCATCGTGCCCTATGAAGGCAAGAACAATTACCGCTCGCTGGTTCTGGCGTGGCGGGCAAATGCGGCCCGGCGCAAGGAATTTCAGCTCTTCGCCAGCCATCTGCGCGACAATTGCATGGGCGACGAAGCCTGACCTGAACTACAGAACGCCCCAGGCACGAAAGCGGCCTCGGCCCGTCATTTCCCGCAGGTTGAGTTCACCGACCAGCTTCAACGCGCCCTGCTGCGTGACTTGCAGCTCCTTCTCGATCATCTGGCTTGAAACCAGCGGATTGCTCAGGATCATCTCCATCAATTGGGGCAAACGCGATGAAGAACGGCGACCCTTCAGCTTGCGCTGCATCTGCTCGCGCGCCAGCATCAGGCGGTCATGCTCCTTCATTCCAGCTTCCGCAGCCTCTTCGATCGCCGCCAGAAAAACCTTGAGGCGCGTCAGCCGGTTCGGCGCACGGCGTTCATTGGGCTTCTTCGTCTGCAACCCGACGCTGATCGCGGGCAGATGATGGGCGGCAATGCCCGACTGGCTCAGAAAGGAAGCCGTCAACAGGCGGCCAATCCAGGATGAACGCTGCACCACCTGCATCGAGAACCAGGCGTCATGCATGATTGCGGCGCGCAGGAGCGGCGGCAAAGGCCGGGTTGAATCGAAAATATCGCGCCATTCCTGCAGTCGCTCGGCCTCGTCCCAGTCGTCTTCATAAATCAGCGTATCGCGCGGCAACGGTTTCGGCTTGCGGGCTTCACTCGTCACGCCTTTCAACAGGGCATCAGTCCGCGCCAGAAGCGCATCTATATCATCGAGCAACGGATCGCTGTCATCATCATCTGACAGGGCGGATGGCTCCGGCTCCGGCGTTTCAGCGATATCGGAGTTAAGCCCCAAGAGCTGCCGCATACCGACAGGGCTCATCGCCCAGCCAGCAGCACGGTTCGCAATCTGGCGGCGCATGCGCAGCACGGCATGGGCGACGGTCAGGGCATGGCTCGGCGTGCGGCTGTCCATCAGCGCATCATGGAGTACGAGGTCTTCCAGATGCACCAGTTCGCCTTCCAGCCACATGGATGAAACGGCGTCATGCATATGCATGCGCCGTATCAATCCGTCACAGATGGGAGAACGTGCCAACCGCTCATCCAGCCGTGTCAGCGCGGCAGTCGCACCAGTCACGGCCAAGAAAAGTTCCTCAAGCGGCAGGTCATCGATTTTGTAAGCCATATCCGCATATCGCAGCCTCGCGACCGGAAAGGCAAACGGAAATCAATAGCTAGGCAAGAACGTCCGCAACTTTCACCGTGCGGCCCTCTTTAACCGAGCGCAAAGCCGCCTCGGCCAAAGCAAGGGCCTGCAAGCCATCCTCGGCGGAAGGTGACGGCGCTTTGCCGCTATCCAGCGCATCGATGAAAGACGCGATTTCCGCTGCATAGGCCTGTGTGTAGCGCGTCATGAAGAAATCGTGCAGCGGCGGACGGGTGTAACCATCCTTGGACGCCACCTCAATCGACACCGGACGCTGGTTTTCTGCCGATGCCGCACCCAGCGATCCATGCACTTCGATACGCTGATCGTAGCCATAGGAGGCGCGACGCGAATTGGAGATGATGCACTGACGACCGGAAGCCGTGGTGAGGATGACGCTGGCGCTATCAAAATCGCCAAATTCGCCAATCTTCGGGTCCACCAGCACCGAGGCGGAGGCAGAAACGCTGTCAATTTCTTCGCCGAGAAGAAAACGCGCCATGTCGAAATCATGGATCGTCATATCGCGGAAAATCCCGCCTGAAACCTTGATATATTCGGCTGGCGGCGCGCCGGGATCGCGGCTCGTGATCGTGACCATTTCGACCTTGCCGATCTGGCCATCGTCAATCGCTTTGCGGACTGCTGCAAAATGCGGATCGAAACGGCGGTTGAAGCCGAGCATCACCTTCGCACCAGTCTCCTTGATGACTTTCAGGCAAGCCCGCACCCGGGCGATGTCGAGATCAATTGGCTTTTCGCAGAACACCGCTTTGCCTGCCCGTGCAAAGCGCTCGATCAGATCGGCGTGGGTGTTGGTCGGCGTGCAGATCAACACCGCATCGATATCACCGGACTTTTCGATCTCTTCGATTGTGCGCACTTCCGCACCGGCGACGTCGCCAATCGCATGCGCCGCCGCTTCATTGGCGTCGGCGACCGCAACCAGTCTGGCGCGCCTGTCCGACGCTATCGCGCCCGCATGAACCTTGCCGATGCGACCTGCGCCAAGCAGTGCCAGACGTGTCACCATTGCCTTATCCCTCCCAGGAAACAGCCGTTGAACGGCTACAAAAATGCTTGATATTCCTACCGATGCATTTACCGCTAAATTGCCCCGGTTATTGGGGATCACGCGCAAGGCATATTGGAATATTTATTCTATTTTGCTAGAATGTAGCATAAAGATTGTCAAGACACCCTTTTGGAAAGTCCGCGATGGATAGTGTTTCCACTTCATCCCCAGCCCCAGCGACCGTCAAGGAATTTGAAGCGCGTCTGCTGGAAGTTTCAGACCGTCTGCCAAAACGGCTTAAGCAATGCGCGGATTTTGTCGCGGCCAATCAGGATCGCATCGCGGTTTCGACAGTGGCAGAAATGGCCGATGGCGCGGGTGTTCAAAGCTCTGCCTTCATGCGATTTTGCCAATTGCTCGGCTTTTCCGGCTTCTCGGAAATGCAGAAGCTTTTCCGCGAATCCTATGCTGGCGGCTGGCCGGATTATTCGACCCGTCTGGAACATCTGCGCGAGACAGCAGCCAACAGCGCGCCTGCCTTGCTGGCCGAATTTGCCGAAGCTGGTCGCACATCGCTTGAAGGCCTGCTCAAGACCATAGAACCGGAGGCGCTGGAAAAGGCCGTCGAGATTCTGGCGCGCGCCGAGACCATCCATCTGGTCGGCATCCGCCGCGCATTTCCGGTAGCAAGCTATCTCGCTTATGCGCTGGAAAAGATGCAGGTTCCGGCGATGCTGCACAGCGCTGTCGGCAAACTGGAAAACATGCACGCCATCCGCAAAGGCGATGTGCTTTTGGCAATCACCTTTTCTCCCTACTCTGCTGAAACCATTGAGATGGCGGAATCAGCTGCCGCTCGCGGCATCGATGTCGTCGGCATCACGGACACGATCGTCAGTCCCCTGAGCAAGCTTTCACGCCAGACCTTGCTGGTGTCCGAAGTGGATTTCGGCGCTTTCCGCTCCCTTTCCGCCACTCTCTGCCTCGCTATTGCGCTTGCCGTCGCAGTCGGCACCGCCCGCCAATCGAGCTAGGGCGGCGCTGTTTCTCATCAAAGCCGCCCTAGCATTTTATTTATACGCATTTCCGAACGCAAAACCGCTTCACACTTTTGCTGGAAATGCTTGCATTCCATTTTTCGGTTGAAATGGAATAATAAATCCATTTTAATCAGAAATGGAATAACTGCTATGCGCACAGAATCGCATTGCGGTCATCATAAGAGGTGCCGAGGGAGGAAGCGCATTTCATGGAGAAGCCGCTCGACTTGATAACGATTGGCCGGTCTTCGGTGGACCTCTATGGCGCGCAGATCGGCGGCCTTCTCGAAGATATGGCTTCCTTCAACAAATATGTCGGCGGCTCACCGACCAATATAGCGACAGGAACCGCCCGGCTCGGCCTCAAATCCGCGCTGATTACGCGGGTTGGCGATGAACATATGGGCCGTTTCCTGCTGCGCGAGCTGGAACGGGAAGGTGTCGACACGCGCGGCATCGTCACCGATCCGCAGCGTCTGACGGCACTCGTCATTCTCGGCATCCGTGACCAGCAGCATTTCCCGCTCATCTTCTATCGCGAGAACTGCGCCGACATGGCGCTCTGCGAAGACGATATCGACCCGGATTTCATCGCTGAAGCCGGATGTGTTCTCGCAACCGGCACTCACCTGTCGCATCCCCGCACAGAAGCAGCGGTCATCAAGGCGCTGCGTCTTGCGCGTCAGAATGGCAGCCGTACTGCGCTTGATATCGACTTTCGTCCCAATCTCTGGGGTCTGTCGGGGCACGGCGATGGCGAAAACCGTTTTATCGAGTCGGTTGCCGTCACTGCCAAGCTGCAATCGAGCCTGCCGCTTTTCGATCTCATCGTCGGCACGGAAGAAGAGTTTCACATTGCAGGCGGCTCGACCGATACGCTGGTAGCCCTCAATGCTGTTCGCAAGATCACCGATGCTGTCCTCGTCTGCAAACGCGGGCCGATGGGCGCGGTTGTTTTCGAAGGCGATATTCCGGACGATCTCGACAAAGGACAGAGCGGAGAAGGCTTTCCTATCGACGTTTTCAATGTGTTGGGCGCAGGCGACGGCTTCATGTCCGGCCTGTTGCGCGGCTGGCTGAAAGGCGAAGACTGGCCGACCAGCCTGAAATTCGCCAATGCCTGCGGCGCTTTCGCCGTCTCCCGGCATGGCTGCACGCCCGCTTATCCAAGCTGGGAAGAGATGCAATATTTCTTCCGCACCGGCATTCGCAATCAGGCGCTTCGCAAGGACGCGCAACTGGAGCAGGTGCACTGGTCCACCAACCGCAATGGTGACTGGCCGCATATGCGGGTCTTCGCTTTCGATCATCGCATCCAGCTGGAAGAGATGGCTATCGAGGCTGGCGTGGACAGTGCCAGGATCGGTGAGTTCAAACGGTTGTGCCTCGATGCCGCCTTGCAGGTATCCGGTGGAAGCGGCGGCTATGGCATCCTGTGCGACGGCAGGCTGGGCCGGGATGCGCTCTATCGTGCGGCTGGTTCCGGCCTCTGGATCGGGCGACCCACCGAATGGCCGGGATCGCGCCCGCTGAAGCTTGAACCGGACCTTGGAGCAGATTGCGGCGGGCTTGTGGAATGGCCGGTCGAGCATGTGGTGAAGCTCCTGTGCTTCTACCACCCGGACGATACCGCAGACATGAAGGCTGAACAGGAAGACACCGTCAAACGGCTTTTCACGGCGGCGCGACGCAACCGGCTGGAATTCCTGCTGGAGATCATTCCGTCCAAGGCAGGCCCCGTCGATGACGAGACCACTGCGCGTGTCATTCAGCGCTTCTATGATATCGGCGTCTATCCCGACTGGTGGAAGCTGGAGCCTATGAAGACCAAGGCGGCCTGGGCCAATGCCTGTGAAGCCATCACCCGCAACGATCCATACACCCGTGGTATTGTCGTTCTTGGGCTTGATGCGCCTGCAGAGGAACTGGAATCGAGCCTCGGAATTGCGGCAGGCTTCGATCTTGTGAAAGGCTTTGCCGTCGGCAGAACCATCTTCGGTGACGCAGCGCGCAAATGGCTGAACGGCAAGATCAGCGATGATGAGGCCATTGCCGAAATGGTCGCGCGCTACAAAAACCTGTGCGATGTCTGGGACAAAGTGCGCAGACACTGATTCATATGTCGGGAGGAAACATGACAACCGTTCGACTGACCGCCGCGCAAGCGCTGGTGCGTTATCTCGCGAACCAGATGACGCCGGAAGGCGACACATTCATCGCAGGCGTCTGGGCCATTTTCGGTCATGGCAATGTGGCGGGGCTGGGCGAAGCGCTTTACGGCATCCGCGAGCAACTGCCGACATGGCGCGGCCATAACGAGCAGACCATGGCCCATGCGGCCATCGCCTATACCAAGCAGCTTGGTCGCAAACGCGCCTGCGCCGTCACATCCTCCATCGGCCCCGGCGCGACGAATATGGTGACGGCTGCGGCGCTCGCCCATGTGAACCGCCTGCCCGTTCTGCTTATTCCGGGCGATGTCTTCGCCAATCGCGGCCCTGATCCTGTGCTGCAGCAGATCGAGGATTTCGGCGACGGCACCATGACCGTCAATGACTGTTTCCGCCCGGTAAGCCGCTATTTCGACCGCATCACCCGGCCGGAACAGCTTCTTACCGCCTTGCCCCGCGCCTTCCGCACCATGACCGACCCGGCCGATTGCGGCCCGGTGACGCTCGCTTTTTGTCAGGATGTTCAAACGGAAGCCTATGACTGGCCGCTGGAATTCTTTGCGCCCAAAGTCTGGCATTGGCGTCGCCCTCCACCCGATGAGCTGGAGCTGGCAACCGCCATCGCGGCTATAAAGAGCGCGACCAAGCCTGTGATCGTCGCAGGCGGTGGGGTGCATTATTCCGGCGCACACGAGGCTTTGAAACAATTTGCCGAAACGCACGGCATTCCCGTCATCGAAACACAGGCTGGCAAATCCGCGTTGCCATGGGATCATACGCTCAACTTTGGCCCCGTCGGCGTAACGGGTGCCGATAGTGCCAACGCCGTTGCCGCAGAAGCGGATCTGGTGATCGGCGTCGGCACCCGCTTTCAGGATTTCACCACCGGCTCATGGGCGCTGTTCAAGCATCCCGGCCGGAAACTGCTGTCGCTCAACGTCCAGCCCTATGACGGATCCAAGCACAGTGCATTGCCTTTGGTGGCGGATGCGCGGATCGGGTTGCAAGCGCTTAACCCTGGGCTTTCTGGTTACAAGCGCCAGCCGGTCGACACGCGCCTGAAAGACAAATGGTTTGCCGATGCGGACCGGATTACCGCTGCACCGGCGGAAGGCAATGCACTGCCCACCGACATGCAGGTCATCGGTGCCGTGCAGCGCCAGTCACGTGACAATACCGTTGTCATGTGCGCAGCCGGCACGATGCCGGGCGAGTTGCACCAGCTCTGGAAAGCCGGGCGCGCCATGTCCTATCACATGGAATATGGCTTCTCCTGCATGGGCTATGAAATCGCGGGCGGCCTTGGCATCAAGATGGCGGAGCCGGATCGCGATGTCATCGTCATGGTTGGCGATGGCTCCTATATGATGGCGAATTCCGAACTCGCCACTGCCGTGATGCTTGGCCAGAAAATCACCGTTGTCCTGACCGACAATCGGGGCTTTGGCTGCATCAACCGGCTGCAAATGGCCACAGGTGGCGCGGAGTTCAACAATCTGCTCGACCATTCGGCCCATGTGAACCCGTCGCAGATCGACTTTGCCGCACATGCCCGCGCCATGGGGGCTGACACGCGCAAGGTTACCTCGATCAAGGAGCTGGAAGCTGCTCTTGCCGAAACGCGCGAAAGCCTGCGCACAAGCGTGATCGTCATCGATACCGATCCCTATCCAACGCCCGACACCGGCGGTTGGTGGTGGGATGTCGCGGTGCCGGAAGTATCGGAGCGCGAACAGGTGCGCGCAGCCCGCCGTGACTATGAAGCCCAGCTCAAGGAAAGAAACTGACCGATGATCCTTTACGGCACCAATCCCATTGCCTGGTCCAATGATGACGATCGCAGCCTTGGCGCGCATATCACGCTGGATCAATGCCTTGATGAAGCTGCGAAAATCGGCTTCGACGGCATAGAAAAGGGCCATAAATTCCCGCAGGAACCGCAAGCACTCAAGGCTGTATTGGAGCTGCGCGGATTGCACTATGTCTCAGGCTGGCACTCGCTGAACCTGCTCGTCAATTCGGTCGAAGACGAGAAGGCCGCGATGCAGCCAGCGCTCGATCTTCTGAAAGCCATGGGCTCGAGGGTGATCATCGTCTGCGAAACCTCCAACGCCATTCATGGTGACAATGATAAGCCGCTTTCCGAGCGCCCTGTGCTGGAAGAGGCCCGTTGGGCCGCGTTCGGCGCAGGCGTCGAAGCGCTCGCCGCCCATGCGGCTGAACAGGGGATCGCGCTCGTCTATCACCACCATATGGGCACGATCGTGCAGAGCGAGGACGAGATCGACTTGCTGATGCAACATACCGGTCCGGCGACGAAACTCCTGCTCGATACCGGGCATTGCCTGTTTGGCGGTGGCGATCCTGAGCGCGCAGCGAAAAAGCACATGGCGCGTGTCGGCCATATCCACGCCAAGAATGTTCGCCCGGCGATCGCGACCGAAGTCAGCGACCAGAGCCTTTCCTTCCTTGAAGGGGTGCGTCGTGGCGTGTTCACGGTCCCCGGCGACAAGGAAGGCGCGGTCGATTTCGTACCCGTTCTCAAGCAAGCCGCCGAACATGGTTATCAGGGCTGGCTCGTCATCGAAGCCGAACAAGACCCGGATATTCGCAACCCGTTCGAATATCAGACGCTTGGGCTGAAATCGCTGAAAGCATTCGCCAGAGAAGCAGGACTCGACAAGGGAGACTGAGACATGGCCAATCTGTTACGCAAGCCGCAGGGCGCGCATGGCAAAGTCCACGACATCACACCGGAAAGCGCCGAATGGGGCTATGTCGGTTTCGGTCTCTACCGGCTGAAGCCGGGCGACACCGTCTCCGAGCGGACCGACGCCACCGAGGTCATTCTGGTTCTGGTGGAAGGCAAGGCCAGAATTACCGCATCAGGCGAGGATTTTGGCGATATGGGCGAACGCATGAGCGTTTTCGACAAGCTGCCACCGCACTGCGTCTATGTTCCGGCGGAAAGCGACTGGATCGCAATGGCGACGACCGATTGCGTTCTGGCCGTTTGCACTGCGCCGGGCAAGCCCGGACGCAAAGCGCAGAAACTTGGCCCCGAAGGCCTGACGCTGGAGCAACGCGGCAAGGGCGCCAACACGCGCTACATCCACAATATTGCGATGGAAGGCCGTGACGTTGCCGACAGCCTGCTGGTGACGGAAGTGTTCACGCCACAGGGCAACTGGTCGTCCTACCCCCCGCATCGGCATGACGAGGACAATTATCCGGATATGACCTATCTGGAGGAAACCTATTATCACCGGCTCAATCCGGCGCAGGGTTACGGCATCCAGCGCGTCTTTACCGAAGACGGCAGCCTTGATGAGACAATGGCCGTTTCAGACGGTGACGTCGTGCTGGTCCCGAAAGGGCATCACCCCTGCGGTTCACCTTATGGCTACGAGATGTATTATCTCAATGTCATGGCCGGACCATTGCGCAAATGGCGCTTCAAGAATCATCCAGACCATGACTGGATTTTCCAACGTGACAATCCATAGAAAAAGCCCCGGAAATCCGGGGCTTTCTTTTATAATCCAGCGACTTGCTTCAGATCATCCACCGCGCCGGGACCCCCAACGAAGACCTTGTTTCCCTTGGTGAGGTTTTCACCATCGGTCGGAAAAGGATGGGTATAGCCACCAGCCTCGCGCACAAGGCAGATGCCCGCCATGCAGTCCCACGCGCGCATATAGGGCTCGTAATAACCAACAAGACGCCCCGCTGCCACATAGGCAATCATCAGCGCGCCAGAACCGTTGCGAATGAACGTGCCACCTGCTTCAAGCAGGTTCTCAACGATCTTCGCAATCGTCTGCGGGGTGACGTGATGGTTTGCGCCAATACCGGTAACCGCATTGCGAACGGTGCGCGACGGATCGAGCGTCAGCGTCTTGCCGTTGAGGGTCGCGCCCTGCCCTTCGGCTGATACATAAAGCTCGTCGAAGCATGGCGCATAAATGACACCGACAACGGGTTCACCATCCTTGAGAACAGCAATGGAAACGCACCAGCTCGGCATGCCGTTGACGAAGGGGCTGGTCCCATCAATGGGATCGACCACCCAGGTATAACCGGACGATCCCGCATTCAGCCCGAACTCTTCACCGAGAAATCCGTCATCGGCAAAGGCTTCCGAGACCCGGGCACGAATAAGCTGCTCGACATCACGATCTGCGATAGACACCACATCCTGCAAGTCGCCCTTGGTTTCGATCACCAGCGTCTCGCGGCGATTGAAATAATCCAGCGCCTTCGTGCCCGCTTCCTGCGCGAGCGTCTGTGCAAGCGCCAGCCGCGCTTCAAGATTCTGTCGAGATTGCAATGTCATGACTACTTTCCAGTGAGAACCAAACGAACAAATCTTTGTTGCGCTATCCCTCATGGATGACAAGTTTATGAAAAAGGCGGCCCTGAAGCCGCCTTTTCCAAACATGTAAACAGAGTGTGATCAGCCAATTGCCATCAGGCTGGCATTGCCGCCCGCAGCCGTCGTGTTGATCGAAGTCGATACCTCTTCCAACAGCCAGTTGAGGCAGTAAGCGTCATCCTTTGCGGCCAGTTCTTCCGTCGATGCCGCCTGCGTCAGAACCAACGGTCCCGGCAGCCCTGCGATCTTCTGGTTGACCTCAAGAATGCGTGCGCTGTCGCCTTCCACAAGTGCACCGGCGAAAGGCGCATCTGCCTGCCAGTCCTTGCTCCAGCTGATACGGGCAACGACACTGGCCGGAAGGTCCTTCAGGCTTGCCTGCAAGCCGGAAGCCGCATCGATTGCAGCCGTGTTACCGGTAGCAAGCACTGCCGTCAGCTGGCGATAGAGACCGATTTCGGTCTGCGGCACCAGCAGAATGCGGCCACGCGGATGCAGCGCATAGAGGTTGCGTTCGCCGACCGGACCCGGCAGCTCGATATCGAGACCAAGTGCCGAAACGCTCCCCGTCTCACGCGCAGCCTGCGCCAGATCATTCATGCCGCGCTGGCCGAGCCACTTTGCGAAATCCTTGAGCGCAGCATCGGTGTGAACCGAGCTGTGACGCGGCGGGATCGGCGCCGTATCGACCAACCGTCCGAGATAGAGCGGACCACCCGCCTTCGGGCCGGTGCCGGACAGGCCACGCCCGCCAAATGGCTGCACGCCGACAATCGCACCGATGACGTTGCGGTTGATATAGACGTTACCGACGCGGATACGGTCGGCGACATTGGCGATCGTTTCGTCAAGACGCGTATGCAGACCGAAAGTCAGGCCGTAGCCCGTCGCGTTGATATCGTCGATCAGGCGCTCCATGTCGTCGCGCTTGTAGCGAACCACATGCAGAACCGGGCCGAACACTTCACGCTTCAGGTCGCGCAGTGTTTCGATTTCGATGATGGTCGGTGCAACATAGGTGCCCTTGGCCGTTTCTGGTCCAAGCGGAAGCTGTTCAACCTTGCGGCCAAGCTCACGCATGCCCTGAATGTGCTTTTCGATGATATCCTTGGCTTCATCAGTGATGACCGGACCAATATCGACCTTCAGCTTGTCGGTGCGTCCGATGGACAATTCGCGCAGCGCACCCTTCAGCATGGCCAGAATACGGTCGGCCACATCTTCCTGAAGGCAGAGCACACGCAGCGCCGAGCAACGCTGACCGGCGCTGTCGAAAGCGGAAGCGATAACGTCGAAGACGACCTGTTCTGCAAGTGCCGAAGAATCGACGATCATCGCGTTCTGGCCGCCGGTTTCGGCGATCAGCGGGATCGGCTTGCCATTCGGCAGCAGACGCGACGCAAGCTGGGCCTGAATGAGACGCGCAACTTCGGTCGAGCCGGTGAACATCACGCCACAGGTTTCCGGCGCTGCAACCAGCGCTGCACCAATACGGCCGTCGCCCGGCAGAAGCTGAAGCGCATCAGCCGGAATACCGGCTTCATGCAGGATGCGCACGCCCTGCGCGGCAATCAGAGGCGTTTCTTCGGCAGGCTTCGCCAGCACCGGGTTGCCAGCGACAAGTGCTGCAGCAATCTGACCGGTGAAGATGGCGAGCGGGAAGTTCCACGGGCTGATGCAGACAATTGGACCCAATGCCTTATGGGCAACGCCAAAAGTGCGACGCGTCTGTTCGGCGTAATAACGCAGGAAGTCGATGGCTTCGCGCACTTCTGCAATGGCGTTCGGCATGGACTTGCCCGCTTCGCGCATCACAAGGCCGAGCAGTTCCGGCATGTCGCGCTGCATAATGTCGGCAGCGCGATCAAGGCAAGCGGCACGCTCAGCAGGTGCAACAGCCGACCAGCTTGCAGTCGCCGTCTTCGCAACAGCCATGGCCTTGGCAACGTCGGAGGCATCGATTTCAGTAACCGTGCCGACAACATCTTCGCGATCACCCGGGTTGAGTACCGGACGGCTTGCGCCTTTGACCATGGTGCCTGCAACCTGCGGCTCGGATGTCCAGTTGCGATCTGCCGTTGCTTCAAGCTTTTTGCTCAGCGCATCGAGCGTCACTTCGTTGGACAGGTCGAAACCCGCAGAATTCTGGCGAGCGCCATAGAGGCCTTCCGGCAGCGCAATCTGGTCATGGCGCGCACCGACGACAGCCATGGAGCGCACGACCTCGACCGGATCGGCAACGAGTTCATCAACCGACACGTTTTCATCGCCAATGCGGTTGACGAAGGACGAGTTTGCGCCGTTTTCGAGCAGACGGCGCACCAGATAGGCCAGCAGCGTTTCATGCGTACCAACAGGCGCATAAATACGGGCCGGACGGCCAAGCTTGGACGGGCCGACAACTTCGTCATAAAGCGGTTCGCCCATGCCGTGCAGGCACTGGAATTCGAACTGGCCGGTTTTGAAATCCTGTCCGGCAATGTGATAGATCGTCGCCAGCGTCTGCGCATTGTGCGTCGCAAACTGCGGGAAGACAGCATCGGTCGCCGCCAGCAGCTTGCGGGCGCAGGCGATGTAGGACACGTCGGTGTGCACCTTGCGGGTATAGACCGGGAAGTCTTCCAGACCGTCCACCTGCGCGCGCTTGATTTCAGCGTCCCAATAAGCGCCCTTCACCAGACGAACCATGACGCGGCGCTTGTTACTCCGAGCCAGATCGATGATGAAATCGAGCACGAACGGGCAGCGCTTGCCATAGGCCTGCACCACGAAGCCTATGCCTTCCCAATCGGCCAGATCCGGATCTTCGATCAGGCTCTGCAACAGATCGAGCGACAGCTCCAGACGGTCGGCTTCTTCGGCATCGATGTTCAGACCGATATTGTAGGACTTGGCAATGGCCGCAAGCGCCTTCACCTTCGGCAGCAATTCACCCATGACGCGTTCGCTCTGCGAGCGGACATAGCGCGGATGCAGCGCGGAAAGTTTGATGGAAATGCCCGGGCCGTCATAAATACCGCGACCGGCGGAAGCGCGGCCAATGGCATGAATGGCGGTTTCATAATCCTTGTAATAACGCTCGGCGTCGGCAGCGGTGGTCGCGGCTTCACCCAGCATATCGTAGGAATAACGGAAGCCGCGCTCTTCCAGCGGCTTGGCGCGCTTCAGCGCTTCGTCGATGGTTTCGCCGGTAACGAACTGCTCGCCCATCATGCGCATGGCCATATCGACGCCACGACGGATGACCGGCTCGCCGCAGCGGGCGATAAGGCGCGTCAGCGCAGCCGAAAGGCCGCGATCATTGACGGTGTTGGTGAGCTTGCCGGTAACGACGAGGCCCCAGGTTGCCGCATTGACGAACAGCGACCGACCGCCGCCAATATGGGACTTCCAGTCGCCATTGGAGATCTTGTCGCGGATGAGCGCGTCGCGGGTTGCCATGTCCGGAATGCGCAGCAGCGCTTCGGCAAGGCACATCAGCGCCACGCCTTCCTGGCTCGACAGCGAATATTCATGCACCAGACCTTCAACGCCGGTGCCCTTGTGCTTAGCGCGCAGCGCCTCGATCAGTTTGCGGGCCGTGGCGCGAACAGACTTGCGGGTTTCTTCCGGAAGTGTCGCCTGCTCAACCAGAGCCGTCACACATTCCGCTTCCGAACGGCGATAAGCGCTCGTAATGATCTGACGCAGAGCGCTCTGCTCGCGGATCGGCGGCGCAAAATTCTGGAAAACCGGATTTGTGGAAGCAGGAATTTTATCAGTCATGGTGCAAGGCTCGCAAAAGAGAACAGGCCCGGGCGTAGCGCCCAGTTTACCTCTGTTTTATTTGGGTGCACACTATCATCGGCGCAAATTGCATTCTGCCTTGATTTGAACCATATAAAGGAAAATCGATCTTATTATTGCGATCTATAAAGGCAAAATGAATGCGAAAAATAGAGTCTGTAGACGATCTGGATCAGTTCGACCGGCGCATTCTGGAAGTCCTGAGCGAAGACGGCAGAATTCCGGTCACCGAGCTGTCGAAAAAGGTCGGTCTTTCCAAGACGCCTTGTCAGGCACGACTGAAAAGACTGGTCGATGAGGGCTATATTCTGGGCTTTCGCGCGGCGATCGATCCTGAAAAACTGGGTATCGACCACATCGCCTTCACGACCGTCAAACTGTCCGATACGCGCGAGGCGGCGCTCAATGCTTTCAACACTGCCGTTCGCAAGATACGCGAGGTTGAAGAGTGCCACATGATCGCAAGTTCATTCGATTATCTTCTGAAAGTGCGAACGCCCAATATTCGTCGCTACCGTGAAGTGCTGGGCGAAAAGATTTCCAGCCTGCCCAATGTGGCAAGCACATCGACCTTCGTGGTGATGGAATCCGTCAAGGATAATCGGCCGGTGAGAGTCTATCCCGGCGCAATCTAAAAAAATGGCGGGCAATGCCCGCCATTTCCATTTTCCAGTGCTGGAACTGATTAGTTCAGGCCGAGCGTGCCGCGCAGCGTGGACAGGTCTTCTGCCAGCGTGGTCACCGGACCGGCAAGAGCCTTGCGGTCGTCTTCCGACAGCTTGTCATAGGTCTCATAGCCGTCGCCCTTCTTGTACTTGGCAAGAATATCGTCGACGGTCTTGAAGTTAGCTTCAACCTTCTTGATCAGATCAGGATTTTCCTTCTCGATCAGCGGCTTGAACAGCTCGACAATCTTCTGCGCGCCATCGACATTGGCCTTGAAATCCCAAAGGTCGGTGTGGCTGTAACGGTCTTCTTCACCGGAAATCTTGCCAGCGGCCACTTCTTCCATGAGCGCGGCTGCACCACCCACGACCTTCTCAGGCGGAACGGTCAGATCCTTGACGCGCTTCTGGAGTTCCAGAACGTCGGCATAAAGCTTGTCGGCAAAAGGAGCCAGGCCATCGGTCGTGTTCTGTGCGAACAGACCATATTCAAGGCGGTGGAAACCGGTAAAGTCGTCTGACTTCTCGCCATTTTCATGATCGTCAGCGCGGCTGTCGATGGATGCATCGAGATCGGCGAAAAGCTCGGCAATCGGCTCGATCTTTTCATAAGAGACGCGTGAAGACGGATAGAGTTCCTTGGCCTTCGCCAGATCGCCAGCCTTGATCGCATCCGTGAAAGCCTTGGTATCCTTCACGAGAATGTCGAGGTGCTCCTGCACATAGACCTTGTAGTCGGCAATCGGCTGGACGAGATCCAGCGGCGAAACCTCGGCCTTGGCAGCACCGAAGCTGAGCGAGAGCGCGACGGCGCAAGCCGATGCTAATAATGGCAGACGATACTTCATGTTTAGCCTCTCCATGATGATCGACAGAGCGCTGCGGCCTCAACCGTTCAAAACGCTCTGTCATCTTGTTTATGCATTTCACCAAACAGCTTGGGGCAGTTGGGAAATGCCTCCACCTCACCCGCGGGCGTTTTGCGGCCCGCTCGCCGCAAGCAATCCACGTGCGTAATAGTCCTGATCGTCCTTCACACCCGGCAGCGCGAAGAAATATCCGCCGCCGATGGGCTTGATATATTCTTCCAGCGGCTCGCCATTGAGGCGGTTCTGGACGGTGATGAAACCTTTTTCGAGATTGGCCTGATAGGCGATGAACAGAAGCCCCATATCGAGCTGGCCCGACTTGGTGACGCCGTTCGAATAATTGAAAGGACGGCGCAGGATCAGGTTCTCATGCGCCATGGCATCGCGCGGATTGGCCAGACGGATATGTGAATCCATCGGCGTGACCTTACCTTCATGATCCTTGGCGTAATCCGGCACATCGGCTTCCGTCTTGCCGTCGAACGGCGCGCCGCTATCCTTGCGACGACCGAAAATCGTCTCCTGCTCCTGCAACGGCGTGCGATCCCAGCGCTCCACCATATTGCGGATGATGCGCACCGCGACATAGCTGCCATTGGCAGCCCAATCGGGCTCGTCGCTTTCCTTCTGCACCCAGACGACCTGCTGCATCAGCTTCTTGTCGGACGCATCCGGATTGGCCGAACCATCGCGGAAACCGAGGAAATTGCGTGCGCTTTCCTTGGCTTTCGGCGAATGTGGCGGCTGGACCGGCACAGTGCCTTCCTGCTTCCAGCGCACCATCAGCAAGTCCGGCATGTTCTTCATGATATCGCGCAGCGCATGAATATTAGTGTCCGGCGTATTGGAACAGAACTGGATCATCAGATCGCCGTGGCAGATGTCTTTCTGCAAGGCATCGTTGGGAAAGCCGGTCATGCGCTGAAGCTGTTGTGGTTTCATCGGCTTCAGACCAAACCGGTCATCGAATAACGAGTGGCCGAGCGCAATCGTCACGGTCAGATTATCCGGCGTCACGGTCGGGCCGAGAATGCCCGAATCCGATGGGGGAAACTTCGCATCAAGCTGCTGCGGC
This sequence comes from Ochrobactrum sp. P6BSIII, assembly GCF_014138065.1. NCBI lineage: Bacteria > Pseudomonadati > Pseudomonadota > Alphaproteobacteria > Hyphomicrobiales > Brucellaceae > Ochrobactrum > Ochrobactrum sp. P6BSIII. The sequence continues at coordinate 97,038 of NZ_JACGXB010000002.1, read as the reverse complement.
TCGCCGCCCTTCATCAGAAAGGCAGCGCGCTCGGTCAAGAGTTTGAACATGCGTTCGAGTTCACCGCGATCCCGCGCCAGAACGTCGAAGGCCGCAACCAGACCGGCCGCCGGGCGTGCATTGACAATGCCCGGCTGGTGAACGCCATGGAAAGGCTGGCTTTCGTGAATTTTGTCGCTTTCCGGCGCATTGGTCACGCTGTCGGAAGACAGCGCATGAGCCGGTTGCGGGTTCAACACGCCCGCCACGACGCCGGCAACGCCGGTTGCCCCGGCGCCAAGCAGCAATGCGCGGCGTGAAGGTGAAACAGGATTATCAGTTTTCAAAAATTTCTTGGTCATTAATCCACTCCCAATTGATCGCGGAGTTTAGAGAATTGGGCGGCGAGCGAAGCTGCGCCGTCCTTGATCTTCGCCTTTTCATCAGACGAGAGATTGTCGTAGGCCTTGAAACCATTGCCTTCGGCATTGGCGCTCAACAGAGCCTTCACCGCAGCCAGTTCCTTGTCGATGCCTTCAAATGCCTTCGCATCGACCTTGTCCACGATGGGACGCAATACATCAGCCGTCTTGGCCGCACCTTCGATGAGACCGGCAAAGGCTTGCAGGTCGGTATGGGCATAGCGGTCTTCGCCCGTATCGCCTGCCGTGGAGGCGAAGCGATCAAGCGCCGATGCGGTGCCTGCGAGCATACGATCCGGTGAAATACGCAGGGCGCGAATACGCTCCTTCAATGCACCGGCATCCTGTGCCAGCTTGTCCGCGATAGGGGCCAGTCCGTCGGCTAATTTCTGCTCGAACAGGCCATATTCGATACGATGCAGGCCGCCGAAGGCAGGGTCTTGCTCACGCTTTTCGAAATAATCCGCACGGGCATTGATGGCCGTATCGAGATCGGAGAACGCTTCCGAAACAGGCGCAATACGGGCATAGGCAGCGCGGGCCGGACCATAGGCGGCCTGCGCGGTTTCCAGATTGCCGCTGGCAACGGCAGCCGACAGATCGCCAGTCGCCTTCTGGAATTCCGCCACTTCGGTTGCCAGATAGATCTGATATTCCGCCAGCGCGCCGATGAAGGCGGTTAGCGGCAGCTTGTTGCCCTTTTCGGCATCGCTTGCGGCGGATGGCGTCACCGTCAGTTTGCCGCGCGGATTGGACAGCAGGCCGCAGGTAATCTGATATTCGCCGGGAGCAAGCTTTGCCGTAATGGTCTGCTTGAAACCCGGCGCAATGTTCTCGCGCTCTTCCAGCACCATGACGCCATCGAGGATTTCCCATTCGACGGTACGGTCAGACTTGTTGATGATCTCGAACACCGAGCGGCCAGCGGGAACGGTCAATTCGTTCGGCTCGCAGCTTTTCGCATTGATCGCCACCTGAATTTTGCCTTCGGTATCCGCATGGCGCGCCTTGTCCGAAACGCGTGATGCGTAATAGAAGGCTGCGCCCGCAGCCACGAGCAGCAGCACGGCCAGCACCAGTCCGATGCGAACCAGATTGCGGGAAAACGGTTCGGTGGCTTTTGGGTTCGTCATGAAAATCTCGTTGACTAGGCGCTATGCTTGGCCTGCGCACCCTGAACGGGCGCAGACGACGGCATCAGGAAAAGAATGAGGGCTGGAACAAGGAAGGCAACATAGGCCACGACTTCGCTCACGGTCGGCGTGGCGATGTAGCCGAAGATGCCAGCCAGAACCGAACCAAGCGTGCTGTCGAGCGGCAGAACATCGCTCGCATCAAAGACGACCGTCTGGAAATGGTTCCACAGACCAGCTTCATGCAGTGCCATCACCGAATTGGCCAGAATACCAGCGGCGATGATCAGGATGAAAACGCCAGTCCAGCGGAAGAAACGGCGCAGATTGAGCCTCAACCCGCCCTTGTAGATGCAATAACCAACAGCGGCGGCAAGCAGCACGCCCAACAAAGCGCCAAGCGGTGCTGCTGGTCCTTCGCTTTGCTGGAACGCAGCCAGCAGGAAGAAGACCGACTCTAACCCCTCGCGAGCAACCGCGAAAAACACCATCAGGATAAGGCCGACGCCTTTATGCGTCGGCGTTTCGAAAGCCGCATCGATGGAATGGTGCAGCTCGGCCTTGATCGACCGTGCGGCCTTGCGCATCCAGAACACCATCGAGGTCAGCACGAAAACGGCGATCAATCCGATGGTGGCCTCAAAAAGCTCCTGCGCCTTTTGCGGAAACTCCGCGCTCAGAATTTGCAGGATCGCGCCGACCGTGAGTGACATGGCAAGTGCCAGCAGAATGCCGATCCAGACAACCGGCATCCAGGCGCTGCGTCCCGTCTGATGTAGATAGCTCGCGATGATACCAACGATCAGCGCTGCTTCCACGCCTTCGCGGAACATGATGAGAAACGGTACGAGCATTTCGATCTATCCAAACAGACAAAGAAACCGGCCCGCCCCTTTAATCAGTTCTCGGGCAAGTTCTCGATCAGCCTAAGCCTTCTTCAATGAGTGCGCTGCACGACCGGCCGGGCGCACAAAGCACGCACTTAACTTTTCAATCCACGCATCGTGCTTACAAAAAATCGCGCTCGATTTAAGTGCCGACGGTTGGTCACCTTTTATAAGTAGCTCGCGCCCACTGCAAGACAAATGAACATGACTACGATAGGAATGTTTTAGAATTATTCTAATGATTTCATGCGTTTATGGGAGCAAATAAGGCAAGCCTGACAAAATACGGACGTTTGATCCACCCAGACTCATGGGCTATCCTACGGAAAAGGTTTTGTATTTTAGCAATCGCAACCTGATCCGAAATGAAACACAACCCATGTTTGCATCGTTAGCCGCGACCATAAACGGGTGAAAAACTTCGTAATCTTCCGAAATCGTCAAAAAAAAGCGACTAAGGGGTTGAACAATGGGGCTAACTGATCCATATCGGGGTTACTTACCGCTGTGCCTCCTCCCATTGCGCGCGGTAAGTGTTCCCCTCTGGAGGTTTGCCCAAGTGGCACCTTCATAACTAAGCCGGACTTCTTAGTCCGGCTCTTTTTTTGCCCAGATTTCTGTAGCGCCCAATAAAAAGAAGCTCCACCGAAGTAGAGCTTCCGCATACAATAGACTTTATTCCATCCTATTTTCTTGCGGGAATCGGCTTACATATTGGCGTTCCATACTGATCGAGGCAGCAGATTACTTGCTTGTCTAATTTAACATAACAGTTCTTAGGGTCGTCCGCTCGAGCAGCCGATGCAGCAAATCCCGTGAGGATTGAAGTAATAGTGAATGCGAGAGCAACTTTATTCATATATACTTCTCCATTTTTAAAGTACTCATTAATAGAATACATGCGTATTAATGTTAAAAATTATCATTTTTGTAAAATCCCAATAACAAATAATTATATTACTACACAGAAAGGCGCCACACTTCGGAGAAGCCTTTTTTAGTTAAGCCAAATTTATATCAACTATAGGCTGCGCCTGTTGAGCAGGAGCAGATGAGGTTTCTGCCGCCGCCGACATTGTCCACACGGCTGACCGGCGGCCGGTATTCGGATTCCGTCGGCTCAATCATCAGCCTACCCCCAAACCGCTACGACACGGTCAGCATGTATGATTTCCATAAGAGTCTATGCAACAACGTTTAGGAGGCGCACCCTCCCACCAACATTGTGCTGCAGCATCAGGCTCATTGGGCGAGACTTCAGCTTGCGATTCAATTGAGGCAAATCCAGTATAAGTAAAAGAGGCCAACGCTATCGAGACAATAAACTTCACAAATTCTCCGTATGATCGATATTATACATCATTCAACACGTTGAATATATGCGCCAACTCGCACCGCACGCGAAATCCCAAGTTACAATAAAGATATTGCCATTAAAAAAGCGCCGCGTTTCCGCGGCGCTTTTGCATTTTCAATGGCCAGACCGGCAATCAACCATAGGCTGCAACTGGTGGGCAAGAGCAGATGAGGTTTCTGTCGCCGCCGACATTGTCCACGCGGCTGACTGGCGGCCAGTATTTTGCCGTCGCGTCGAATTCGCCACCGAGGGCAATCGCCGGGAAAACCGCTTCCTCCCGGGTGTAAGGATGCATCCATTCGCTGGCCAGCGTATCGCCTGCCGTATGCGGTGCATTGGCGAGCGGATTGTCATCCTGCGGCCAAACGCCATCGGCAATCTTCTTCGCTTCGCCTGCAATGGCAATCATCGCATCGCAAAGACGATCGATTTCCGACTTCGGCTCGGATTCCGTCGGCTCGATCATCAGCGTACCAGCGACCGGCCACGACATGGTCGGCGCATGGAAACCATAGTCGATGAGGCGCTTGGCCACGTCTTCCACGGTCACGCCCGCGCTATCTTTCAGAACACGCGTATCCACGATGCACTCATGCGCCACGCGATCATGCGCGCCTGTGTAAAGGATCGGATAAGCGTCCTTCAAACGATGCGCGATATAGTTGGCGTTGAGGATCGCGGCTTCAGTCGCCTTTTTCAGACCCGCGCCACCCATCATGCGGATATACATCCACGTGATGACCAGAATGGACGCGCTGCCGAACGGTGCAGCCGAAACAGCGTGCTTGGAACCGAGGTCGACATGACCCGGCAGATAAGGCACCAGATGCTTTGCTACGCCAATCGGACCGACACCTGGACCACCGCCGCCATGCGGAATGCAGAAGGTCTTGTGCAGGTTCATGTGGCAGACATCGGCGCCGATATCACAAGGGCGCGCAAGGCCAACAAGCGCATTGAGGTTTGCGCCGTCGAAATAGACCTGACCACCATTGTCATGGACGATTTCGCAGAAAGCCTTGATGCCTTCTTCGAACACGCCATAGGTCGACGGATAGGTGATCATGAAGGCGGCGAGATTATCGCGATGCTTCTCGGCCTTGGCCTTGAGATCGTCGATATCGATATCGCCATCCGGACGGCAATTGACCACGACAACGCTCATGCCTGCCATCGAGGCGCTGGCCGGATTGGTGCCATGCGCAGACGACGGGATCAGGCAGATGTTGCGATGACCTTCGCCACGCGACTGGTGATAGTGGCGAATGGCCAAAAGACCGGCATATTCGCCCTGGCTGCCTGCATTCGGCTGCAGCGAAACACCTGCAAAGCCGGTGATTTCGCAAAGCCATGCTTCGACATCAGCCGTCATCTTCGCATAGCCTTCGGTCTGTGCCGCAGGTGCGAAGGGATGCAGATTGGCCACCGTGTTCCAGCTCACCGGCATCATTTCTGCCGCCGCATTGAGCTTCATAGTGCAGGAACCGAGCGGGATCATTGCGCGGTCAAGCGCCAGATCCTTGTCGGCCAGACGACGCAGGAAACGCATCATCTCGGTTTCCGAACGGTGCGAATGGAATACATCCTGCGTCAGGAAGCCCTCACCGCGCGCGTCGCCCGGAACGAGAACCGCATCGCCTTCGACAGCCTTCGCGCCGAACAGAACAGCCAGTGCAGCCAGATCGTCTTCGGTCGAGGTTTCATCAAAAGTCACGCCAACCGTGTCAGCATCGATAATACGCAGCAGACGACCGCCCTTGTCGGCTTCGTCGGCGATCTTCGCAGCCTTGCCAGCCACCTTGACCGAAACCGTATCGAACAGGCTGTCACCGGCAATTTCGACGCCAGCGGCCTTGAGGCCAGCGGCGAAGCGGGCAGCAAGACCGGCAATGCGCGTTGCAATTGCCTGCAAGCCAGCCGGACCATGCCAGATGGCATAGGACACCGCCATATTGGCGAGCAGCGCCTGCGCGGTGCAGATATTCGAAGTCGCCTTGTCGCGACGGATATGCTGTTCGCGGGTCTGCAGCGCCAGACGATAGGCCGCGCGGCCATGTGCATCGACCGACTGGCCGACAATGCGGCCCGGAATGATGCGGGTGAGCAGCTCGGACACAGCGAGATAAGCGGCATGTGGGCCGCCAAAACCCATCGGCACGCCGTAACGCTGCATGGAACCGACAGCCATGTCCGCACCCCACTTGGCAGGGGCTTCCATGATGGTCAGCGCCAGCGGATCGGCAACGGCGATAACCAGCGCGCCCTTGGCTTTTGCATCGGCAATAACGCCGGAGAAGTCACCATAAACGCCCTTGGTATCCGGCCACGGCACGACGACTGCAGCGGTGTTGTCATCGACCGTGCTGCCAGCTTCAACCAGCCAGCCGAGCGGCTCGGCGCGCGTATTGACGACATCGACGGTCTGCGGATGCAGATCGCCAGCCAGAAGCACACGGCTGCGCTTGTCGCGATGATGACGGCAGGCAACGCCCACGGCTTCCGCAACAGCGGTTGCTTCATCGAGCAGCGAAGCGCAAGCCACCGGCAAGCCGGTCAGTTCGGCAACAAGCGTCTGGAAGTGGAACAGCAGTTCCAGACGACCCTGGCTGATTTCCGACTGGTACGGCGTATAAGCCGTGTACCAGGCCGGATTTTCAAACAGGTTGCGCTGGATCACCGGCGGCGTGTGCACACCATGATAGCCCGTACCGATGAAGCTCTTCTTCACCACGTTGCGGCCCATGATTTCATTCAGTTCGGCCAGTGCCGCAAGTTCGCTCAAGGGCGCTGGCAGATCGAGCGCGCGGTTGAGGCGAATGGATGCCGGAACAGCCTGCGTGATGAGGGTTTCCATCGAAGGAAGGCCGAGCGCGGCCAGCATGGCGCGCTCGTCTTCAACTCTTGGCCCGATATGACGGGCAACAAAGGGAAGAACCTGCTGGGTCATCGCTTTATCCTACCAGTGCGTCGTAACCGGCCTTGTCGAGGAGACCGGAAAGCTGGCCTTCATCCGAAAGCTTCAGCTTGAACAGCCAGCCATCGCCTTCGGCAGCCTGATTGATCAGAGCCGGATCGGACGATACGGCTTCGTTGACTTCCACCACTTCGCCGTCAACCGGCGCATAAACGTCGGAAGCGGCCTTGACCGATTCCACAACCACGATGCCCTCCCCCTTGGAGGCGGTGCGGCCGACTTCCGGCAGCTCGACGAAAACGAGGTCGCCCAGCTGTTCCTGTGCGTGGATCGTAATGCCGACAGTGGCGACGCCGTTTTCGACGCTGATCCACTCGTGATCTTCGGTGAACAGGATTTTGGCCATGGAAATTATCCTTTGCGATAGCGATGCGGTGTGAAGGGAAGCGCCGAAACGTCAACGGGAACCTTGTTGCCGCGAACGTCAGCGAAAACACGTGTGCCGGGTGTAGCGAGGCTGGCCTCGACATAACCCATGGCAACCGGGAAACCGGCGGAAGGACCGAAACCGCCCGATGTGACCGTGCCGATCTGGCGGCCGCTTTCATCGAACAGGTCTGCGCCGCCGCGTACCGGCTGGCGACCTTCCGGCTTGAGGCCGACGCGCTTGGCGCTCGCACCCTTGGCAATAGTATCCAGCACTGGCTTGGCGCCGTTGAAGGCAGCCTTCTCGCGCACAGGCTTGGTGATGGCCCAGGTCAGACCAGCGGAAACCGGGTCGGTTTCGGGCGTAATGTCCTGACCGTGCAGGCAAAGCCCGGCTTCAAGGCGCAAGCTGTCGCGGGCGGCAAGGCCGATCCACGCAACACGTTCGTCGGCGAGAAGCTTGGTTGCCAGCGCACGCGCCTCATCGGCAGGCAGGCCGATTTCAAAACCGTCTTCGCCAGTATAACCCGAGCGGGTCATGAACCAGCCCTGCTTGGGCTCAAAGCCGCTCATGAAGGCGAGATCAGCAGCGCCGGCAAGACCGGCATCGACGATAACACTTTCGGCTTCCGGGCCCTGAATGGCGAGGAATACGCGGTCGAGCGGATTGACCGTGACCTGCTTGCCGGATGCGGCTTCATTCAGATGCTCAATGTCGGCATCGGCATTGCCTGCATTGGCGACGACCATGAAGCGGTCTTCGCCGAGGCGCGTGACGATGAGATCGTCGAGAATGCCGCCCTTGTCATTGAGGAAGAAAGTATATTTCGACTGGCCGGTCTTCAGCACCGTCGGATCGAGCGGGCAGGTTTCCGCCAGAAGTGCCGCAGCATCGCTGCCGGAGACTTCGACCAGCTTCATGTGGGAAATGTCAAAAAGGCCCGCATGGTCACGCGTATGAAGATGCTCCTTCATAACGCCCAGCGGATAGGTGATCGGCATGTTCCAGCCTGCAAAGCCGCCGAAGCGCGCGCCAGCCTGTTCATGCAAATCCTGCAAAGGCAGGGTATTCAAATGTGCGGTATCGCCCATAACAACTCCAGAGTCGCACGTGTGCCTTCCGCAAAATGCGGTAGCTTCGTGCCCCTCTGTCTCAGGCCTGAGAGACTCGCATAGCAAAGCGCTATACTTACACCTTCGGCGCGGAGTTTCCCCCGACTTTCCAGAGTTGTCTTACCCGTCTGCGGTTCCTTGTACCTGAGAGATTTCGGGCGATTTCCCCTTCGGCGGCCAATTGGCGCTCTCCCGCAGACAGACAGTGAAAAAGCATTTGTAAAACGCATGCTTCGGCACCCGACACAAATCCCTTAGCTCAATCCGCTTTGGGAGTCATGTAGAATTGTGGTCTTCAACCGACAAATTCCAGAACTTTTGCGACAAAACTTGAGCCGCCTCGCCAACCACCCGAGGATTGGCCATCATGCATGTATAAATCGGAGGTTTTCACTAGCTATGCGGAAAATGATAGCGATGGAGGCCGTTCAGACTCTCAAAAATGGTGATTTGGCCATGGAGAACGGCAATTGTGATAACATAATGACCGATCTGCGTAAAAAACATGCAATCTCCAAGCTTAATTGCACATCAGCTATGCAAATCTGGCTCTCCTTTTTCAGAACGCACAAGCCTATATGCTGTTTGCAACACAGAGAGATAGATTTTACTAGGTGAGAGAAATGAACCTGATCCGCTCGTACAACAACTGGCGCCGTTACCGTACAACCGTAAACGAACTGAGCCGCCTGAGCCCACGTGAACTGAACGACCTCGGCATCCTGCCTTCGGAAATTCCGTTCGTCGCACGCAAGGCTGCTGCTCGCTAATCAGCGGGAAAAGCGCCACCAGAAGGCACCAGCCTTCTTTCAGGATCGCGACCTCATAACCGCGCGGTCCTTATGGTTTCCAGAGCATTCAATTGCTCAAACAAGTTATCGCCGGGGTTTCCTCCTCCCATTTTTCCCTGGCGATCAAAGACCGGACGTCCTCCTCCCCCCATTGTCCGGTCTTCCCCATAAGCACCCGTCGCTCCTCCCGCGACGGGTGTTTTTGTTTTTACGGACCGCTTGGATGGCCGGTCAGCCTTCCTGCGAGGCAAGCGTCGTCGCCGTGCCCCGATCCAGCAGCATCGAAATTCCGAACACAACCAAACCGGCCAGAGCCAACAGCGCGCCGACCGTACCGGTCGATGTCCAGCCATAGCCCCATGCTATCGCTAAACCGCCGAGCCATGCGCCGAGTGCATTGGCCAGATTGAGCGCTGAATGGTTGAGCGCCGCTGCAAGCGTCTGTGCATCGGCGGCCACGTCCATCAGACGGGTTTGCAGTGCAGGCACCAGCGCGAAGCCACCACCGACCAGAAGCACATTGAGGAAAGCAGTGAGTGGATGCTGCATCAGCAGCGGGAAGGCCAGCATCACCGCCATGTCGTAAAGCAGCACGATCCCGACGGTTCCCATGACGGAACGGTCAGTCAGCCGGGAGCCGACAATATTGCCCAGCACCATGCCGAGACCAAACATGACGAAGACCAGCGGCATCCATTTCACATCGATATGCGAAACCTCCGTCACGGTGGCGGCGACATAAGAGAAGACGGAGAACAGCCCGCCGGTGCCGATGGCGCCAATGGCAAGCGTGAGCAGCACCTGCCTGCGGCGCAGCGCACCCAGTTCACGCAGCGGCGACGCGCCTTCAGCTGCGGGCAGCCTGGGTACATAAAGCGTCACCATCACCATCGTCAGAATGGCAATCAGGCCGACAGAGCCGAACATGGCGCGCCAACCAGCCACCTGCCCCAGCCATGTCGCCAGCGGCGTGCCGCACAGTGTGGCAATCGTCAGACCCATCATCACACGCCCTACCGCCTGCGCGCGCTTGCCCGGCTCGGCCAGCGATGCGGCAACCAGCGATGCAACGCCGAAATAAGCGCCATGCGGAAAGCCTGCGATGAAGCGCATCATATAAAGACTGGAATAGTCCTGCATGAAAGCGCTGGCGAGATTGCCGAAGGCAAAGAGGCCCATCAGCAGGAAAAGCAGCTTGCGCCGGTCGAGCTTCGCACCAATGACCGCCAGAACCGGCGCGCCGATCAGCACGCCCAGCGCATAGGAACTGATGAGATGCCCGCCCTGCGGGATCGATACATTGAGATCGCGGGCAATATCCGGCAAAAGCGCCATGATGGCGAATTCACCGGTGCCGATGCCGAAACCGCCAATGGCAAGCGCGAGTTCCGCCATACGCTCGGACGAGCGCGGCGAAGGTTCCCGCATCGCAGCGGAAGACTGAAATTCTGACATGAACAGGCCTGAAGGGAGTGGAGAATGCTGTGCAAACCTACCACCCATTTCAGGCAAAGGCGATACGCCTTCTTGTCACGCGTAAAGAATCAGAGCGCTGCGACGACTTCGATTTCGACCTTGAATTCCTCGCGGGTGAAGCCGGAAACGATCATCAATGTCGACGCTGGCGCTGGGTGTGGACACAGCCGGTCGCGCACGTCCATATAAGGACGCATATGCGCACGGTCTGTCACATACGCGTTGATGCGCACGACATTGGAAAGCTCCATGCCGCCATCGCGCAGGATGCGGCGGATATTCTCGAAGCAAAGCTCTGCCTGCGCGCCTGCATCTTCCGGCACGCTTCCGTCCGGCGCAATGCCAAGCTGGCCCGAGCAGAATACCAGTTCGGCGCCAGCTTTCACCTTCACGCCGTGGCTATAGGCCGCGAAAGGCGCGGCCATGTCGGCGGGCAGCAAATGTTGCAAAGTGCTCATCGAATAATCCTTATGATTTGGGCGCGCTGGCCAGAAGTTCCTTCAAACGGGGCGCACCCGCCGCAATATCGGTTTCCGTGGGATTGATACCGGCAGCCAGCAGACGACGGGCGATCATGTGATCCGCCGGACGATTGATGGAATCGACAGCAACCAGCCTGTCACCGGCAAAATGGAAAACCGAAAAGGCATTATCGTCGGGATTGCCCGACAGAATATGACGGTCGGTTTCAAACGACAGGCCTGCCGTCTGAAGCTTCATGTCGCCCTGATCGGACCAGAACCAAGCCACTTCGCGGAACGGCGTGGCGCGACCGACAATGCTGCGGGCCACATGCTTGGCCTGATCGGTCGCATTCTGCACCGATTCCAGCCGCACACGACGACCGGCATGGAAATGATCGTAGCTCACACAATCGCCGATGGCGTAAACATGGTCCGCGGATGTGCGCATATGGTCGTTCACGACAATGCCATTGTCGATGGCCAGTCCCGCGGCAGCGGCAAGTTCCACATTCGGCAGCGCGCCGGTGCCGATCACCACTATATCCGCCGGGAAAACGGTCCCATCGCTGGTCCTCACGCCCGTTACACGACCGTTTTCGCCCTCAATTGCTATCACACCAAGCCCGGTGTGCAGCGTGATACCGGCGGCGCGGCTGCGCGTTTCGACATGTGTGGAGATTTGCGTCGCGACCGAGCGACCGAGAACACGCGGAGCTGCTTCGATCAGCACGGTGTTTTTGCCGAGCGCCAGCGCGCTATGCGCCATTTCAAGCCCGATAAATCCGCCGCCGATGATCACAACATTGCTGATCGTCGGCATCAGATCGGCAATGCGGCGCGCATCTTCCATCCGGCGCAGCGTGACCACGCCGTCAAGATCGATGCCCGGCATATCGGGAATGCGCGCGCGGGCACCCGTTGCAAAGACCAGATCGGACCAGTTCAGCACGCGGCCGTCATCAAGGGTCACCGTGCGCCCGGTCGGCGACACGCCCTCGACCCGATGCCCGAACAGCATCTCGATATTGTTGTCGCGATAGGCGCTTTCCGGACGCAGCACCAGGCCGCCATGTTCCGGCGCTTTGAGATAAGACTTGGAAAGCGGCGGCTTATGATAGGGAATATCCGCCTCATCGTTGATGAGGACAATGTCTCCGGCATAGCCTTCCTGACGAAGGCTGATTGCGGCCTGCGAGCCCGCATGGCCCGCGCCTATAATAATGCATCTCTCGTCCATAGGACCTCCGGAAATTTCCGCGCATCATAGTCATGTGCTGGTCTGTCGCGTGGCGCATCTACCACGGATTCACATCTTAATTACACGCCGCCCGCGATTTTTAAACATTTAGTTTGACCAATCGGTCAGATTGTTTAGTAAGGTTCCTGCTTCAATACGCCAAACAAACTTGGAGCGCCGCCTTGAAACGATATTGGTCCGATTACACCAGCGAGGCGTTTTCGCGTCTCGAGCGCGACAAGCTCGTGGTGGTGTTGCCCGTTGGCGCAATCGAGCAGCACGGACCGCATCTGCCGATGTGTGTGGACGCAGCCGTCGCCGACGGCATGGTGGCGGAGCTGATCAAGCGGCTGCCCGATACAAGCAATGTTCTGTTCCTGCCGACACAGGCCATCGCCAAGAGCAATGAACACAAGCGCTATCCCGGTACGCTGACATTTTCAGTCGAGACGGTCATCCGCATGTGGTGTGAGATCGGCGCATGCGTGGCGGCAAGCGGCGTGCGCAAGATGGTGCTGTTCAACAGCCATGGCGGCAATATTCCGGTGATGGACATTGTTGCCCGCGAATTGCGCGTGCAGCATAATATGATGGTCTTCTGCCTCAACTGGTTCGGCCTTGGCATGCCCGATGGCGTTTACAGCGAGCACGACCTGAAGCATGGCATTCATGCTGGCGACATGGAAACATCGGTGATGCTGGAAATGCATCCCGATCTGGTGGTCATGGAAAAGGCGCAGGATTTCCGCGCGCTGACTGAAGTTTTTGCCGACGACTACAAGCATATCAGCCTCGGCGGCGGCGCAAAGCCCGCATGGCAGATGCAAGACATCAACGCCTATGGCGCAGCCGGCAATGCATCGATTGCAACCGCCGAAAAGGGCCGCAAGACCATCGATTTCGCTGCCGACCGGCTGATTGAAGCGCTGGGCGAGATTGAGCGCGCGCCGCTCTCCTGGCTCAATAACCAACCTGCCTGGTAAGGACGATGAGCGTGGCCCCCAACTCGCAGAACCAGTCACCACTGATCGACATCAACGGTGTCTACAAGCAGTACGGCACGGGCGTCATGGCCGTGAACGACATGTCGCTCAAGATCGAGCAAGGCCAGTTCGTCAGCTTTCTTGGGCCTTCGGGCTGCGGCAAGAGCACGGCTCTGCGCATGATCGCCGGACTGGAATCGGTTTCGGCGGGCGAAATTCGCGTCAATGGCCACGCCCCCGGCAAGGGCCCTTCAGGCGCGCAGGACATCGGCTTCGTTTTTCAGGAGCCGACGCTGATGCCTTGGGCCAGCGTCTACGACAATGTTTATCTGCCGATGCGGCTTTCCGGTGTTTCGCGCAAGGAAGCCAAACCCCGCATTGAAGAGGTGCTGACGCAGGTTGGCCTGTCACGCTTTGCCAATGCGTTTCCGCGTGAACTTTCTGGCGGCATGAAAATGCGCGTTTCCATTGCGCGCGCTCTGGTCACGCGTCCGCGTTTGCTTTTGATGGACGAGCCTTTTGCAGCGCTCGACGAGATGACACGCTTCAAGCTCAATAATGACGTGCTGCGCCTTTGGCAGGAGCACGGGCTGACTGTGATTTTCGTGACCCACAGCGTTTACGAGTCGGTCTATCTCTCCAACCGCGTGATCGTGATGGCGGCGCGTCCGGGCCGTGTCGTGGCCGATATTCCCATCATCGGCACTTATCCGCGGGCTGAAAACTACCGCACCACGGATTCTTACGCGAAATATTGCGCCAAGGTTTCCGATACGCTGACCGCGACGCTTTCCTCTGAAGATATCGATCACTGAGGACATGCAAATGAACCAGATGCAAAACGAACTGCCAGTCCTCAATTCCGAACAGGATCGTCTCGCGCGGCGCGAGCGCAACCTCCGCATTCTCATGCCGACGCTGGCGATCATCATCGCGCTCGGCATCTGGGAAGGTCTGGTGCGCTTCTATGAAGTGCCGCATTACCTGATCCCGGCTCCGTCGCTGATTGCCGAGACGCTTTTCAAGGATGGCCCGTCGCTGATGGCCTCCATGTGGTTCACCGTCAAGCTGACGCTGATCTCGCTGGCCTGCGCCATTATTGGCGGCGTTCTGCTCGGCATGGTGTTTGCGCTGTCGCGCCCGATTGAAATGGCTTTCTTCCCCTTTGCCGTCATTCTTCAGGTGACGCCGGTGATCGCCATCGCACCGCTTATCCTGATCTATGTGCGCGATACTTTCTCGGCCCTGCTCATCTGCGCATGGATTGTCGCTTTCTTCCCGATCCTGTCGAACACGGTGATCGGACTGCGCAGCGCCGACCACAATCTGCGTGATCTGTTCAAGCTCTATCGCGCCTCGCCGTGGCAGCGCCTGCGCTATCTGCTGGCTCCGAGCGCTCTGCCCTATTTCATGGCGGCCTTGAAAATCGCCGGTGGCCTGTCGCTGATCGGCGCTGTGGTGGCTGAATTCGTCGCTGGCACCGCAGGCCAGAGCACCGGCCTTGCATCGCGTATTCTCGAATCGAGCTTCCGCAATGAAATCCCGCGCATGTTTGCAGCACTTTTCCTCGTCTCGCTGCTCGGCATTGTGATCTTCCTGATCACCAGCTGGCTGTCGCGCCTTGTCCTTGGACGCTGGCACGAAAGCGAAATCCGCAGAGATCGCTAAGATGAAGCCCGCTGACACGCTACAAGGCGTTGCCATTACAGGCCGTCCGGGCCGATATGACCTGCATGTCGAGCATGGCCGTATTGCCGCGATCACGCCGTCGCAGTCGACCGGCGGCGGGTGTGTGACGCCGCTTCTGGCCGATGTGCATGTGCATCTCGACAAGACATTCACGATCCAGCGCATTGCACAGAATGGCGACACCAAGGTCGAATGCCTGTTCGACGCTATCGACCTGATGAACACCGACCGCCAGAACTGGCATGCCGAAGACATCCGCGCCCGCGCCACACGCGGCCTTGAGGCGGCTTTCGTGCAGGGCGTCGGCGCTATTCGCAGCCATGTGGATTGGACGAGCCCGGAAGTTCCGACTGCTTGGCCTGTTCTCAACGAACTGCGTCAGGAATGGAAAGACCGCATCGACCTTCAACTCGCGGCCCTCGTCCACGGCGATCTGGTGCTGGAAGCCGGTCGTGATATCGCGACCCGGGTGAAAGCCGATGGCGGCGTGCTGGGCGCGTTCTTCTATCGCAATGCCGATCTTGCAGCCAAGATCGAGGAAATGTTTCTTCTCGCTGTCGAAAACGATCTCGATCTCGACTTTCATGTCGATGAAGGTCTGGATGTCGAAGCCGACGGATTTTCGCTGATCGTGGATGCCGCCCGGCGGCATCACATGGCGGGCCGCGTGCTGTGTGGCCATGCCTGCTCGCTTTCGCTGCGAACTGTGGATGAACTGACCCGCATTCTCGATGCCGCCGCGCAAGCAGGCGTCGCGCTTGTCTCGCTGCCCACCACCAATCTCTATCTGCAAGACCGGATCGGCGGAAAATCGCCGCGTCTTCGTGGCGTGGCTCCGTTGAAAGAAGCACGACTGGCTGGTGTTGAAGCCATGCTCGGCTCCGACAATGTGCGCGATGCCTTCTACCCCTATGGCGACTATGATCCGCTTGCGATCCTGCGCCTTGCAGCGCCTGTCTGCCATCTGGAGCCAGACGCATGGCTCGACAGCATCACCACCCTGCCCGCACGCCTGATCAGGAGCGAGCGCGTGCAGGTGCTGTCAGCAGGTGGCGCCGCCAATTTCATCTGGCACGACGCCGAAGACCTCAACGATCTCATCAGCCGTCCGCAAGCCCTCCGCCGTGTCTGGCGCGACGGCATTGTTTCGGACCATGTTTACGGGAGAAACCCATGAATTCTGTCGCCCCGCAGCGCATCTATGACTGGGCCGCATTCCGCGCCGAAATCGACGGCATCCGCATCTATGACGACCCCAAGCAGGTCGAGCTGCGCTCCCGCGATTACTTCTGGTACAGCCCGATCCTGACCGAAGATATCGGCCACTATGTCGGTGACCTCGTCGTTATTCCGAAGGATCAGGACGAAGTGCGCCGCGTGGCGGCGGCAGCTGCGAAACTGCGCATTCCGATCACGGTTCGCGGCGGCGGCACCGGCAATTACGGCCAGTGCGTGCCCCTTGAAGGCGGCGTCATTCTCGACATGACCAAGATCGACCGCATCATCGCCATCGAGCCGGGCAAGGTGCGCGTTGAAGGCGGTGCACGCATTTCGCGTCTTGACGATGCCGTGCGCGAAACCGGACAGGAACTGCTGATGTATCCGTCCACCCGCCGCATCGCCACCATTGGCGGCTTCTTCTCCGGCGGTTCGGGCGGTATCGGCTCGCTGCGCCACGGCATGTTGCGCGATGATGGCAATGTCTATTCGGTCAAGGTTCTGACCGTCGAGCCGGAACCGAAAATCATCGAGTTGACGGGCCGCGATATCCACAAGGTCCAGCATGCCTATGGAACCAACGGCATCATTCTGGAGCTGGAAATCGGGCTGACCAAGGCGACCGACTGGATCCATACCGCGGCGCTTTTCGATAGCTATGAAGCAACGCTGAACTTCTGCCTCAAGGCGCTGGAAGAAAATCTGGATTGCTATCTTCTGACCACTGTGGATCGTCGCTTTGCGCGCTTCTACACCAAGTTCGGCGATCTGTTCCCATCCGACAAGGATGCCGTTTTCGCCATGATCGCGCCGGAGGAGCGCGAGCGCTTCGCAGAACTCGCGACCGAATTCAACGGTCAGGTGTCGTTCTCCATGACACTGGAGGAATTGCACAAGGCTGGCCTTCAGCCTGCCTATGAATGTGGCTGGAACCACACCACGCTTCAGGCGCTGAAGGCGGAACCGGGCTGGACCTATCTTCAGGTTGCCTATCCGCGCCCCTTCGACCCGGCATTGGTCAATCGCCAGATCGAACGTTATGGCGACACGCAATATATGCACCATGAAATGGCGCGCCTTGAAGGCGAAGTGCAGATTTTTGGCCTGCCGCTCGTCCGCTTCGAAGACCGTGATGCGATGTATAATCTCATCGCCGAGCTGGAACAGGTCGACGGTTGCGACATCTACGATCCCCATGCCTATACCATCGAGGATGGCGGCATGAAGGAGATCGACGGCGTGCAGATCGAATTCAAGAAACTGGCCGATCCTTACGGTCTGCTCAATCCCGGCAAAACGCGCGGCTGGACCGCCGACATGGCACTTTCGAACTGATAACAGGGGAACGAAACGAATGAAAAAAGCACTCTTTGCGGCAGTAGCCGCTTTCTCGCTCGGCCTTTCCGCACAGATGGCCTTTGCGCTCGACAAGGTGACGCTCGGCACCAACTGGCTGGCGCAGGCCGGTCACGGCGGTTTCTATCAGGCGCTCGCCGATGGCACCTATGAAAAATACGGCCTCGACGTAAAGATCGAGATGGGCGGACCGCAGGTCAACAACCGTCCGATGCTGGCCGCAGGCCGCCTCGACTTCCTGCTCACCGGCAATCTGCTCCTGTCCTTCAACAATGTCGCCAATGGCGTTCCGACCACGGTTGTGGCTGCCTTCTACCAGAAGGACCCGCAGGCGCTGATGGCGCATGACGGCGAATACAAGGATTTCAAGGATCTGGTGAACGCACCGACGATCCTGATTTCCAAGGACGGCCAGTTCTCGTTCTGGCCCTGGCTGGTGAAGGAATTCGGCTTCAAGGACGAACAGCTGCGCCCCTATGGCTATAGCCTCGCCCAATTCCTCGGCGACAAGAAGACCGTGCAGCAGGCCTATGCGACCGCCGAACCGCTTTATGCGGCCAAGGAAGGCGCAAAGGTCAAGACGTTCCTGCTCGCCGATGAGGGCTACAACACTTATGCGAACACCATCGAAACGCGTCAGGAGCTGGTCGACAAGAACCCTGACCTTGTGCAGCGTTTCGTAACGGCTTCCATCGAAGGCTGGGTCAACTTCATGTATGGCGACCACAGCAAAGCCTATGAGATGATCCTCAAGGACAATGCGGATATGAGCAAGGAAACGCTCGACGCCGAACTGGCTAATCTCAAGGAACTTCAGCTGATCGACAGCGGCGACGCGGTCACCAAGGGCATTGGCGCCATCGACATGAACCGCGTCAAGGCGTTCTACGAGCTGGCGCGCAAGTCCGGCATCGTCAGTGGTGAAGAACTCGACATGAGCAAGGTTGCAACCGACGCTTTCGTCAATAAGGGCGCAGGCCTCGACATCAAAAAGCAGCTGGGCCAGTAAGTCCCCCCAACGAAAACGGAAAGCCGCCCCGCGTTTCTGAAATGCCCGGCGGCTTCTCCTCTGACCACGGTTACAAATATGACGATCGACGACGAGAATGACGACATCGAGCCGACCGGACGGGACAAGGTTCTCGACCGCCGGCGGCGCATTCTCGGCGCGATCCGCACCGCTGCTATCGATGAATTTGCGGAAAAGGGTCTGGTTGGCGCATCCACACAGGGCATTGCGCACCGCGCTGGCCTGACCAAGCCGCAGCTGCATTATTATATTTCCAGCAAGGAAGAACTCTACGAGGACATCATCGTCTTCATCCTCGATGAGTGGGAGGATATCTTCCTTGATGCCAGCGCGGAAGACGACCCGGCCAAGGTGATACGCCAATATATCCGGGCGAAACTCGACTACAGCCAGAAGAACCCGAAAGCGTCGCGGCTTTTCACCACAGAAATCGCCAATGGTGCGCCCTATCTCAGCCGCCACTGGACCAAGCATGTCACCGCCACCCATCGCGCGGTCAAGCTGATCCAGTCATGGGTGGATACCGGCCGTATCAAGCCGGTCGACCCGCTGCTGTTCCAGATGCATATCTGGGCGGTGACACAGCATTATGCCGATTTTGAAACGCAGGTGCGCAGCATGATGGAAGTCGGCAAAGACGACCCGCTGGATTTCGAGCGCATCGAAAAAGAAGTCTCGACGCTGTTTTTGCGCGCCTGTGGGTTGGCTGACTGAAGTCAGCCGCATCGGTACTTGAATAGCAAAGCGCCGCCTGAAAACAGGCGGCGCTTTTTGTTGTTATGCAGTCGCCAGATTGCCGAGCGCGTTTTCCGCCTTTGCCCGTTCTTCAGGCGTCAGTTCGAGGCGCTCAAGCTGTTCATCGAGAAGGATCGGCAACGTGCCATCCGGATGCGCTGCGACAACGCCGAATGTCTCATCGCTCTTTTCGTCATAATGGAAGAAAGGCGCTTCCTTCTTGCCGAAAACGGTCACGATGTGCGGCGGCTTTTTCACGCCGGTCAGCGGGCTGTAACCGATGCGCGACTTGCCCATGCTGTCCTTGCGCGAAAGAATTTTCGCCCAGTAGAGCTGCAATTCCGCTTCGCTTTTCGCGGCGCCGACCGTCTTCGAAATGTTGAGAAAACGCTTGATGAACAGGACAGAGCAGCCAAGCATGATGCCAAGCAGGACGACGCCCACCGTCAGGCGGTTCCAGAACTCATCGAGAGCCAGCGACAGCGTGACATTTTCAGGGTGCGATTTCTGCATCACGACATCGGTTTCATAATCGCCGCTTGAAAAGCTGACGAAAGAGAAATCGACGGATTTGATCAGGCGCTCGCCTTCATACTCATAGGAGATATTGGCCTTGCAGTCGGTGATCATCTTCTTTGTCCGGCAATTGCCGTCGAAAATGGTGGCATCTTCGATCACCACCGGATCCTGCTTGATCTGATAATCTGCATAGAGGCCCGGACCCCAGGCCCAGACCACGACGAACGAAATGACAGGGAAAATAAGCGCCAGAAAAAGCATGCGCCAGCGATCGGCGAAGCCAGCTTTTCCTACCTTTATTTTGCGCGCGGGGAGAATGCCGGATAAATCCGGAAGAGAATAGGTTGTAGCCATGTTGCTAATAATTTCTGGATATTTTCTGGTTGGGAGGAACCAGAACCTAACGCAACGTTAGCAATGACTTAAATAGCTTTTCTCGACTACTCAGTAACGTAAAGTTACACTATTGAAACGAGTTGAACGCCGTTTCGGCAAAATCAGCGCAATCCTTCCAGTTCGGCAATGCGCGCGGCGCTGTCCTTTTCCAGCATCCGCGTCATTTCGCGAATGAGGGTTTCGGCCAGCACGAACAGGGCCGCCGACGAATCCCATGCGGAGGGTACAGCCGTGCGGCCAGCCAGCACGTGGCGTGCAACACGGGCAATCGGCGACAGCCACTGGTCGGTCACGAGAATGACCTCCACGCCTCGCGCCCGCGCCTTTTCCGCAAGCTTCAGGAGACTGTCCTGATAGCGGCGAATGTCAAAAACGACGAGCACGTCGCGCTTGCCCATATCGAGCAACCTGTCGCGCCAGATACTTTCCTGTCCGCCAAGATGAAACACATGCGGACGGATGATCGTCATATGCGCCGTCATATATTGCGCGATCGGGTCGGTGAAGCGACCGCCGATCAGATAAATATTGCCCTTGGCGTTCGAAAGCGCTGCCACCGCTTGCCGCAACTGCTTGGCGCCAAGGTGACGGAACGTTTCGCGGATATTTTCCTGCGTGTGTTCCACTGCCGGATAGGCCGTGTCCGGGCTTTTGTCCGAGTGTTCATTGCGATGGTGCGGCGACTGCAATTGCGCCGCAAGCTCGTTTTGCAGATGCGCCTGAAACTCGGGATAGTTCTGGAAACCGAGCCGGTTCACGAAACGCAGGATCGTCGGTGAACTGACCCCTGCCTGCGCCGAAAATTCCGCCACCGTCTTCAATCCCAGCATCGGGTAATTGGCGATCAATGTCTGGGCTGCGGCACGCTCTCCGGCGGGCATCGTATCGATCCGTTCATTGATGCGTTCGGCGACGCTGGCGGTTTCCGACAAAGCGTTTTCCATTCGACGTTTCGGCCCGACAACACTTGTGAATTGTGAGCCAAATTATATTTGACAAATTATCATACGGCGTATCAAATAATCCGCAATAGCGCAGAATTTTAAAAAACGTAACATAAGTTACAGCGCAGGGAACAAACATATGGCGGACGAGCGAGAGGAACGCCCGGCTTCGCATGAGCCGGTTTTTGTCGTCAACGAAACAGGGCAAAGCCCCTGGCTTTTCGTTTGCGAACACGCTTCCAATCATGTGCCGGAACGTTTCGACGGTTTGGGTCTGGGCGAAGATGCCCTGCGCGCCCATATCGCCTGGGACCCCGGTGCGGTTGAGGTTGCACGGCATCTCAGCACCGCGCTCGACGCGCCGTTGGTTGAGTCGCGTCTGTCGCGCCTTTTGATTGATTGCAATCGACCGCTCGACGCGCCGGACCTCATTCCGGAAGTCAGCGAGATGACCGTCATTCCGGGCAATCACGAGCTGAACTCGCTCGAACGCACGGCGCGAATCGACCTGTCGCATCGGCCGTTTCATGCGCGCATTGAACAACTGATCGCGGCGCGTGCAGCACGCGGCCTGCCATCATGGATCGTCACGATCCATTCATTCACGCCTGTCTATCGCGATGTGGCGCGGCCCTGGCAAATCGGCATCATTCACGATGCGGATGATCGCGTGGCCAAACCGTTGATTGAAGCACTGAAGCAGGATTCCGCGCTCAATGTGGGCGTTAACGAGCCTTATGCGCCTTCCGACCGCGTTTATTACACGTTGGAACGCCATGCGCGCCCGCGCAATGCGCCCTGCGCCATGATCGAAATCCGCAATAACGAAATCGCTGACGCAAAGGCGCAGACAGCATGGGCTTCACGGCTTGCGGAAATCTTCCGCAACCTGAAAGCCTGATCAGGTTTTATGACAAGAGAAGAAGACTGAAAGTACCATCCGCATGAGTGAGTAGAGAGCAGAGATCAAAGGGGAACAACCATGAGCTCAGATTACTCCGATAAAGATAAAAGCGAGGACATCAAAGTCCTGCATGGCATGGGTTACGCTCAGGAACTGCAACGTTCCATGAGCCGATTTTCGAACTTCGCAATTTCATTTTCCATCATCTGCATCCTGTCTGGCGGTATCAACTCCTTCGCCCAGGCTATTTCCTCGGTCGGCGGCGCCGGCGCAGGTATTGGCTGGATTGTCGGCTGTCTGATTTCCGGCATGTTCGCCCTGTCGATGGCGCAGATCGCTTCGGCCTTCCCGACCGCTGGCGGCCTCTATCACTGGGCGTCCATTCTCGGTAACCGTTTCACCGGCTGGTTGACCGCATGGCTCAATCTGCTCGGGCTGATCACCGTTCTGGGCGCGATCAATATCGGCACCGCCTTCTTCTTTCAGGGGACGTTCGGCCACCTGATCGGCATGGACACCTCGGCCGGGCATATCGTGCTCTTTGTCTCGATCATCACAATCGGGCAGGCCCTGTTCAACCATCTCGGCATCAAGGTTACGACATTCCTGACCGACATTTCGGGCTATATCATCTTCGTCACCACTGCCGCTCTGGTCGTCGGCTGTCTGGTCTATGCGCCAGCGCTGGATTTCTCGCGTCTGTGGACCTTCACCAACTATTCCGGCGCAGCGGGCGGCGAAGTCTTCCCGCAAAGCGACAATATGGGCTACCTGTTCCTGCTCTGCCTGTTGCTGCCGGTCTATACGATCACCGGTTATGACGCCTCGGCCCACACCTCCGAGGAAACCATCAAGGCAGCCCATACGGTTCCGCGCGGTATCGTATCGGCTGTGTTCTGGTCTTCGCTCGTCGGCTGGATCATGATCTGCGCCATCACGCTGGCGATCCCGGACATGAATGCAGCCGCCGCACAAGGCTGGGGCATGTTCTTCGGTACCATGGACGCTATCCTGCCCGGACCGCTGAAGAATGTGATCTATTTCGCCATCGTCATCACGCAGCTTCTCTGCGGTCTGGCGACGGTTACGTCCGCATCACGCATGCTGTTCGCCTTCTCTCGCGATGACGGCATGCCGATCGGCTCCAAGACGCTCGCCAGTGTCTCGCCGAAATACCGCACGCCGGTTGCCGCGATCTGGACTGCTGCCTTCCTCGAAATCATCTATGTTTTCGCGGCGCAGTTCGTCTCCATCGGCGGCACCAACCTCTACACCATCGTCGTCAACTCGACGCTCGTCTTCCTGTTCCTGTCCTTCACCATTCCGCTCGTTCTGGCGATCTTCGCCTATGGCACGCCGAAATGGCCGAACCCGGGACCATGGGCGATGTCGGGTGGCCTCTACAAGCTGGTGACATTCCTTTCGGTCGTCGGCATGGCAGTGATCTTCTACATCGCCGTGCAGCCGCCAAACGACAAGGTGCTGTGGATCGTTGTCGGCTTCGTCCTGCTTGCCGGTGTTCTCTGGCTGACCGTCGAGAACAAGCGCTTCCAGGGCCCGCCGGTTGGCGACCGGATCGCCAAACGTGCGGCTGAAATCGCAGCCGCAGAACGAGCCGTCGGCGAAACTGCCCACTAACCAGCAACTCTGGCCGGTTCATCCGGCCAGAGCTTCCCATCGGATAATTTTTGGAGAGCACAAGAATGGCTGGATCCCTATCGTTTGAAGAACTCAAGAAAGCCGTTTCCGCCGGAGATATCGATACGGTTCTCGCCTGCATCGTGGATATGCAGGGGCGCCTGATCGGCAAGCGCTTCTATGCGCCGTTCTTCGTGGAATCCGCCTATGACGAAACCCATGGCTGCAACTATCTCCTTGCCGATGATATCGACATGGAGCCGGTGCCGGGCTACGAGGCCGCAAGCTGGGACAAGGGTTACGGCGACTTCGTCATGAAGCCGGATCTTTCCACCATCCGGCTTGCGCCATGGCTGGAAAAGACTGCCATCATCCTTTGCGACGTGCAGGATCACCACCATCACGATCTGGCCCATTCGCCACGCGCTATTTTGAAAAAGCAGCTCGCCCGCCTGCATGAGCGCGGCTATCGCGCCTATTTCGCATCCGAGCTGGAATTCTATATCTTTGACGAGTCCTACAAGACGGCCCGCAACAAGCATTGGCAGGCCATGGAAACGGCCTCGCCATATATTCAGGACTATGTGATCCACCTCACCACCAGAGAAGAGCCGGTTCTGCGCGCCATGCGCAATCAACTGGCTGCGGCAGGCATTCCCGTCGAAAACTCGAAGGGCGAATGGGGCCCGGGTCAGGAAGAGCTGAATGTGCGTTATGCCGAGGCGCTGGAAATGGCCGACCGGCATGTGATCATGAAGACCGCGATGAAGGACATTGCCGAACAGCACGGCAAATGCATCACCTTCATGGCAAAATATGATTACAACAAAGCGGGCAGTTCCAGCCATGTGCACAATTCCGTCTGGAGCGCCGACGGCAAGGAGCCGCTCTTCTTCGACCCGAAAGCACCGCATACGATGACGCCGCTGATGCGGTCATGGGTGGCGGGACAGCTGAAATATGCGACCGACTACACTTATTTCCTTGCGCCTTACATCAATTCCTACAAGCGCTTTCAGGCTGGCACCTTTGCGCCGACCAAGATCACTTGGAGCGAAGACAACCGCACGGCGGGCTTCCGTCTCTGCGGCGAAGGCACCAAGGCGATCCGTATCGAATGCCGTATCGGCGGGGCCGACCTCAATCCTTATCTCGCTTTCGCAGCGCTGATCGCCGCCGGGCTTCAGGGCGTCGATGAAAAGCTGGAACTGGAAGAGCCTTTCGTGGGCGATGCCTATGGCGCGGTGAAACTGAAGGAAATTCCCTATACGCTGCGCGAAGCCGCCCTTGCTCTCAAGAACTCGTCTTTCCTGAAAGAGGCGCTCGGTGAGGATGTGGTCAACCATTATGTTCACACGGCCCATTGGGAGCAGATCGAATATGATCGTCGTGTCACGGACTGGGAACTGCATCGCGGCTTCGAACGCTACTGACCGGCCACCATCTCGAATGACATATGAAGGACATGCCCGATGAGCGGCACCGCCAAGATCATCTCGCCTATCGACGGTTCGGTTTATGCCGAGCGCCCATTTTTGAGCGAAACCGCCATCCAGTCCACGGTTGCTGCCGCGCGCACAGCTCAACTTGCCTGGGCCGAATTGAGCATAACAGAGCGGGCGCGTTATTGCCGTGCTGCGCTTGCAGCGCTTGCCGCGATGCAGGATGAAATCGTGCCGGAGATTGCCTGGCAAATGGGGCGACCGACCCGTTATGGCGGCGAAAATGGCGGCGTTCAGGAACGTGGTCAGTACATGATCGACATTGCCGGGGAAGCGCTGGAACCTTATCTCCCAGCGCCGAAAGACGGCTTCCGCCGCTATGTCAAACATGTGCCGCTTGGCGTCGTTCTGGTGATTGCGCCGTGGAACTATCCTTACCTCACTGCCGTCAATACCATCATTCCGGCCCTGATGGCGGGTAACAGCGTCATCCTCAAACATGCAACGCAGACACTTCTGGCTGGTGAACGCTTCGCACAGGCGTTTGAGAAGGCCGGACTGCCCAAGGGTGTCTTCCAGAATATCGTTCTGGATCATGCCTCCACCGAAAAACTGCTGGCTTCGGGCACGGTCGATCATGTGAATTTCACAGGATCGGTCGGCGGCGGACGAGCCATCGAAAAGGCAGCCGCAGGCACCTTCATGACGATGGGACTGGAACTTGGCGGCAAGGACCCGGCCTATGTTCTGCCGGACGTCAATCTGGACCACGCCGTGGCCAATCTGGTCGATGGCGCTTACTTCAATTCGGGTCAATGTTGCTGCGGCATCGAACGCATCTATGTGCACGAAGATGTTTATGATCGCTTTGTCGACGGCTTCATCGATCTGACGCGCCAATATGTTGTCGGCAATCCGCTGGATGCTGGCACGACGCTTGGACCGATGGCGCAGGCGCGTTTCGCCGATCTCATTCGCGAGCAAAAGGCCGAAGCGCTGCGCAAGGGCGCCAAGGCGCATGTGAACATGAAGGTCGATCATGATGTGGCCGGTTCGCCCTATGTCGCGCCGGAAGTGCTCACCCACGTTGATCACCAGATGAGCGTCATGCGCGAGGAAAGTTTCGGCCCCATTGTCGGCATCATGAAAGTGCGCAACGATCAAGAAGCGCTCGCCCTGATGAATGACAGCATCTATGGACTGACCGCTTCACTGTGGACCACGGATACCGACCGCGCCGCGGCGTTGGGCGATCGCATCGAAACCGGTACACTTTTCATGAACCGTTGCGATTATCTCGATCCCGGCCTTGTCTGGACGGGTGTCAAGGATACGGGCAAAGGCGCTTCCCTTTCGCCGATTGGCTACGGCAATCTGACCCGACCAAAATCCTTCCATCTGCGTGAAAAAATCTGAACTGATCCCTGTTCTGCCCCACTTTGAAAGCAATTGATATGACGACACTGACCGCTAAATGGAACTTCCCGACCACCGTTCTTTTCGGACCCGGGCGCATCAAGGAACTGCCAGCCGTTTTGAAGGCGGCAGGCATTGCGCGTCCGCTTTTCGTCACCGATCCGGGTCTGGCGAAACTTCCCGTGGTCGCTTCCACGCTGGCCATTCTCGATGCGGCGGGCGTTCAGTATGGCGTGTTTTCCGACGTAAAGCCCAACCCGGTTGAGAGCAATCTCTATGCGGGCGTCAAGGTCTACCAGGATGGCAAACATGATGGCGTCATCGCCTTCGGCGGTGGCTCGGCGCTCGATCTGGGCAAGCTGGTCGCCTTTCAGGCGGGCCAAACGCGCCCGGTCTGGGATTTCGAAGATATTGGCGATTGGTGGACCCGCGCCGACAGCAATGCCATCGCGCCGGTGATCGCCGTTCCCACCACCGCCGGCACCGGCTCGGAAGTAGGCCGCGCAGGCGTGTTGACCAACGAAGCCACCCACACGAAGAAGGTCATTTTCCACCCGAAAATGCTGCCGGTTACCGTGATCGCTGATCCGGAACTCTCCACCGGCATGCCGCCTTTCATCACGGCAGGCACCGGCATGGATGCGCTGGCGCATTGCCTTGAAGCCTATTGCGCACCGGGCTTCCACCCCATGGCAGACGGCATTGCGGTTGAAGGCATCCGCCTCGTTTTCGAAAATCTGCCCAAGGCCTATGCCGACGGCAACAACATCGAAGCGCGCGCCAATATGATGGCCGCTGCCGCGATGGGCGCGACCGCTTTCCAGAAAGGGCTCGGCGCGATCCATTCGCTGTCGCATCCGATTGGCGCGCTCTACGACACCCATCACGGCATGACCAATGCCGTCTTCATGCCCTATGTGCTGCACCACAACCGCGCCGCGATCGAAAAGCGGATTGAGCGGCTTGCAGATTATCTGGGCATCAAGGGCGGTTTCGACGGCTTCGTCGCTGCCATTGTGAAGCTGCGTAAGGACCTCGGCGTGCCGAACACATTGCCGGAATTCATCAAGGGGCTGGAGATGGACGACGCCCGCAAGGATCTGATTGCCGAAATGGCAATTGTTGATCCGACAGCAGGCGGCAATCCAACCGAACTTACCAAAAAGGATGCGCTTAAACTTCTTGAGCAGAGCATCGTTGGCAACGGTTGAGGACAGCGATTATTTCCCGCAAAACTGCGTAACGTTTTGCTTGCAACATAAATATAGAAAGCTAATAGTTAGGCTGACAAAACAAGCATCGCTTCGAAGCGGGGGGCGATGCATCTGGAGAGCGGGTTCTTGGGGAGGAGCCCGCTCTCCTTCATTCTAGTGCTAGAGCGGTTTCTGTAATGACGGAATCGTCGGAACCGCTCCATCTATTTTTCACGTATTCTCCGACGCATCGAAGCGGGACCAGAAATCGGTCCAGCGGACTGATTTCCCCGCGTAGGCGCTTCGCACTTTTGCTGGAAATGCTCTATTCACTGGATCGATAGTCAGCGCGGGTAATGCCGTGGCGCTGCATCTTGTCGTAGAAGGTCTTGCGCGGAATGCCGAGCGCCTTGATCGTTTCCTGCACATTGCCGCCGTGGGCGGCAAGCGTTTCACGGATCAGCGTTTCCTCATAGCGCTCCAGACGCTTCGGCAAAGATTCCTGATCATCCGACACTGGACGAACCCCGCCGTTAGCGGACGAAACACCGAGCGCCACCCTGTCAGCAAAATGCGCCAGTTCACGCACATTGCCCGGCCAGGCATGGCCCATCAGATGGCGATGCGTGGCGGCGTCGATCTCCGGCACATCGCGATTGAAGCGCTTTGCCGCACGCGTCAGAAAATGCGCGAAAAGCAGCGGAATATCCTCGCGGCGTTCCCGCAGCGGCGGTATCGATAGCGTCACCACATTGAGCCGGTAATAGAGGTCTTCGCGAAAATCTCCACGTTGCGCTGGATCGCCGAGATCGATCTTGGCAGCCGCCACCACACGCAGATTGACCGGGCGGACCTCATTGGTTCCAAGCGGGGTGATCTCGCGCATTTCCAGCACGCGCAGCAGCTTCACCTGCGTTGCTGCGGGCATGCTTTCAATCTCGTCGAGAAACAGTGTGCCGCCGCTTGCATGTTCGATGCGTCCCAACCGCTTTTTCTGCGCGCCGGTGAAAGCACCGGCCTCATGGCCGAACAATTCACTTTCAATCACGGTTTCCGGTAGCGCGCCGCAGTTGAGTGCAACGAAATTGCCTTTGCGACGACGGCTCCAATTGTGCAGAAGCTGGGCCACGACCTCCTTGCCGCTGCCCGTTTCGCCCGCCACCAGCACGTCCACATCCGTATCCGCAATGTCGCGCAGCGTGCGGCGCAAGTTTTCCATCGCAGGCGTCTGACCGATCAGCGGCAGATCACCTTCCGCATCCGTCGCTGCGGAACGCAGCGCACGGTTTTCGAGCACAAGCTGGCGCTTTTCACCGGCACGCCGAATGCTATGCACCAGACGGTCGGCCGCAAAGGGCTTGGCAATGAAATCATAGGCACCGTCCTGAATGGCCTGAACCGCCATTGGAATATCACCGTGGCCGGTAATCAATATCACCGGCAGATCCGCGTCGATGGTTTTGATACGTGCAAAAAATTGCAGGCCATCAATCTGTGGCATCCGCACATCGGAAACGATGACACCTTCAAAATCCGCTGTGATATCCGCCAGTGCGTCGATGGCGTTGGCATAATCGGCGACGGTAAAACCGGCAAGCTCCAGCGTCTGCCGCGTGGCGCGGCGCAAAGCCTTATCATCATCGACCAGAATAACGGGAAGAGAATTATCCATCATGCTTTTCTCAATTCGACGCGGAATACGGTGCCTTCGACACTGCTTTCCGCAGATATGGTCCCGCCATAATCGGTGACGATTTCCTTGACGATCACCAGACCGAGACCAAGGCCTTTTTCCTTCGACGTGTTGAAGGGCGAAAACAGGTTGTCGCGAATATGTTGCGGCATGCCCGGCCCGTTATCCGATACGGTGACCAGCACCGTCTCGCTCTTTTCTGTGGCACGCACTTCGATACGGCCTTCATTGCCTTTGACTTCCACCGCTTCCAGCGCGTTCTGAAACAGGTTGATGAGAACCTGTTCCAGTCGAAGGGAATGCCCGACGACGCGCAGATCGGGCGGCGGCAACTCAATATCGAGCTGATCCATACGCCCGGAAAAACGGCTGCGCAGCAGCACGAGCGCACCCGTTATGACCTGGCTGAGCGGTGTCGGCTCGGAAGGTGATCGCCCCTTGCGGGCAAGAGCCTTGAGGTCGCCGGTAATGGTGCCGATGCGGTCGGTCAGTGCGGCAATTTCGTCAAGATTTTCGGTCGCGGCATCCAGCTGGCTTCGCGTGATGAAGGTTTTCGCATTGTCCGCATAGGCCCGTATCGTCGCGACAGGCTGGTTGATTTCGTGCGCGACGCCCGCTGCAACCTGCCCCATAATGGCCAGACGGTTGGCGTGAACCAGATCCTGCTGCACCCCCTGCAACATGGATTCCGTGCGATGGTGATCGCTGATCTCCGCTTCGAGGCGATCTCGTGCCAGACTGAGATCGCGGGTGCGTTCCTCGACGCGCTGTTCCAGCTCCAGTTGCGTACGCCCGGCGGCGGCAATGCGCGCCACGACCTTCTGCCGCCTGCGCAGCAGCAGCCCGGCGATTGTCGCAATAGCCGCCAGAATGATGAAGGCTATCAGGCGCGCCTCGCGCACCGCGCCGGGAATCTGCGGTTTTGTCGGGGCCATGCTGTACATCTGCCAGGGCGTGGACGACACCGCGGAATGTATGGCCAGAAACTGCGTGCTGCGCCCCTCGCCCGGTAGTTGTGCATTCATCAACAGCACATCGCCCTCGCCCACCGGCGTCATGGACAACGGCAGAGATTGCAACGAAACATCGCCAAATTGCAGGCTGTCGCGAATGGACTGCGATTGTTCCGGACCGATCCGACCGATGGTCATGAAACGCCATGACGGCAGACTGGTTATGAGCACGATGTTGCGCTCGTCTGTCACGAAAGTGGGGCGGCCCGCATTGCGCCAATCCTGTTCCAGATCGTCGAATTCCAGTTTGACGACGATGACACCAAGCGGCCCATTGGGGCCATCAACGCGCCGCGAGATGTAAAGGCCCGGGCGAAAACTCACATTGCCGAGCGCGAAATATTCCTCGCCGCCATTGATCAGGGCTTGCTGGAAATAGGGCCGGAACTTGTAATCATTGCCGACGAAACTGACCGGTCCGCGCCAGTTGCTGGCCGCAATCGCGATCCCATCCATACCCACCAGATAGATCACCGCCGCCTGCGTGCCCTCCGCTAGCGTTTCCAGTTTCCGGTTCGCGGGAGCGATGGTCGTAACCGTCTTGTCCTGAAGCGCCGATGCCAGTTCCTGATCCTTCGACAGGACAAGCGACAGAGCGCGTTGCTTGTCGAGGACAGCGCGTAGCAGCGCCGTGTTGAGATTGGCATCGATGCGCGCCTGTTCGCTCAAAGCCACGACGGCCCGCTCATGCGCGGTGTTGCCGACCAGCCAGAATGCAAGCGCGAAGAACATAGCGCATATAAGCGCAAACAGAGCCCAGGCCCGGCGATTGGAGGCCCGAAGAGCTGCTTCGTCAATGATAGGCGGCAAAAGCTTGTTCATCAAAATTATTGTGCGATATTTCGCACAAATAGAAAAGGGGAATGTGTAAAAGTTCGCACAGTATTGGGTAAGCTCAACACTGCATTTCTAATAATATGCATATTATTCAATAGGATAATTGATACCGCACAAACTGGCACGGACATTGCAAATAGAACCTCCAACAGCGGTCGAGGCCGTTGAAATCCCAGACTGAAAGGCTCGGGAGGCTGGACAGTATCCAGACTGAGCCAAACGGAGGACACAATGATTGCAGTTCCGACAGGCACCGCGGATGAACCGCGCGGCCGCATCCCGCTTTATCGGCATCTCTATTTTCAGGTACTGGTTGCGATTGCCGCCGGTATTCTGCTCGGCCATTTCTATCCAGAGCTTGGCACGCAGCTAAAGCCACTCGGCGATGCCTTCATCAAGCTGGTGAAGATGATCATCGCCCCCGTCATCTTCCTGACGGTCGCAACCGGCATTGCCGGAATGACCGACATGAAGAAGGTCGGTCGCGTTGCCGGCAAGGCGATGATCTACTTCCTCACCTTCTCCACGCTCGCGCTAATTGTTGGCCTCATCGTGGCCAATGTCGTGCAGCCGGGCGCTGGCATGCATATCGACCCGGCCTCTCTCGACCCCAAGGCCGTCGCGGATTACGCCACCAAGGCGCATGAGCAGAGCATTACCGGCTTCCTCAGCAACATCATCCCGACGACGATTGTGGGCGCCTTTGCCGAGGGTGACATTCTCCAGGTTCTGTTCTTCTCGGTCCTGTTCGGTATTTCCCTCGCCCTCGTTGGCGATCGCGGCAAGCCTGTCACCGACTTCCTGCATGTCCTCACCGCACCGGTTTTCAAGCTGGTGTCGATCCTGATGAAGGCTGCCCCAATCGGTGCTTTCGGCGCGATGGCTTTCACCATCGGCAAATATGGCATTGGCTCCATTGCCAATCTCGCCATGCTGATCGGCACTTTCTACCTGACCTCGCTGCTTTTCGTACTCGTGGTTCTGGGTGCCGTGGCGCGCTATAACGGCTTCTCCATTCTGGCCCTGATCCGTTACATCAAGGAAGAGCTGTTGCTGGTGCTCGGCACCTCCTCGTCGGAAGCAGCCCTGCCAGCACTGATGAACAAGATGGAACGCGCCGGCTGCAAGCGCTCGGTCGTCGGCCTCGTCATTCCAACCGGCTATTCGTTCAATCTGGACGGCACCAACATCTATATGACGCTGGCTGCCCTCTTCATCGCGCAGGCGACGGACATTCCGCTGTCGTTGAGCGACCAGATCCTGCTGCTGCTGGTGGCGATGCTCAGCTCCAAGGGCGCCGCAGGCATTACCGGTGCTGGCTTCATCACGCTGGCGGCAACCTTGTCCGTCGTTCCGTCGGTTCCCGTTGCGGGCATGGCGCTCATTCTCGGCATCGACCGGTTCATGTCGGAATGCCGCGCACTGACCAACCTCGTTGGCAATGCCGTCGCCACCATCGTCGTCGCACGCTGGGAAAACGAGCTGGATCAGGACAAGCTTGCAGCCGCACTGGCTGGCGCACCGGTCATCACCGACGCGGTGCCACAACTGGAGCCTGCGGAGTAAACCCTATTCTCCCCCCCCCCCAAGCAGAAACGGTCCGCTTCATGCGGGCCGTTTTTTAAATGCCGCCGCCTTCGCCAAGAGAGCTGAAATGCTCGATCATGCGGTCGACTTTTGGTGTCACACCCGTGAACAATTCGAACGCGCCGACGGCCTGAAAGACAGCCATACCACCGCCATTGACGACACCGCATCCACGCTTTGCCGCTTCGAGAAGAAGCTGGGTCTGAAGCGGGAAATAAACGATATCCGCCACCCAATGCCGGGGCATCAGAAGGCTCGTATCCAGCGGCACGCCGGGATGCTTGGCCATTCCGGTCGGCGTGGCATGAGCCAATCCGTCAGCAGCCTCCAACGCGGCGGCAATATCCTCGCCCCGTTCAAACCGACAGGCATCGTGCCTTGGTGCAAGTTGCGCGATCAGAGCTTCGGTTCGGGCAGCATCCAGATCGAAAACCTGAACGGTTCGCGCACCCATCGTCGCCAGTGCATGCGCAACTGCCACTCCCGCCCCGCCTGCACCGATCAGCACAACATTGTCGATCCGGGCGTCAGGCAAAGCGCGGCGGAAGCCTTGCGCAAAACCCCACCAGTCGGTGTTGTAGCCCGTCCTGCGGCCATTTTTGAATGTTACCGTATTGATCGAACCAAGTGCCGCCGCATCCGGCGACAATTCATCGACAAACTGAATCGCTGCCTGTTTGCAGGGATAGGTGACGTTTAACCCGGCAAAGCCGCCTTTCTCTGCCTGATCCATGAGTTGAGGCAGCGCTTCCACGCCTACGCCCAGCACTGACAGATCAAGCCGATCATAGCGGTAATCGATGCCGTTCAAGCGTCCTTCGTGCATATGCATGGCTGGAGTGCGAGAGGCGCCAATGCCGCTGCCAATCAAGCCTACGCGAACCGACCGCGTCACTGTTTCCGTCACGGAATTTAAACTCCACCCCTATCGTCCCGCCATTTTCGCACAGCAGGTTTCTTTATGGAGAAAATGTACGAACTAGTTAGTCAGGTCAATCTGGCATGACGACTATTTTTGCAAAGCGCACGGAAATGAATGCAACGCCAAGGGCACGTAGTGTCTGAATCAAAAAGCGGCAGCCGTGGCGAAAATGGTGATTTCGAGAACCGGAACGGAGCGTACATTTGGGTACGTGAGCCTAGGTAAGCACAGAAATTGCCATTTGCAGACCGGCATGGCGACTTTTGGATCAGACACTCACGATTTCAGGTATGCCAGGATCATATCCGCGATCAGTTTGCGATGTCGTGTCCGGCACTCATCGGCCATCAAATCCCGATCGAAAAGCGCGCCGAATGTATGCCGGTTGGCAACCCGGAAAAAGCAGGCGGCGCTGATCATCTGATGCAGGTCAACCGGATCGACCTTGCGGGTAAACACACCGCTTGCTTCACCGCGCGCCAGAATTCCCGCAATGATCCCGATCACGCCGGAATTGGTGCGCTGGAAAATGCTGGAATTTTTCAGGTGTTCGGCGCGATGGATATTTTCGATGCAAACCAGCTGAACGAAATCGGGATTGGCATCATCGTGATCAAATGTGGCTTCGATCAATCGGCGCATCGCCTCTTCCGGCTCGAAGTCCTGAAGCTGAAGGCGGTTTTCCAGCGCCCTGATCTTGGCATAAGCGCGCTCCAGAACGGCCAGATAGAGGCCTTCCTTGCTGTCGAAGTAATAATAGAGCATCCGCTTGGACGTCTTGGTCTTTTCGGCAATCGTATCGACACGCGCACCCGAAAATCCCGAATGAACGAATTCCTCCGTCGCGACTTCGAGGATGTTTTCCTTGGTGCTGTCGGGATCGTTTTTCCGTCCCGCGCGGGCCTGTGCAAGCTCCACTGCGCTGTCCATTATAATCGTTAGGCTGTTTTAGAAATGTACGAACTGGTCTGTTATATAGGCGCATAGCGCCGCGAGGGGCAAGCGTGAGCAGCCGGACAGCATGCAATTAAGACAAAACCGATGGCTTGACCTTTTGTACAGCAGCCAATTTGCGGCACATTGCCAAACAGCAATATTATTTCGTATAGACTTATTTATGTAGATATAATGCAAAGCGCGAGCAGCTTTCCATTGCGCCTTGTTGCATGCCCGGTATAGGAAAGGCTGAATTGAACGTTTGCGCGCTTCATTCGCGACATGCAAGGCCACCCCTTTTCAGGCCGTCTTGCTCAACCCCCATCGTTGAAGCTGCGCCTTCGGAGGAGTGATTATATGCAATATTGCGGCAAGGCGCCTCGTCGGCTTCCCGAGGAGAGAAGACGATGAACGCCCAAGTGAAGCTCGCCCAATCGAGCGAACCCGATACGACGGCCATCGAGCTGAAGAATGTGCAGATATCGTTCAAGCTGGCCGATGGCGGTCGCTTTGATGCGGTTGCCGAAAGCAATCTCAAGGTCGCGGAAAACGAATTCGTCGCCATTGTCGGGCCGACCGGATGCGGAAAATCCACTCTGCTGAACGCGGTTGCTGGTCTTCTGACGCCTGCGCAAGGCATCGTCGAGATCAACGGCCAGCGCCTGCAAGGGCTTAATCGCAAGGCGGGTTATCTCTTCCAGCAGGATGCATTGATGCCCTGGAAGACCGTTCTCGACAATGTCGCCATCGGCCTTGAAATCGCCGGCACGGCCAAGGCCGAGGCCCGCAGGCAGGCTCAGGAATGGCTTGCCCGCGTCGGGCTTTCGAGCTTCGGCGACCGTTATCCGCATATGCTTTCCGGCGGCCAGCGCAAGCGCGTCGGCCTGGCGCAGGTGCTGATCCGCAACCCGAAATATCTGCTGATGGATGAGCCATTCGGTCCGCTCGATGCGCAAACCCGCGTCATCATGGGCGACTTGCTGCTTGATCTATGGTCGCAGGACAAGAAAGCGGTCATGTTCGTCACGCATGATCTGGAAGAAGCTATCGCTCTTGCCGACCGCGTCGTCATCATGTCGGCTGGCCCACGCGCCCGCATCATGGCAGAATATCGCATTCCGCTCGAACGCCCACGCGAAATCTCCGAAATTCGCCTCGACAACCAGTTCCACGAAATTCACCGTGAAATCTGGGGCGCGCTGAAGGAAGAAGTCCTCAAAGGCTACCAGCAGACAAGCGGAGAACGCGCATGAAAAAGCCCGTGCTGTTTCTGGCGCAGCTCAGTGTCGCTGTCGCCATTGTTCTCGTGTGGCACGTCTTCACCGCCACACATCTTTTCGGCAACCCCGCCAAAGCGAAGTTCTTCTTTGCCGCGCCGGGTGATGTCGCCTTGCGCATCTATAAATGGTTCGCCGAAGGCACGATCTGGTATCACCTCGGCATCACACTGCTTGAAGCCATGCTCGCCTTTGCCATCGGCTCGATTGCCGGTGTTTTGATCGGCTTCTGGTTTGCGCGCAAGCCCATATTGGCAGCTGTTTTCGACCCCTATGTGAAAGCCGCCAACTCCCTGCCCCGCGTTGTTCTTGCGCCGATTTTCGCTCTCTGGCTCGGCCTCGGCATCTGGTCCAAGGTTGCGCTTGGCGTCTCGCTGGTCTTCTTCATCGTCTTCTTCAATGTCTATCAGGGCGTGAAGGAAGTGAACCAGACCGTGCTTTCCAATGCCCGCATGCTCGGTATGAACGAGCGACAATTGCTGCGGAATGTCTATCTGCCATCAGCCTTGTCGTGGATGTTCTCGAGCCTCCACACCGCCGTCGGCTTTGCCGTCGTCGGCGCGGTTGTGGGCGAATATCTCGGTTCGTCCGCCGGTCTTGGCTATCTCATCCATCAAGCCGAAGGCGTGTTCGACGTAACCGGCGTTTTCGCCGGAATGCTGGTACTAACCGTCTTCGTCCTGATCATCGACTGGGGCGTGACCATCATCGAGGAACGCTTGCTTGTCTGGCGTCCGAAAGCGGCAACCCACAACGCATAACGGCGCATGAATTCTTACTAGGAGGAAAATCATGAAGATTAGTCGCAGAGACGCCCTGCTGGGCGCTGCAGCTCTTGGGCTGGCTGGCATTGCTTCCCGCCTGCCTGCCTATGCGCAGGATGCATCGGCAACACCAGAAAAGCCCGAACTGATGTTCGGTGTCGGCGGCAAGCCGCTGTTCTATTACCTGCCGCTGACGATTGCCGAGCGCAAAGGCTTCTTTGAAGAACAGGGCCTGAAAGCGACCATCAACGATTTTGGCGGCGGCGCAAAGTCGCTGCAAGCCTTGATCGGCGGTTCGGTGGATGTCGTGACCGGCGCCTACGAGCACACGATCCGTATGCAGAACAAGGGCCAGGACATCAAAGCAATCTGCGAGCTTGGACGTTTTCCGGGCATCTGTATCGGCGTGCGCAAGGACCTCGCAGGCGAGATCAAGACCATCGCTGACCTGAAGGGCCAGAATGTCGGCGTCACGGCGCCCGGCTCCTCGACTTCGCTATTCCTGCAATATGCATTGATGAAGAACGGTCTGTCGGAAGACGCCGCGTCCATCATCGGCGTTGGCGGCGGTGCGAGCGCGGTTGCAGCGATCAAGAAGGGCGAAATCGCTGCTCTGGTCCATCTCGACCCGGTCATCACCCGTCTCGAGGTCGATGGCGATATCACCTTGCTGATCGACACCCGCACCGAAGAAGGCACGCGCCAGCTGTTTGGCGGCACCAATCCGGCTGCGACGGTTTACGTGCAGCAGAGCTTCATTGATGCGAACCCGATCACCACGCAGCGTGTCGTCAATGCTTTCGCCAAATCGCTGGACTGGATTCACAAGGCTTCGGCAGACGACGTGGCCGACGCTGTGCCGGAGGAATATCTGCTCGGCGACCGCGAACTTTACAAGACGGGTTTCGAGAAATCCCGCGCCATGTATTCCGAAAAGGGCCTGATTGCCGAAGAGGGTTTCAAGAGCCTCTATGAAATGCTGAAAGCGCTCGATCCGGAGCTTGCCAACGCGGACATTTCATTCGCGCAGACTTTCGACCCGCGTTTTGTGCAGGCGGCAAAGATCTAGAGCGGTTCCGGTAAAAACGGAATCGTGGAACCGCTCTATCTATTTGTTTTTACGCATTATCCTACGCAAAACCGCTACGCACTTTTGCTGGAAATGCTCTAACAAACAAAAAGACCGGGATCGTTTCAGATCCCGGTCTTTTTTAATATCCAAATTGCGATATCGAATTATACGCCGTCATGCGATGGACGGGCGATATGTCGTTTCAACAGCGCAGCTGCAAATTCGAAATCCCCGGCCTCGATGGCCTGGAGAATTTCCAGATGATCCGTGCAAGCCTGATGAATGCGCGCGTCGCACAGACGATCAACTTCGCAGGATTCCGTCAGTCGCCGCAGATGATTTTGCCAGCGGATGGTCTGGGTAAGAAAGCGGTTATTCGCCCATGATACAAGCGTTTCATGGAAGTTCGCATTGACGTCGAACCAGTAACCGTCTGGAAAATCGGATATCGAGCGTTCGAGTATCTCGATCTGCGCCTTTTTCAACTCCTGAAGCTCGGACCGTACCGGACTGTAGTCGGCTTGCGTCAGCGCACCGCATTCGATGACCATCCGAAAAGAATCGCTTTCATGAACGGCATGTTCGTTATCAAGCGTTTCCGCGAAGCGCCAACCGTAGCCGGGCAGACGCTCAGCCAACCCTTCAGCAGCAAAGCGCATCAATGTCCGACGCACCGTGCCGCGCGTTACTTCGAACTGGTCGGCAAGCGCGGCTTCCGAAATTTCGAGACCGACTGCACCGGACGCGCGGGCGTTCATCAGCCTGTGATAGAGGTCTTCGAAATCGGAGGGTGGCAAAATCTCGTTCGACAGCTCATCATGCTCGGGAAAACGCTGCAACAGATAACCACGGTTCGGCGCCTGCGCGACAATTCCCCGTTGCACCAGAAGATGCAAAACCTGCCGGACCGGGGAGCGGGAAACATGCAGTTCGCGCGCAATGGCAGCATCGGAAATGCGATCACCGATCTGCCAGCGCTCCTTGGTGATGAGCGCCAGCATCTTATGCGCTACCTCCACCTGAAGATTGCTCAAACCGGTTTGCGTCACTGTTCCGTCCGTCTTGGGTGCTGTCACGATGATGTTCACGCGCGGTAAATCCTCCATGACAAATTTATAACAGGAAACACTACGCGCGGGAGTTCCATTCACGCTTGGGCACGCCAATGTGATCAGCGCGTGATGACCTGAGACGACAGCGTTTTTCCAGGGGAGTGGCATGTTTTTAACGACCGGGGAACGACTGTGCTCGACCCGGAATGGTGCGCCTCAAAGAGGGAAGCAGACGCCACAATAAAAAACAGGCGACAGATCGGAGACCTGTCGCCTGCCTATAACAATGGACTGGAGGTCACATTATTATCAGTTCGTCTTTTCAAGCTTCATCAGACGACTCGACACATTTCTGCGCACATGAGCCTAGGCGAAGCCTGTTTGGATATCGGGGTGTTACCCCGATATCCGATCTTCATACCCGTTATTAGAACGAGCGCTGGAAGCGAACGATACCGCCCCAAGCGTCCTTCTCGGAAACGCGATCGCGCCATTCGCCACCGAACTTGGTGTACGAAATTTCCGGGGTGATGGTGAAGCCAGGAACGAGCTGGTAAGCAACGTTAGCCGTAGCTGCGGTCTTGCCCCAATCGTCGTGTGCAGCCTGAATGTTGAAGACAGCCTTGTCGGTTGCCTTGAACTTCGCGCCGCCCCAGACAGCCCAATCGCCGCCCCACTGGCCGTAGTTC
The DNA here is from genome assembly GCF_014138065.1 of Ochrobactrum sp. P6BSIII. Classification (NCBI taxonomy): domain Bacteria; kingdom Pseudomonadati; phylum Pseudomonadota; class Alphaproteobacteria; order Hyphomicrobiales; family Brucellaceae; genus Ochrobactrum; species Ochrobactrum sp. P6BSIII. The sequence goes on along the minus strand of NZ_JACGXB010000002.1, from coordinate 57,534 downwards.
TGCAGCGGGGATTCTTCCGAAGCGTAACCGCCCTGTACCCAAACCGAGAAACGGTCGGTGATGTTCACGTCGCCGCGAACCTTTGCAGACCATTCTTCGATGACCGAGTCGTAAGCTGCGATACCAGCGATCGAGCCCCAGCCGCCTTCGTACTTCAGACCGCCGAGGATGTGCGGGGTGTAGCCGTCGATGACGTAGCCCGTGCCGCCTTCTTCAACAGCCAAGATAGCCGAGAAGCCGTTGCCACCCTTGTAGGTGTACGAAATCTGACCGGTGGTGTAGCTGCCTGCGCCGATCACGTCATCGTTGATGACGCCGCCGAGGTAACCGGTGAAGGTGTGGAATGCGGATTCATCGATACCGACGCGGAAGCCGCCGAGCTGGATGTAGCCGATACGGAAATCAACGCCGCTGTTGGTCGAGCCGTATTCACCGTCTTCGCGGGAATTGTTGGCGCCGTAGTTGAAGCGGGTTTCGGTGTAGGTCTTCAGGGTGCCGAGTTCGGTTTCCGAAGCGGTGTGGGTGCGGAGCGTAAAGCGAGCGCCCTTGTCCCAGCCCTTACGGTCGCTACCGGTGTAGACGTCATCGCCGCCCTTTACGTCGTAACGGACGTAGCCGCTGATGCGCAGGCAGGTTTCGGTGCCCGGGATGTAGAAGTAGCCAGCGCCGTAAGCATCGCAAACGCGGACATATTCAACTGCTTCAGGTTCCGGCGCAACGATTGCGTCGGCGGCCTGTGCACCGGAAACTGCAACCAGGGCTGCAGCGGAGCCGAGAAGAAGGCTCTTGATGTTCATTTCTGACCTCCAGGATCAAGTGGATTGAAGTTTCGATTTTTTTACGAGTCGTTTTTTACGATTGCATAATACGATTTTCATTGATGGTTTCGTTAGTCAATGGCGTTTTTTCCTAATAAGATACAGACCGTTACTTCCACGACGACCGTTGAAAATCTGCAACACCTAGATCAAGCCAAGGCTCATCCAGCCCCCGGTTTTGCGGGAGTTTCAGACTTTCATTGTCCCGGCAGTCCGGAACGCTGTTTGGAGGATTTCTGCGCGATCTTCGGCCCGGCAGTGCCGTTCAGAAGACCAGCCCGTCCGGGCCCATGCAGATGACGGAAACGGCTACATGCCGCGTGCAACTTTCACGCATGCGAGCAACATCATGCGCCGCATCTGCATCGCGCAAGACATTTTCCCGACAGTGCCAATTGCCAAACCCGCCATATTTCACCCCTCTTGAACACAAAAACCAAAGCTCGTTGTCCCCCAACGAACTGCGGAATGGCCGGATGCTTCTCCTACTTCTGTTACAATCAGATGACGAACAGTGAGCGTTGCAACCTTTCTCTGCCTTTTTAAACAAACCGTGGCGGAGTTCAGCTTATAATTTTTCATTGTTTTGCAGGGATTTAGCAAAATTCCCTACTGACGTGGGCATTTTGTTTTACTGACGCTAATTTTCCGGCCAGCTTTCGTGAAATCCAAAGTGCACATCACAAGAAGCCCGCAATTTGGCGCAAATCGCGCACGGTGTGATTTGCGGTAGTGACTCGTCAAGCCGACACAAAATATAAAGCCGACAAACGATCAGATTCCCTTGTAAAATACGCTATATATGCGCCTCAATGGAGCGGTCCTCCAATAAATTACCGTATAGAAAATCGTTTGTGACATTTATATGTACGAGCTTGTAGTTTTAATTAGAATTATACAGAAAATTACATTCATTCACTGATACAGATTGCCGATCAATATTCATATAAACTTCATTGGAGGACTGCGTTCGGAATCGTTATTAGGGCGTGCGCTCAAAAAGATGCGCGTCTCAATATCGAGGGTTCTCATGCAGACCAAGGTTTTCAGCGCTATCGGCGCAGTTATCGCTACGGCTTTCCTTGCAAGTCCGGCTGCCGCCGAAAAGACCAAGATCGATTTCTGGTTCGGCAATTCCGGCGATATCGCCAAACGCGTCGAGGAACAGTGCGACCGGTTCAACAAGTCCCAGAACGACTATGAAGTCGTCTGCACCACGCAGGGCACCTATGATGCCTCGCTGCAGAACACGATCGCCGCATTCCGCGCAGGCAAGCAGCCGACAATCGCGCAGGTATCGGATGCGGGCACGCTCGACATCATGCTTTCGGGCGCCTACTACCCGGCGAACAAGCTGATGGCCGATATGGGCTACAAGGTCGACTGGAACGATTATTTCTCCGGCATTTCCAGCTATTATGCGACGTCCAAGGGTGAAATGTATTCGTTCCCCTTCAACTCCTCGACCGCATTGTTCTACTGGAACAAGGACGCTTTCGCGAAAATCGGCAAGGACCATGCGCCTGCAACCTGGGAAGAAGCGGCAGCCGATTTCAAGGCTCTGAAGACTGCCGGTTACGCCTGCCCGTTCGGCTTCGACATTTCCAACAACGAAGTCTGGCAGCTCGTCGAACAGTTCGAAGCCGTGCATGGCGAACCGATTGCCAGCAAGCGCAACGGCTATGAAGGCCTTGACGCTGAGATGACCTTCAACAAGGGCAAGCTGGTCAATTTCATCAAGGAACTGAAGGGCTGGTACGATTCCGGCGAAGCCGTCATCAAGTCCAAGGCCACCGGCCAGACCTTTATCGAAGCTTTCTCGGCTGGTGATTGCCAGACCATGATGACCTCGGTCGGCGATCACGGCAATATCGGCCGCACGGCCAAGGAAGGCATGAACTGGGGCGTCGCAATGCTTCCGGTTTACGAAGGCACCGAACGCAAGAGCTCCTTCGTCGGCGGCGCTTCGCTCTGGACGCTGAAGGGCAAGTCGGAGGCCGAATATAAGGCTGCCGCAGCCTTCTTCGACTTCATCGCCAAGCCTGAGGAAGCCCTCACCTGGTCGACCGTTACCGGCTATATTCCGGTGCGCAATTCCGGCTTCGAATATCTCCAGAAGCAGGGCTTCTACGACAAGGCTCCCTATGCTGGTCGTGAACTCGCCATCAAGAGCCTGACCGCCTCGCCTGCCAACGATCCTGCGCCGCATGGCATCCGTCTCGGCGGCCTTCTGCAGATTCGTCAGGAAATCGCCAACGGCTTGCAGGCGATCTTCATCAACAATGAAGATGTTCAGGCGTCGCTGGATGCTTCGGCAGAACGTAGCAACCAGATTCTCCGCCGCTTTGAGCGCACCTACAAGGGCGCGCAGCTTCCCTGATCGTTCAAACCACAGCCTGATCGGCGCGCTCTGCGCCGATCAGCTTCGTTGCATGCACTATCATTTGGCTGCTGCCACACCAGCGCCGAGGAAAGCGAATGACCTTCCATGGAAAAGCGCGTCACTTTTTCTTCCACGACAATCGGCCTTTTATTTGTATTGCCGATGCTGCTTCTCATCTTTGTCTTCTTCTATTGGCCGAGCGCACAGGCACTTTATTGGGCCTTCACGCTGGAACAGCCATGGGGCGGCGGCAATGTCTGGGTCGGTTTCGATAATTTTGCGCAATTGCTACAAGATCCGGTCTATTGGGGCTCGATCACCCGCAGCCTGATTTTCGGTCTTGCATCAACGTCGATTGCCATGGGCATCGCGCTGGTTCTGGCTCTGATCACCGACCGCGAACTGCGCGGCAACAAGCTTTATCGCTCGGTTTTCATCTGGCCCTACGCCATTGCAGCTCCTGCTCTTGGACTGGCGTTCCGTTTTATTCTGGCTCCCGAAGCGGGACTTCTTTCGGTCATCAACCAGGTATGGCCCGGTTTGTGGAACCCGGCCCTCGACGGCAAGGATGCGATGATCGCCGTCATCGTCGCCTTTTCCTGGAAATATATTGGCTATAATTTCATCTTCTTCCTGTCAGCACTTCAAGGCATTCCGCGCCCGCTCATCGAAGCCGCAGCCATGGACGGCTCAGGCCCGATGCGCCGCATCTGGGATATTCAACTGCCACTGCTGACGCCGACCCTTTTCTTCCTGCTGGTGATCAACATCACCGAGAGCTTTCAGGATTCCTTTGGCATCGTCGATGTTCTGACTCAGGGCGGCCCGGCCCGCGCCACGGAGCTGATGGTCTACAAGATCTATTTCGATGGTTTCAAAGGCCTCGATTATTCCGGCGCTGCGGCACAGTCGATCATCCTCATGCTGCTCGTCATCCTGCTCACCATCGTCCAGTTCCGCTTTATCGAGCGGCGCGTGCATTACAAGTGAGGTCAGGATCATGATCGAACGCACCCCCGTCTTCAATTTCATCTGCTATGCGATCCTGGTGCTCGGGCTCATCATCGCTCTGCTGCCCTTTGCAATCGTCATCATTGCATCGACACTCGACATCGCAGCCGTCAACACAGTACCTATGCCGCTGACGCCGAGCACCCATTTCTGGGAAAATATCCAGACCGCATGGGCGCGTGCGGATCTCGGCACCAAGCTGCTGAACAGCCTCATTTTCGCAGCCGCTGTTGCGGCGGGAAAAGTGATCCTTTCAGCAATGGCGGCATTTTCGATTGTCTATTTCCGCTTTCGCGGACGCCAGTTCATCTTCTGGATCATCTTCATCACTTTGATGCTGCCGCTTGAAGTGCGCATTGTGCCCACCTACTCGATTGCCGCCAACGCCTTGCAGCCGTTCCAGACGATCTTCGACTATACCGGCATTTCATGGCTGTTCGCGCATCTCTTCGGCATTGAAATCAAGCTCGAATGGGGTCTGTTGAACTCCTATACCGGCCTTGTGCTTCCACTGGTCGCAACGGCCACCGGCACGTTCCTTTATCGCCAGTTCTATCTCACTGTCCCGGATGAACTTGCCGAAGCAACCAAGATGGACGGTGCAGGCGCGATCCGCTTTTTCAAGGATGTGCTGCTGCCCCTGTCGCGGCCCAACATGATCGCGCTTTTCACGATCATGTTTGTCTGGGCGTGGAACCAGTATCTCTGGCCGCTGCTGATCACCACCGATCCAAAATTCGGCATCGCCGTCACGCAGCTCAAGACACTTATTCCCTCCGAATTCGGCCTGCCCGACTGGAATGTCGCCATGGCCGGAACTCTCATCATCATGTCGCCACCGCTGATCCTCGTCATTCTGATGCAACGCTGGTTCGTGCGCGGCCTTATCTCCACCGAGAAATAAAGGATACTCTCTTGGCACCGATCTCCATTCGCGGCGTAAAGAAGAGCTACGGCAAAAACGCAGTCGTTCACGGCGTCGATCTCGAAATCAAATCCGGAGAATTCATCGTCATTCTGGGCCCGTCCGGCTGCGGAAAATCCACGCTCCTGCGCATGGTCGCCGGGCTGGAAGAAATCACTGGCGGCGAAATCGCGATAGACGGCACGGTCGTCAACCAGATGGAACCCCGTGCACGCGGCTGCGCCATGGTTTTCCAGAACTACGCCCTCTACCCCCACATGACCGTAGCGCAGAACATTGGCTATGCGCTCAAAGTGTCGGGCGTTTCAAAGGCCGAGCGCAATCAGCGCATTGCCGATGTGGCGAAGACCCTCGGATTGGAAGCCTTTCTGGATCGTCGACCCGCTGCATTGTCAGGCGGGCAGCGTCAGCGCGTCGCCATGGGCCGCGCCATGATCCGCGAGCCGAAGGTGTTCCTGTTTGACGAACCGCTCTCCAATCTTGATGCGAAACTGCGTATCGCGATGCGTTCGGAAATTCGTCGGCTGCACCGCAAGCTCGGTGCGACGTCGATTTTCGTGACACATGATCAGCACGAAGCCATGACGCTTGCCGACAGGATCATCGTCATGAATGCGGGTAAGGTCGAACAGGTGGGCACACCCGCTGAGGTCTATCACCGGCCGGCAAGCCGCTTTGTGGCCAATTTCGTCGGCACGCCGTCGATGAACCTGCTGGAAGGCAAGATCGGCGACAACGGCATTCTGGTTCTCGATGGTGGCCAGTCCGTTGCCGTACCGCCTGCGAAAGTAAACATGCTGGCAGGGCAGCGTGTGGTGCTTGGCATTCGTGCCGAATCGACGCGCCTCGTTTCGGCGGAAAAGCCGGGCGCACTGATCGCCACCACCGACTTTGTTGAAGAGCTGGGGGCAAGCCGCGTGGTCCACGCCGATCTCGACGGGACGCTCTTTGCCATCGCACTGACCGAAGCAGCCGATCTCAAAACCGGTGAACGGGTGGGCATCGAGATTGATCCGCAGGCGATCCACCTTTATTCGGTTGAAACCGGCGCATTGATCGACCCCGCTGCCGCGAACAATGCGGCTAAAGCCAAGACCACTACATTTGCGTGAGAACAGCGATGAACTTTCAGTCTTTCTTCACGAACCCGCACTTTTCCACCCGCGCAGGCAATGATCGGTCCATCGTAACGCAAACCGTCGAAGCGCTCGACATGCCGACCTCATCCTTCTGGGAGGACGCGCGACAGGCAGCACCGACGATGGAAGAACATGAGCGGCTGATCGCGCAGCTTCCGTCATTGTCATCCATTGAGGTCAGTCTGCATGATGCCACAGCGCCGGCAGCTGAGACCGGCATGCTGTCGGTCGCCGCATGGAATGCGGAGCGCCTCAAATATCATACCGGCTCCGTCGCGCTTCTGGCCGCGCACCAGCCCGATATCCTGCTGCTAACGGAAGCCGATATAGGCATGGCCCGTTCCGGCAACCGGCATACGGTGGCCGACCTCGCCCGCGATCTGGGCATGTCCTACGCCTATGGCGTCGAGTTTGTCGAAATGGGTCTCGGTGATCGGCGCGAGCGCGAATGGCACAAACACGAGACGAATTCCATTGGCTTTCACGGCAATGCGGTGCTGAGCCGCCTGCCTCTGCTCGACGCCGCACTCATCCGTCTGGACGACGGCGGGGTCTGGTGGATCGACGAAACCGACGGTCAGGGTCGCTTCGGCAGCCGTATGGCGATAGCCACCCGCATAGAGACAGCGAACAGACCAATTGTTGCCGTCGCGGCGCATCTCGAAAGCAAGAGCGACGCGGAAGACCGCGCACGCCAGACCATTCGTCTGCTCGACGCTATCGACAAGCTGGCCGGAGATTTGCCAGTGGTGATCGGCGGCGATTTCAACACCAATGTCCTGCCGGACGGAACCCGCGACCCAGCCCGGTTCGAACCGCTATTCGATGCGCTCACCCAAAAGGGCTATGACTGGGAAGCGGCCAATGATTTTGCGCAGACGCAGCGCATCCGCCCAGATGGAACACCGCAACCGCCTTTTGCCCGACTGGACTGGATTTTCACGCGTGGCTTCACGGCACAAGAACCGCAAACCGTCGCAGCCATCGACAGGGACGGCGCTGCGATTTCCGATCATGAACTGGTCGTGGCGACGCTCAGCGCCTGAATATTCAATAAAGCGCCTGTCTATTTCAGGCGCTAACAATATTTAAATACCGCGCATCGAAATTCATGGCTAAATATAGTCAGAACTCTCTTCCCGGATTCTGGCTATGATCATTGACCATCCGATGCGTCGGCAGCTCCACAACGAACTTCACGCACGGCCGTCGATCTATTTCGACGCGCCTGCGGTTGTCTGGCATGACGCCTTTTATGTTCAGGATGCGATCAGCGAAATTCCGCAATCCCTGCTTGATCTCAATGGCGCCAATACGCTCGACGGAAAGAGCGGTATCGTCCGCACGACCAGCGGCCAGATCAAATGGGAAATGCACACCGAATTCGTGTCGCTCACCTATGTCGTGCCGTGGAACGGCGACCCGGATGTCATTCCGCTAAAGGACGCCACCTGGACCGACCTTGTCGGAAAGATGCCGGGCGAGCGCATCACCTCGGTGGAAGTTCTGGTCGGCAAGGCTGGCACCCATGACGCCAAGCAACTGCTCGGTTCGCATTCCGATGCGGTGGCCTCAACAGTCGGCGCTGGCGACGCGGAAGTCTGGACGACCTTCCGCCTGAATGAGCGCAATGCGATGCGCATCGTGGTGCTGAACCGCGCACTGAATGACTACCGCACCGGGCGCATGGTCCGGCGCATTCTCGAAATTGAAGACTATCGTATGATGGCCCTTCTGAGCCTGCCCTTGGCGCAGGACGCGTTCGTACAGGGCGCCAAGTTCGACAGCCGGTTACGTTCAATCGTCGACGAGCTGGGCGCAGGCACCAGCAGACAGGACGCCCTGCTCGACCGGATCGCCAAGCTTTCCGCAGACATCATCGATTTCTCAGGCAAAACGCGTGAGCGTTTCAGTGCTACGGCTGCCTATGCCGATCTGGTTTTTGCCCGGCTGGAAGAAATCCGCGAGCAAAGGCTCGATGGCCATCAGCGGCTCGGTGTCTTCATCGACCGCCGCTTTCGCCCTGCGGTTCGCTTCTGCCATCAGGCCGACAAGAAAATCGAGAATTGCGCGGTGCGTACATCCCGCGCCAGCGATCTGTTGCGAACCTCCGTTCAGGTCGAACTTGAACAGCAGAACGCCTTGTTGCTCGAATCCATGGAAAAGCGGGTCTCGCTGCAAGTGAAACTTCAGGAAGCCGTCGAGGGCCTTTCCATCGTGGCAATCAGCTATTACGCGCTGGGCATCATCAAAATGTTTCTGGAGAGCTTCGGCAAATATTACCACAATGAAGAGGTGCTCAAGGGGCTCTATCTTGCCGCCATACCGGCGGTGATCCTGCTGGTATGGTTCATCATAAAGCGAACCAAGCAAAAGATCACCGGCGGCGGACACTAACCTTTCGAAAGCGCGATTACCGGATCGAGCTGCGAGGCGTTTCGCGCCGGGAGATAGCCGAACACGACACCGATCAGTGTTGAACACAGGAAGGCCGCGACAATCGACGTGGTCGAATAGATCAGGCTGAAATTTGAGCTGATCAGGCTAAACAGCAATCCGAAGCCAAGCGCCGTCAGAATACCCAAAACGCCACCGATCAGGCAGACGAGCACAGCCTCGATCAGAAACTGCTGCAAAATATCGCTCTGCCGCCCGCCGACCGCCATGCGCACCCCGATTTCCGAAACACGCTCGGAGACGGTGACGAGCATGATATTCATCACCCCGATGCCGCCGACAATCAGCGAGATGATGGCAATTGCCGCCACCAGAAGTGTCAGCGTCTGGGTCGTGCTGGTGATCGTCTTGCGAATATCGTCTGTATTCAGGATATAGAAATCCTTGGTGCCATGGCGCTGTAGCAGAAACTCGGTGACTGACTGCTCGGCCAGCGCCGTATCGATTCCGTCCTTGACCTGCAAGGTGATGCTGCGCAGCGAATTGCTTCCCAGAAATCGCGCCTGAACAGTCGTATAGGGCAGATAAAGCGACAGATTCTGGTTCGAGCCGAAACCGCCTTGCTGCGGCTCCATCACGCCGACAATTCGTGCCGGAACATTGCCGATCAAGAGCACCTGCCCGACTGGATTGGTATCTGCAAACAAGGCGTTCTTGGTGTTCTGGTCGATAACGACATCCGGCGCCGTGGTCCGCACGCTTTCGCGGTCGAAGAATTGCCCGTCGGCAATCTTGCTGCCCTTGGCGACAAAATATTGCTCGCTGACACCGTTCACCAGCGCATTGGACTCCTGCGAGCCGAAACGCACCGTGCTGTTCGTTGAGACCGTCGGCGTTGCGGCCGCGACATAAGGCTGTTTGGACAGTTCTATCGCGTCGGAAACCACCAGCGTGGTGATTTTTCCGGATCGCACATCGCCAAAATCCTTACCTGCGAAAATTTCCAGCGTGTTGGTGCCTAGACTGGAAATATTGGCCAGAACCCGTTCCTGCGAACCGCGCCCCAGCGCCACGACGCTGACGACCGATGCAATGCCGATGATAATGCCCAGCATGGTCAGGAAGGTGCGCAGCTTGTGCGCCCGCATCGAGAGCAAGGCCATAAGAAAGGCTTCGCGGATCGATCCCATCAGCCCGTAGAGCGACAGCGCACGCTTGCGGGTCGACGCTGCATCGTCGGGATTGACGGTGCTTTCAACGATCTCGGTCTTTTCCACTGGGCGGTCAGCGATAATCTCGCCATCGCTGATTTCGATGATGCGCTCCGCCCTGCTGGCAATCGACATATCGTGGGTGACGATGATGACCGTGCGCCCCTCGGCATGCAACTCTCCCAGAATGCGCAGCACCTCTTCGCCGCTGTGCTTGTCGAGCGCGCCGGTCGGCTCGTCGGCCAGAATGAGACTGGCATCGTTCATCAGCGCGCGCGCAATGGATACGCGCTGCTGCTGGCCGCCAGATAGCTGACCCGGACGGTGATGCATCCGGTCGCCCATGCCAAGACGCGTCAGCAAGGCCCCGGCGCGCTTGGCGCGCGTCGACGGATCAATCCCGGCATAAATCGCCGGTATCTCGACATTGCCGACTGCCGTCAGTTCGGGCAGCAGATGATAACGCTGGAAAATGAAGCCGAAATGCTCGCGCCGCAGCGCGGCCAGCTCATCGACATCCATGGACGCGGTTTCCCGCCCGTTGATTTCGTAGCTGCCGGACGTCGGACGATCCAGACAGCCGAGAATATTCATCAGGGTGGACTTGCCCGACCCCGACGCGCCGACAATCGCGACCATCTCGCCAGCCTCGATGGTGAGATCGACGTCTTTGAGGACCGCGATAGAGCTGTCACCCGACGGATATTCCCGCCGGACATTTCTGAGACGGATCAACGGTTCCGTCATGATCAGAAGCCCATCGGCGGGCCGCGTCGACCGCCCGAACCGGAACTCGCTGCCGAACCTGCCGCCAATTCGCCACTGATGACGCGATCACCTTCATCAAGGCCGGACTTCACCTGAACCATGACCTTGTTGTTCAAGCCGATCTCGATCTTTTTGCGTGTGATATCGCCCTTGTCGTCAACCACGCGGACCGTATAGCGACCATCCGCATCGGGCGCGCCCAAAGCAGAAGACGGAATGGTCAGGACATTCTTTTCCTGACCGAGAACGATATGGACTTCCGCCGTCATATAAGTGCGCAAATGCCCGTCTTCATTCGGGATCGTGAAAAGTCCGTTGTAATAGATCGCTTCCGACGAGGTGCTGGTCGACGATGATGTCGATGTCGAGCTTGAAGAACTGAAACTGCTGTCGCTCTTGATCGATTCCGGCGCCGGTTCCACCGATTCAAGGCTTGCTTCATAGCGGCGGTCCTGATCGCCAAGCACCGTGAAATAAAGCGGCAGACCCGGCTTGACCCGAACAATATCAGCCTCGGAAATTTCCGTATAAACCGTCATGCGGTCGAGCTGGCCGAGAATAACAATGGTTGGCGCGGATTGCGTTGCATTGACCGTCTGGCCTTCCTGGCTGACGATGGAAAGAACGGTTCCCTCAATCGGCGCGGTGATCTGCGTATAGCCAAGATTGGCTTTGGCGGTCTCGACGGCGACCTCGGCTTCCTTGATCTGGGCCTTGATAGACTCAATCTGCGCCTGCGTGACATTCAGATCGGCGGCAGCCGTGTCGTAATCGGCCTGCGATACCGCACGTTTGGCCAGCATGGATTTCTGGCGCGTCAGCGTCTGCTGGTTCAACACCAGTGTCGCCTGCTTTTCCTTCAACTGCGCCTGCATATTGGCAAGCGACGCCTCGGAGGTTCGCAGATCGTTTTTCTGTGTCGTGGAGTCAATCTCGGCAATGAGATCATTCGCCTTGACGGTCTGTCCGAGCTTGACTTTTACCGATGTGATACGGCCCGATGCCTGCGCACCGACGGCAACCAGACGAACAGGCTTGACAGTTCCCGTGGCAAGCACCGTGACTTCTATATCACCCCGCGCCGCAGCGACGGTCATGATCGACTGCGACTGTGATCCCGATTGGCTGCGCCAGTAAAAATATCCGCATACGGCCACAGCGATGATGGCTGCGATCGTGACGACGAGACGTTTAAAGCGCATTCAGGGAACCTTGCATCTGCTCGTGGATTGAATGTGACCTCTGAAACCGGCCAGACGGGCCGCATGATCAAGTGTCGTATTCGAAAAATCCACTAAAAATCTGTAATTGCCAGCAATCTTTTCAACTCCGGCATCTGCTCAGGCTCAGTTGTGAGGCTGGAAGCAGATGCCGGAATAAGATCGCCAATCCGGGTGAAAGGCCGGATAACCGGGTTTGCGTTTAGTTGCTGGCGGCTGCCGCCACTGCTTTTCTCTTCGGAAGACGTGGACCCGTATTCACGTCCACCACTTCCGGTTTGGAAACCTCGATGGCACCGCTCCAGCCGCCGCCAAGCGCCTTGTTGAGTGCGATGTAATCGGTCGTGATCAGAACCTGGCTGGCGATCAGCGAATCTTCCGCCGAATAGAGCGAACGCTGCGCTTCCAGAAGATCTAGGAAGCTCTGCGTTCCCGACTGATAGAGCGAACGTCCAAGCGATGCCGCTTCGCGATAATGACCGGCAGAGGTTGCAAGCTTGGAAGACTTGATGCGCTCCTGCGCCAGCGACACGATCGCATTTTCAACTTCTTCAAGCCCGGTCAGGATCGAAGAACGATAGGCGATGAAATACTGGTCGCGCTGTGCTTCCGCCAGTTCCACAGCCGCCTTGAGCTGACCGCCATTGAAGATCGGAACCGAGAGGCTTGGGCCAAACGACCAGCTGATCGACGAGCTTTTGCCAAGATCGCCGATCTTGGTGGCCGAAGTCGCAATATCGCCCGTGAGGCTGAGGCTCGGATAACGGGCAGCTTCCGCCTGACCAACCTTAGCCGTGTATTGCGCATATTGACGTTCGGCCAACCGCACATCCGGGCGAGACAGCAGGATATCAGCCGGAATACCGGTCGGCATCGGCAGTTTCGGCTTGGGGATCGCCTTGACCTTCTTCATGCGCTCGGCAAGCGCAGCAGGCGCACGGCCCGTCAGCACGGACAGGCGATGCACCGAAGCTGCGTAAGCGGCTTCAAGGTCTGGAATATTCGCTTCCGTTGACGCAGCCTGCCCCGATGCATTGGAAAGATCGACCGCCGAGGACGCGCCCGCCTCGAACTTGTTGCGCGTCAGTGTTGCCGTCTCGCGTTGCGAAGCGGCAGTCCGTCGGGCCAGAGCGATACGGGCCTGATAACCGCGAGCTTCGACATAGTTGGTCGTCACATCACCGATCAACGTCACGAGCGTGTTGCGCAGGTCTTCCTCGGAGGCGTCCATACCGTATTTCGCGGCTTCCACCGACCGGCGGTTGGCGCCGAACAGATCGATTTCCCAGCTTGCATCCAGTCCGCCCTGGAACTGGTTGCTGGTGCTCGCAGCGCCATCCACCGAAGAGCCGGTCCGGCTGCGAGTCGCCGAAGCAGAACCATCCAGCGATGGCAACAATGTACCGACCGACTGGCGATAGGTCGCACGCGCTTCACGCACACGGGCCTTGGCGGTCGCAACGTCCAGATTGCCCGCAACGGCTTCCTCCACGAAAGCATTGAGCAATGGATCGTTGAGCCGCTTCCACCATTCGGCCAGCTCTGCTGGCTTGGCCGGTTTCTGCTGCTTTTTGTTGCCCCAGTTCGAAGGCATATTGATCAAGGGCGACTGATAGTCCGGCCCAACCACACAACCACTGACGGTGGCGACGAGGCACAGGGTGCCCAGCACTTTCAGATAGCGGCGGACACGCTGATCCTGTCTGGTGCAGGGCTTATGGTCAAAAGTCGCTGCAACGCGGGTAAGATCATTTGTCGTCATGGTTTGATTCCGTCTGCGTCTGCGGCGACACCGGTTGAGTTTGACTTGATTTGCCCTTGAATACGCGTCGAACAGTGACGAAGAGCAGCGGAACAAGGAAGACACCTACCACGGTTGCGGCGATCATCCCACCCATAACGCCGATACCAATTGCGTTCTGTGCACCGGAACCGGCACCGCTTGCAATGGCCAGTGGCGTAACGCCCAGAATAAAGGCGAAGGATGTCATCAAGATCGGTCGCAGGCGCTGTCGCGAGGCTTCCAAAGTCGCCTCTACCAGCCCCATGCCTGCGGCCTGCCGCTCTATCGCAAATTCGACGATCAGAATGGCATTTTTGGCAGCAAGGCCGATGGTCGTCAGAAGACCGACCTTGAAATAAACGTCGTTGCTTTGGCCGAATAGCGTCGCCCCAAGCAGTGCGCCGAAGATGCCGATTGGCACCGACAGCATGACCGCAAACGGGATCGACCAGCTTTCATAGAGCGCCACGAGGCACAGGAAGACCACCAGAACCGAGATCGCATAAAGGGACGCAGCCTGATTACCGGACAGCTGCTCCTGATAGGAAAGCCCCGTCCATTCATGCGCGAAGCCGGAAGGCAACTGCTTCATCAGATTGTCGATTTCATCCATGGCGACGCCGGAGCTGACACCTTCAGCGGCGGCACCCTGAATTTCCACAGCGGACGACCCGTTATAGCGTTCCAGCCGGGGCGAACCGAATTTCCAGTAGCCGGTCGCGAAGGCCGAGAATGGCACCATGGTTCCAGCCGAATTGCGGACCTGCCATTTGGCCAGATCTTCCGGCTGCATGCGGAACGCGCTGTCACCCTGAATATAGACCGGCTTGATGCGTCCCCGGTCGATGAAATCGTTGACATAGGCGCTACCCCAGGCGGTGGAGAGCGTGCTGTTGATATCGGCCAGAGAAACGCCAAGCGCGCTCGCTTTTTCCTGATCGATATTGATGCCGAATTCCGGCGAGTCTTCCTGCCCGTTCGGGCGGGTACCGGACAAAAGACTGCTCTTGCCAGCGAGCGCCAGCAACTGATTGCGCGCCTCGATCAACTTGGCATGGCCCACGCCATTGACATCCTGCAGGAAGAAATCGAAGCCGCTCGAATTGCCCATACCCTGAATGGCAGGCGGCGCAAGCGCAAAGACCTTACCGTCGCGGATTGTCGAGAAATATTTCATGGCGCGTCCGGCAACAGCGCTTGCCGAGAGATCGGCAGTCTTGCGCGTTTCGAAATCTTTCAGGCGCACAAAGGCCAGACCGACATTCTGTCCCTGCCCGCCATAGCCGAAGCCGATGACGCTCATCACGCCTTCGACGGCATCCTTCTCCTGATTGAGATAGAAATCCGTCACCTGCTTCATGACGCGCTCGGTACGGTCCTGCGTTGCGCCCACGGGGAGCTGAACGCTGGTCATGAGCGTGCCCTGATCTTCTTCCGGCAGGAACGAGCTTGGGAGACGGTTGAACAGCCAGCCCATGGCGATGACGATCAATACGAAAATCACCAGGAAGCGCGACGAGCGTGAGAGAATCCCGCTGACGCCGCTGCGATAGGCGTTCGTCGTGCGGTCGAAACCGCGATTGAACCAGCCCGAAATTCCGCGCTGTTTCGCGTGACCATGAACCGGCTTCAAAAGCGTGGCGCATAACGCCGGTGTCAGGATGAGTGCGACCACCACGGACAGAATCATCGCCGATACGATGGTCACCGAAAACTGGCGATAGATAACGCCGACCGAGCCTCCGAAGAAGGCCATAGGGATAAACACGGCAGAGAGAACCGTTGCAATACCGACCAGTGCGCCGGTGATCTCGCCCATGGATTTGATCGTGGCTTCTCTTGGTGGAAGCCCCTCCTCCTCCATCACGCGCTCGACATTTTCCACAACGACAATCGCGTCATCCACCAGAAGACCGATGGCCAGCACCATGGCGAACATGGTCAGTGTATTGACGGAATAGCCGAAGACCGCCAGCACCCCGAATGTCCCCAGCAGAACGACCGGAACGGCGAGTGTAGGGATCAGCGTCGCGCGGATATTCTGCAGGAATACCAGCATGACGATGAAGACGAGAACAATCGCTTCAATAAGCGTCTTGATCACTTCCTCGATGGACAGGCGCACGAATGGCGTCGTGTCATAAGGATAAACGACCTCCACACCAGCCGGGAGCGTTTCCTGAAGGTTGCCGATGGCGGTCTGTACGCCTTCGGCGGTGCTGATCGCATTGGCGCCGGTGGCAAGATAAATACCGATGGCGCCCGAAGGCAGGCCGTTATAGCTGGATTGGCTCGTATAGCTTTCCGAGCCAAGCTCCACGCGGGCCACATCATTCAGCCGCACCAGCGAACCGTCGGTCGTGCTTTTCAAAATGATGTTGCGGAACTGCTCCGGCGTCTGAAGACGGCTTTGGGCCGTCACCGTCGCATTGAGCTGCTGGCCTTTTTCAGCGGGCATCGCACCGAGCTGACCCGCAGAAACCTGCGTGTTCTGCGCTTCGATGGCCGTGGTGATATCGCTCGGCATGAGCGCGTATTTCGTAAGCTTGTCCGGGTCCAGCCAGATGCGCATGGCATAGCCAGCACCGAAAATGCGTGTATCGCCAACGCCTTCGACACGCTTCAGCGTATCGTTGAGCGTGCTGTCGATATAGTCAGCGAGATCATTCGCCGTCAGCTTTCTGTCTGTCGAGACAAAGCCTATGACCATCAGAAAGCTTTCCGACGACTTGCTGACCGTGATCCCGGTGCTCTGCACGATTTCCGGCAGCTGCGACTGGACGAGCTGCAGCTTGTTCTGCACCTGCATCTGCGCCACATCAGGATCGGCAGCGCTGGTGAAGGTCAGCGTAATGGTTGCGGCCCCGGTCGAGGTCGAGTTGGCCGTCATGTAATCCAGATTATCGATACCGGTCATGCCTTGCTCGATCACCTTGGTGACCGAGTTTTCGACCGTTTCGGCATCCGCACCCGCATAGGTGGCGCTGATGCGCACCGTTGTCGGCGCAATCTGCGGATATTGCGAGATGGACAGCGAATTGAGGGCCAGCAAACCGCCAAGCATGATGACGATCGCGATAACCCAAGCGAAATTGGGTCGGTTGATGAAGAAATTCGACATGGTCTATTCCTTCACCGCCGCGCTGCTTGCCTGACCCTGAGCAAGCTGGGTGGCGGAATCTTCCGTCGCCTGAGCCTGCTTGCGCTCGCGCACTTCGCCCGTCGTATCGTCGACGGTTACATCCACTGGCTCGACATCCTGACCGGCGCGAACGAGCTGCGAGCCTTCGACAATAACCCGGTCGCCAGCGGCAACGCCGCTGATGACCAGCCAATTGTTGCCGACGCTCTGGCTGACTTCCAGAACACGTTCCTCAACCTTGTTTTCCGCATTGACGAACAGACCGGTCGGCTCGCCCTTGGCGTTGCGTGTCACACCGCGCTGCGGCACCAGGAAACTGTTGGGCGCGACGCCTTCTTCAACCAGTGCGCGAACAAACATGCCCGGCAACAGCAGGCGATCCGGATTGGGGAATGTTGCGCGCAGCGTGAAGGTGCCCGTCGTTTCACTCACGGCAGATTCCGCGAATTCCAGCTTGCCCGACAGCGGATAGATCGCACCGGTTTCGAGCTTCAGGCGAACAGTGACATTTTCACCGCTGATCTTGATACGACCGTCCTGAATTGCCTGACGCAGATTGAGCAGATTGGTGCTCGATTGCGTCACATCGACATTGATCGGGTCAAGCGTGCGGATCGTGGTCAGCGCCGTATCCTGGCTGGCTGTCACCAGCGCGCCCGGCGTCAGGGTCGACCGGTCAATGCGCCCGCCGATGGGGGCTTTGATAGACGTATAATTGAGATTGATCTGCGCTGTATCGAGCGCCGCCTTGGCAGCCGCAACATCCGCATTGGCCTGCGCCAGCGACGCGATTGCATTGTCGAGGTCCTGCTTGCTGACTGCGTTCTGCTTGATCAGGCCCTGATAGCGCGTCACCATGGATTGTGCGCTCGGCACAGTGGCTTCCGCTTTCTGGAGAGCCGCCGCCGCACTGTCATAAGCAGCCTGATAGCTGGCGGGATCGATCTGATAGAGCGCGTCGCCCTCATTGACCTCGCCGCCTTCGGTGAACAGTCTTTTCTGAATGATACCGCCAACCTGCGGCCTGACTTCAGCCACCAGCGACGCCGTCGTGCGCCCTGGCATTTCCGCATTGATGGACACCGATTGCGGCTGCAAGGTCACAACACTGACCTGCGGCTTGGGCGCACCACCGGCGGCGGCATTCTGGGATTGCTCTTGAGAACAGGCCGACACTATCAGAAGCGAGGCGGCTGCGAGCGCCATTCCGAAAGACCGCACACCTGGGAGGGAGCTGCGGGGCTTGCCATGGGAGATCAGCGGCTGAACCATACTATAGACCTTGTTTACTGAGCGATTTGGTTGCGACCGGCAGTGTCACCGTTTGTGCAATGCCGTTCGGCGTCTTGTTGGCGATATCGATGCACCCTCCCATGCGTTCGATAATCTCCTTTGCGATAGCTAGTCCAAGTCCTGCACCGGGATGCATTTTGCGGCGTCCCGCATCCACCCGGAAAAACGGCTCGAAGATGCGTCCCATCATCTCCTCCGGAATGCCCGGTCCGTCATCTTCTATAAGAACGATTGCCTTGCCGTTCTTCTCAACACTCGACACAACCGCGTGATGACCATGGGTTGCAGCATTGATCATCAGGTTGCGCAGCGCCCGTGTCAGCGCAATCGGGTTTGCCTGCACCATAATGGGCTGTGTGACTTTTGCTGTCTGCAACTCTGCCGAATAGCCAATCGCCCGCAATTCCGTGACCAGTTCGGTCACGAGGCGGTCGAGTTGCAAAATCTCCGTCGCACCATTGCTGTCCACTTCCTCGCGCACGAGGCGGATCGCGCTATCGGCAATAGAATCGAGTTCTTGCAGATCGGCCAGCCACTTTGTGCGCTCCGTCTCGTCCGTAACGAATTCGGCACGAAGCCGCATACGCGTCATGGGAGTCCGCAGGTCGTGACCGGCGGCAGCGACCAACCGCATACGGCTTTCCATCGCGGCTTTAAGCCGTGTCGAAAGCTGGTTGATAGCCTTCGCGGTGGCTCGCACCTCGCCCGATCCCGTCTCGGGTATCAGCGGCAGCACGCCATCTGGCCCGATACGCGTGACCGCGCCTTCCAGCAGGCGCAGCGGTTTGGTAATCTTGTCGGCGGCAAACAATGAAATGGCGGCACTGCCCAGAACGATCAGACAGATCCACAGTGCCAGCACCCGAGCCGCTCCATCCGGTGGGCCCATCTGCGGGATTTGCAGAATCAACCATTGCTCTTCACCAAGTTTGACAGAAACATTCTCTGTCCTCGGTGCATCCGCGCGACTGACAATCAGCGGCCAGTTTTTGCCATTCGCCGCCAATGCGCGTGAAATGAAACTTGTGCCTCTTTCATCGACGTCATTATCGACCGGCTGCTTTTGAAGCGTGAAACCGAGCTTCTCCGCCTCCTCGGGGTTCTTATCGAACAACGAAACGAGCAGGATGATCTGGCGCGCCAGCGGATCAGATGTCAGTTCGCGCGACGGCGGGCTGAGCACACGGTCTGCCGCAAAAGTCGCAAGCCCCACAACGGCGACAATGGCGCAGATCAACAACAGCGCGATTCGATTGCGCAACGTGTTCATCGCGTCACGACCGATGTCTTGACGGGCACGGTCAGCTGATAGCCGCCATTGCGAACAGTTTTAAAAATATCCCCGGCCTGGCTATCATCCAGCTTGCGGCGCAACCGGCTCATGAGAACGTCAATCGAACGGTCCAGCGGGCCACGGCCACGCCCCTGCGTGAAATCGAGCAGTTGATCGCGCGACAGCAGGCGTCCCGGACGCTCCACAAACACTTTCAACAAGTCAAATTCAGCCGCCGTCAGTTCGATCTGTGCGCCATCCTGCTTCACAACCTTGCGCAATTGCGGGTCGAGCGAGAAATCACCGAAATGAAAAATCGTCACATCGTCGCTCGTCGTTGAGGCAACATGCTGGCTGCGGCGCAGCACAGCCTTGATGCGCGCCGTCAGCTCCCGCGGATTGAACGGCTTGCCGAGATAATCATCAGCACCGATTTCCAGACCGATGATACGGTCGACATCCTCTTTCAATGCCGTCAGCAGGATGACCGGAATACTTGGCTCCCGATCCCGCAGCCGTCTGCAAATATCGAGGCCGGAACCGTCCGGCAGCATGACATCCAGCACGATCAGATTGGGGTTGGTTTCCGTGAGGCGCTTTTCGCATTCGCGCCGATCACCCGCCACAGAAACACGAAAACCCTGTTCGCTGATATAGCGAGACAGCAGTGATCGAATTTCCGGGTCGTCATCGACAATCAGTATATGCGGAGGAACACTCATTCAGACTCGTGTCGTTTAACATGCAGATATTGTTGCACGCTACTATAGCTGCTTCACGACGAGTATTTCTTATTTTTTTGTAACTGAATATTTCCAAGTGAAAGCGAGAAACATTCAGCAACAAATTTGCTGAGACCGCATGCACAGCAACACTTCGGACGTAGGCGATCAGGCCCTTTCGCTGATTACTCGCCGCAAAAGCGTGTTGGCCGTATTGATATCCCTGCTCTCAAACTCACGAAATAGTTTCTGATGCACACCATCAAGGAGCTTTTGCATGATGGAAACGACGCGGTGCCCCTCTTCGGTCAACCTGATCCTGTTCGCTCGTCTGTTGTTCTCATCCACCTCGCGACGCGCAAGCTGAAGTGCCTCCAGTGAATCGATCATCCGCACCAGCGATGCCGCCGTCAGCCCCATTTCCGTTGCGATATCAATCTGTTTGGCGCCATCCCCCACATGCGCAATCCAGAACAGGCAAGCCGCGATCCCCGAATCAAGTCCGAGATCGAGTAACGCCTCGTTTGCGAGTGATCGCCATATTTTCGCGGAAACAAGTATATTTGCCATCAAATCCCGCAACAAAGTCAATTTTTCTGCGTCAATTGCCATCGATAATACTTCTTTTCCAATTACTCGCCCCTCAAGGCACGATTAAAAGCTCACATTCTGAAATGAATGATTATACTATCAATCAAATTCAAAAAATCGCAACTTTTTGAAAAATAATGACAATTGTATAATTAGCTTACCAATTATCATTTAGATATAATTATAAAACTAGCACCAATTTAATATAAATAAAAAGTATAAATAATAATATATTGTGGTAATTGGTATCATTGCTGCAACATTTAAATAACAATTGAATGTATTACTTTTTACGTTGTTGAGGCGACGCGGTCACGGATGTATAAATGGGCCTCATAAAATTCACGCTGAATCGAGGCAACTCTTATGAAAATGAAGACCGTTCTGATCTCTTCGGCTGCGACGATGATCTCCTTTTCATCCTATGCTGCCGACGCAATCATCGCGCCAGAGCCTGAAGGTGTTGAGTATATGCGTGTTTGCGACGCCTATGGCACGGGCTATTTCTACATCCCCGGCACGGAAACCTGCCTGCGTATCCACGGCTATCTGCGTTACGATATTAAGGGCGGCGACGATGTCTACTCTGGCATTGATCGCGAAGGCTGGGACAAAACTGCCCGCTTTGCGCTTCGCACCTCGACCGGTTCGGAAACCGAATTCGGCACCTTGAAGACTTTTACTGAAACCCGCTTCAACTATTGGGCAAACAGTTCCGGCATCAGCGATGTATATGGTGATGCGGATTCGGATGTTGTCCTGCGATATGCCTTTATCGAACTCGGCGGACTGAGGGTCGGTATCGACGACTCGGAATTCCACACCTTCACCGGCTATCTCGGCGATATCATCAATGATGACGTGGTTTCACCCGGCGCTTATCGCACCGGCAAGATCTCGTACACATTTGGAGGCAGCAGCGGCTTTTCCGCAGTCATTGCCCTCGAACAGGGCGGTGACAATGACGGCGGCTATATCAACCCCGACGGTCACGATTACACCATTGACGGCTATGTACCGCATGTCGTCGGCGGATTGAAATATGCGGGCGGCTGGGGGGCAATCGCAGGTGTTGTGGCCTATGACTCAGTCATTGAAGCGTGGGCTGCCAAGGTCCGTGGCGACGTCAATCTGACCGACCGTTTTTCGCTCTGGCTGCAGGGCGCATATTCTTCGGAAGACGATCCGGATCAGATGTATGGCCAGTGGGGCGGCGACTGGGCAGTATGGGGCGGCTTGAAATTCAAGGCGACCGACAAGGTGGTTTTCAATCTGCAAGGCGCGCATGATGATTGGGGTAAGACCGCTGCTGCGGCCAATATCGCCTATCAAATCGTCCCCGGTTTCACCATCACTCCGGAAGTCAACTACACCAAATTCGGTGGCGAGTGGAAGCGCTATGAAGCTGATGTGCGCGACAATACCGTCAACGATGCCTGGGGCGGCACAGTTCGCTTTCAGCGGTCGTTTTAAAAGCAAAGCCCAATCCGGCATTGCCATTGTGATGATCTGACCTCCAGTCGAGATAACATCACAAAGGGGCAGCGACAGACGTCATGTCTGTCGCTGCTTTCTATACTGCAAGCAACGATCAGTTTGTTGCCTTATGCAGACAGTCTTCCATAGCTGGCCAGAACTTCGCGCAGCTTGTCGTGGTCGATAGCCTGAATGAGCAGACGGTCATAGGAAGTCCCGCCCATATCCTCAGCTGCAATCATCGCATTGACCACCGCTTCCTCCACGCTGTCGACTGCAGCGAGATAGAAAGGATCGAGCGGTTCGTCATTGACGACTTCCATCTGGAGGAAGGGCTCGGAACGATGTTGCATCGGGCGCTGATTGGCCGTCGAGAAGGCCAGGAAAATATCGCCTGAGTTGTTGCCGCCCGGCGTGCCGTTACGACCGATACCGATAGCGGCGCGGCGCGCCAGCCGCTGCAGCTGATGTGGCATCAAGGGCAAGTCGGTTGCCAGCACCACGATGATGGAACCGCGCTCCTGCAACTGGCTTTGCGGGGTGCCGTCGCGCATATGCTTGCCGACCGGAACACCGGCAATGGTCAACCAGTCGCGCTGGCCATGATTGGCCTGCACCAGCGCACCAATTGTGAAGCTGCGGCCACCGAACTCCACAACGCGGGATGCTGTACCCGTGCCGCCTTTGAAGCCATAGGTGACCATAGCCGTACCGCCGCCGCAATTGCCTTCCTGCACCGGGCCGGAAGCAGCGCTGTCGAGCGCCTTGCGCACATCGGTTTCCGTGACGGGAAAGCCGTTGATATCGTTCAGCGCACCATCATAGGTTTCGGCAATAACCGGCATGATCCAGAGGAAATCGTCGGTCTGGTAGGTCGAGGCATAGCGGTCCACCATCCAGCGTGTGGTGGCGTGATGGGCCATGCCGATACCATGCGTATTGGTGATGACGACGGGGCCAAGGAAATAACCGCCATCCGCGATCCAGTGCGTGCCCGTCATTTCACCATTGCCATTGAAGCGATGAATACCGGCATAGACCGGAACCGGCGTCTCCGACTGCATATGCGGTACAATTGCGGTCACGCCACTGCGCGCCGGACGCTTGCGACCTGGACGCGGCTCGTTCTCGATGATCGTCTGGAAGCCGACCCCGATGCCATCGACATCGGTGATCGCATTATTGGGGCCAGTGCGCCCGGTAAAAGGGATGCCGAGGTCGCGGCCACGCGGTTTGCGGATAGGTGTCTGTGAAGTCATGTTATTTCTTCCGAGAGCGAAGATAGAGACCGAGCGAAGCCACGACGAAAGAGAAGGTCAGCATCATGACGGCGATCGCATTGATTTCCGGTTTGATGCCGCGTCGCAGCATGGCGAAGATGAACATCGGCAGGGTCGTAACATCAACGCCTGCGATGAAATAGGTGATGACGAGGTCATCCATGGAAATGATGAAGGCAAGCAGTGCCCCACCAAGAATGCCGGGCATGAGCTGGGGCATGACGACCTTGCGGAACGTCGTCCATTCATTGGCGCCGAGATCTGCCGATGCATGTTCCAGCGTGCGGTCCATACCGGCCAGCCGGGCCGAAACCACGATGAAGACATAGGAGATCAGAAACGTGCATTGCCCGATGATGATCGTCGTCAGTCCCAGATGAATACCCGCATTGACGAAGAAGATCAAAAGCGCAATGCCCAGCACGATATCCGGCATCAGCATCGGCATGAAAAGCGTCACCTGATAGAAGCGCTTTCCCAGAAAATTGTAGCGATGCATGGCCAGCGCCAGAGCGGTTCCGAGAACGGTCGAGATGAGCGTCGTTGAAATCGCGATTTTCAGGCTATTGAACACGGCGGCCACAAGCTGGTCGGTCGATTCAATATAGAGCGCGCTTTCGGAAACGCCTGTCTTGAAGCCCAACACCTGTGCATACCAGTCGGTGGTAAAGCCGCTCCACACCATCATGTTCACCGGATTGGCGTTGAACGAATAGACGATGATGAGCGCAAGCGGGATATAGATGAAGGCGAAGAACAAGGCGACGTAGAGCAGCAATCCGCCATTGAAGAGAGTACGGGCGATTTTCATGAATATCTCCCCTTACCGCGACAGCGCTTCGGCGGCATTACGCCGGTTGGTCAAAAGCACATAGAACAACAGCAGCACCAGCATGACGGCCATCACCATCATGGCGAGCGCCGACCCGAACGGCCAGTTGCGCGCCGAGAGAAACTGCCCTTCGATGAGATTGCCGAGCATCATCACCTTGGCACCGCCGAGCACGGCAGGCACAACGAAATTTCCAAGTGATGGAATGAAGACAATCACCGAACCGGCGGCAATGCCGGGTGCGGTCAGCGGCAGGACAATCCGGAAGAATGTCCGCACCGGACCTGCCCCCAGATCAAGCGACGCCTGCACCAGACGCCAGTCCAGCTTTTCAATGCTGGCATAGACCGGCATGAACATGAATGGCAGGAACACATAGACCATGCCCAGCACGATGGCCCCGTCGGTATAGATCATATCCAATGGACGCGAAATGATGCCGAGCGACATCAGCGTTTCATTGATGAGGCCTGTCGGGCGCAGGATCATCACCCAGACGAACAGCCGCACAATCAGGCTGGCGAAGAACGGCAGGGTAATGAGAAAAATGCAGAAATTCTTCCACCGGTCGGGAAGCCTGCTGATGTAGAACGCGGCGGGATAAGCGACCAGCAAGGCGGCAATGACCGTCACGATGGCTATCCGGACTGAGCGAAAGAAAATCGATAGGTAGATGGGGTCGTATTCCTCGAATGCCGGGTCGGCAAAACCCAGAATGCGCCCGAAATTATGCGGGTAGAACTCCCATTCGACACCGCCATAAAGACCGGGCGCGAGAAAGCTCGTCACCACCATAATTCCGAGCGGTATGGCGAAGAAGACGATCAGAAACAGTGTCGCCGGTCCAAGCAGAACCGTCAGTTGCATGCGCCGCAGGGCAGCGAGATTCATCACGCACCCTCCCCTTCACACAGAAGGTGGACCGTAGCCGGATCGTAATACCAGCGCGCGGCCTGCCCCGGCTGCAGATCATTGACAGAGTTTCGATCCACCGCCGGAATCTGCGCCATCAGCTTGCGCCCGGACGCGAGACGCCCAAGCAGCTCGAAAGACGAGCCGACAAAGACGATCTGGTCGAGCGTGACATCGAGCGCGCCATGTCTTTCATTGCGCGCGACAAGCGAGAAATTTTCGGGCCGCAGAAGTGCGGTAACCTTGCCTTTGGCTTTGCCGTCACCGTCGTGATGTAACACCGTCCCATCCCCCAGCACGAAGCCCTTGGCGTCGGCTTGCCCTTCCAGCAAATTGCTGGCGCCAACGAAATTGGCGACGAATGCATTGACCGGGCGGTCGTACACAACACGCGGCGTGTCCAGCTGCTGGATGCGCCCATTGGAGAGCACCGCCACGCGATCCGACATGGTCAGCGCTTCCTGCTGGTCATGGGTGACGAAGATGAAGGTAATGCCCAATTCGTGCTGCAAGGTTTTTAGTTCGAACTGCATCGCCTCGCGCAGGTTCTTGTCGAGCGCGGATAGCGGCTCATCCAGCAGCAGAACTTTTGGCCGTGCCACAATGGCCCGGGCCAAAGCGACACGCTGCTGCTGACCACCAGAGAGCTGACGCGGCAGGCGGGCTTCCATACCGGCCAATCCCACCATCTGCAAAACAGCCCTGACGCGCTCCGTGCGCTCGGCCTTGCCGACACCCGCGACTTCGAGAGCATATCCGGCGTTCTGCCCGACGCTCATATGCGGAAACAGCGCATAGTTCTGGAAGACCGTATTGACCGGACGGCGATAAGGCGGACGGTCCGTCATGTCCACGCCGTCGATCTCGATCCGCCCGCTATCCAGTGCGGCAAATCCGCTGATTGCCTGCAACAACGTCGTCTTGCCGCAACCCGACGGGCCCAGCAATGTGATGAACTCATTCCGACCAATATCCAGATCGATACCGTCCAGTGCCTTGACCTCGCCGCCCTCCGGACTGGCAAATGTCTTGGCGGCGGACACCAGCCGCACAATCGCATCGCGCATTTTTCGTTCCCCGAAATGTTATTGAATTAACTCTTGCGTGATTTGGTTATGTTGATACCATATTCCGGTACAAGTCAACGCCTCGAAGACCCATCCTTTCCGTCATCAGCGATAAGCGGGAAAGGCTGCGGCCTTTGAGAAAAATGTGACAAACGACAAGGGGAACTACAATGACGACCTTCAAGGGTGCCGTTCAGCGCCTCGGGCTGATTGCGCTTACGGTTATGGGCATGTCTACCGGCAAAAGCTTCGCAGACGAGCTGAACATCTATAACTGGGGCGAGTATATCAATCCCGCCGTTCTTCAGAAATTTGAGGAAGAGACCAAGATCAAGGTCAATCTTTCCACCTATTCCTCCAATGAGGAAATGCTGGCCAAGATTCAGGGCGGCGCCAGCGGCTATGACATCGTGTTTCCGTCCGTGCATATGCAGGACATCATGGCCAAGCTCGATCTGCTGGCCAAGACCGACATCAACACCTATGAGGGCTTCAAGAATATCGATCCGAAGTTCCTTCGCGCCAAAAGCGACCCCAAGGGCGAATATTGCCTGCCCTATGCCTTCGGAACTGTCGGCATTCTCTATAACCGGCGTGTGCTCGGCAAGGATATAACCGGCTGGAAAGACCTGCTGGCGACGGTCAAGGAAAAGAAGCTCAAGATCACCCTTCTCGACGATATGCGCGAAGTGCTGAGTGTTGGCCTCATCCTCAACGGCAATTCCGTGAATTCGACCGACCCGGCGCAGCTTCAGAAAGCTGCCGATACGGTGATCGAGATGAAGCCTTATGTGGCCGCTTTCACCTATGATTCCCGACCGATGGTCGGCGCTGGTGACGTTGCCGCCGCGCATTTCTTCGTCGGCAGCATGATCGACGTCTTCGGCAACCCGAAAGACCTCGGCTATGTCATTCCGGAAGAAGGCGCAACCATGTATCAGGAAGATATGTGCGTTCTCAAAACGTCCCCGAACAAGGACAATGCTATCAAGTTCATGCAGTTCTACACGCGGCCTGAAATTGCAGCGCTCAATGTTGCCCAACAGACCAACGGTACGCCCAATGTGCCTGCCCGGCAGCTGACGCCAGACAACATCAAGAGCAGCACGGAAATCAACCCGACCGACGAAACGATGAAGCGGCTTCAGATCTTCGAAGATCTTGGCTCCGGCGTTCGCCAGCTCGACCGGGTCTGGACAAAGGTAAAAACGGCACAATAAGCTGTTGCATCACCTCCAGTCGCCGCTATAGCGACTGGAGCACATCCCGAAAATCTTGATACGATTTTTGGATAAGATGTGCTCAAAACAAATAGATAGAGCGGTTGGATGATTCAGTTCCAAGGGGAACCGCTGAGGTGCTTACGGGAGGGGTAAGATTTGGCTAAAGACATTCTCGTACGCCTGCAAAGCGCCGAGCTGCGTAAATCCAAGGCCGACAAGCTGATCGCCAGCTATATCGAGCGCAACATCGCTGATCTTCCATTCGAGACGGCAAAGTCCATCGCCGAACGGCTGGGTATTTCTCAAATGACCGTGGGGCGTTACCTGCGACGGCTGGGCTTCGACGGACTGGAAGAACTGAAAACGGCGCTCAGGCGCGGTCGTTCCAATCCGGCATGGCAGGTGAAGGGACCGGTCGCCCGGCTTCAGCAGGATTTCCGCGAAGGAAAACTGCTCGCCGGTCTGGTACAGGAGCAGATCGAGAATCTTGGCACCGTCTATGAGCTGACCACCAGCCCGGAATGGCAGCAGACCATCGACGCGCTGATCGACGCGCGCGAAGTCTATGTTGCCGCCTATCAGAATGTGCGCGGCATCGCGCAATATTTTGCATCGCAACTTTCCTATTCGCGCCCCGGCGTCTCCTTCGTGGATGGACTGAACGGCACCTATGCGGAACTGCTGGACGGCTCCGTCGAAAACCGCGTGCTGTTTCTGCACGATGTGCGCCGCTTTGCCTCCAAGGCGCGCCCTCTGGCGATCGAAGCGCGCCGTGTCGGCGTGAAGGTGATCCTGCTGACCGACGAGTTCTGCTCCTGGGCAAATGAAGTCGCCGACATCGCGCTCATCGTCCCCGGCTCTCACGGCCCGCTCTGGGATGGCGCGGCGACGATGACGGCGATCATGGACCTCATGCTGTCGCATATCATCATTCTGCTCGGCAGCGCTGTCGATGAACGCGTGCAACAACTGACCCGCTTGCAGGATATTTTCGGCGACTTCGAGAGTTAGGCGTTCGCCTGCTCCAAGAATTCATGCACGGATATGGTGCTGTTCCCGGTCCCGGCTGCCTGAATTGCCAGCACGGTCGCGAGTGTCATCATTCCATCGCGTGCGGACACCAAAGGCTCCGCCTCGCGACGGATGACCGACAGAAAATGGTCGAGCTGATTGACATAGGCGCGCGACCGATCCAACGAAACATGCTGGCGCAGAAGCGGGTCCTGCCAGTTGCCATCCGGATTTTCGTGCCGCCACAAATCCATACCGGGTGCCGTTAAACAGCCTTTTGTGCCGCCGAAATAGTAGGCATTCTCCGGCTGATGCGGGAAATAAAGCGCCTGCCCCGCAGCCGTGTCCCAGTTGAAAGGCGAGACCACCGTATCGCTCATCAGGAAACTGCCGAGCGCACCGTTTTCAAACCGGAGCCCAATGCTGGCCGTGTCTTCGACTTCGAACGCACGGACAGCGTTGGAAGTGAAAGCCTGTACGGAATGGATATCGCCGCAAATATATCGCAGGCAATCAATGTCATGGATCAGATTGATCAGCAGTGGTCCACCACCTGCCCGGCGACGCCATTCGGCATTGAAATAGTGCCCCGGCTTATCGGTGAGCCACATGCCATGCACGGCAACCAGCCGACCGATCATTCCCTCGGCAATCAATTGCCTGCTTTTCTGAATGTCGGGGCTGTGCCGACGTTGATGTCCGACCAGTACCGGCACATCTGAACTTTCGCTGGCCCGGACCAGCGCAACTGCGGTTTCAAGCCTGTCGGAAATCGGCTTTTCGACGAGACTGACGATGCCGCGCTCAACGCAGGCCAACGCTGCCGAAACATGCAATGCATTCGGCGAGGCGATGATGACCCCATCGGGTTTGACCTCATCCAGCATCGTTTCAAAATCGAGAAAGTGGCGAACACCGATGGCGGAAGCATAGAACACGCTTTCATCCGACACATCCGAGATCGCAACCAGTTCCGCATCTGGGTTTGCCGATATCAACGTGACATGTTCACGGCCAATCAAGCCTGCGCCAATCAGCGCGATGCGAAGTGGCGCCATCAGCACACACTCTCTCGACCAAGCAGACGTGTGATCTTCAAACCGCGCGATTTATCAAATGATCTGTCCGTCATTGTTCCTCCCCAGGATATTTCGGCAGCACTCACGATCAGGGACGATCCACAGATCATCCGAGAAAGTCTCAAACCCTGCTGCAAGTCAGGATATCACATTGTAACAGGAACGCGAGACATGTATGATAAAGTGTCGAATATCTGAGATATCTCCTAATGCGTTACGAATCTTCCAATGAGTCCATCGCTGAAAGCTGCTATCGCCGCATTCGCACCGATATTATCTTCGGGCGACTGGCGCCTGCACAACGGTTACGGCTGGAAAGCCTGAAGGATTCCTACGACACCAGCGTCAGCACACTGCGTGAAATTCTCAACCGTCTGTCGTCGGAGGGCTTTGTCGTCGCCGAGGGTCAGCGCGGTTTCGAAGTCGCCCCCATGTCGGATGCCGATCTCAAGGAAATCGCCGCATTGCGCCTGCTGCTGGAAACCCACGCGCTAGAACAGTCCTTCGCCTTCGGCGGCATGGATTGGGAGGCGCAACTGGTCTCGTCGCACTACAAGCTGGCACGGATGGAGCAGATCATGGCGTCAGGTGATGCCAGCCGAGCGGAAGAGTGGAAGCGCTATGACTGGGAGTTTCATCAGGCGCTGATTTCAGCCTGTGGTTCCCGGCTGTTAATGGAAACCCATGCCACCGTCTTCGATAAATATCTGCGCTATCAGATGGTTGCGCTGTCCTATCGTGGCGACGTCGCGGAAAAGGAACACAAGCAGTTGCTCGATGCGGCACTGGCGCGCAATGCGACCGAAGCAAAAGCCATTCTTATCAAACATATAGATGGCGGCGTCCAACATGCGCTGGCCGGGGGCACGCTGCCCTGATCGGCTGCCCTTCCCGCTATCGTTATTGAACGTGACCGCCACGCAAAAGGAAACACCATGCTGCGGGAAGACAGTGCATCCACCGAAACCGTCAGCGATGTGGTTTTCCGGCAGATCCGCAAGGACATCATTTCCGGAACATTGCCGCCACGAGCCAAGATCAAGCTTGAACAGGCGAAGGAGCGCTATTCGATCAGCGTTTCGTCACTGCGCGAAATCCTCAACCGCCTGACGACGGAAAATCTCGTCGTGGCCGAGGGGCAGCGCGGCTTCGAAGTCAGCCCCGCCTCCCGCAAGGAGCTGGAGGAACTGGCCGATCTGCGCGGAGTTCTCGAAACCCATGCCATCGCGCTTTCCTTTGCATCTGGCGACCTTGAATGGGAAGGGCGTATCGTTGCTGCCCATCATAAGCTCGCGGCGGCGGAAAGGGTTCTGCTTGCGGGCGATGCTTCGCGCACCATCGACTGGGTTCGTTACGACTGGGAATTTCATCAAGCCATTGTGTCGGCATGCGATTCGGAAACGCTGCTGACGGCGCTATCCTCGGTGTTCGACCGCTTTCTGCGCTATCACATGCTGGCACAGACATTTCGCGGACGCCCTGTTGTGGACGACCACAAATTGCTGTTTGAACTGGCCGTTGCGCGGGACGTCGAAGGCGCTCAAGCCGTCATACGCCGCCATATCCAGAGCGGCGTGGAGCATATTCTCAAAAGCGGACGTATTGCCTGATCGGTCATCTGCCCAATCACGCCCGCTCTAGCGGCGGGCGGGAAAATCCGTTTTATGTAAAATTCAAAATCTCATATGATTTGGATAAACTCGGTTGATTTGCCAAGCATCATCTGCCAAACATATAATCATACGGCCATCTGATCCACGGGAGAGGATCGATAGAGCGCCAGTTTTTGGGAGGAGGAACGAATGTTTAAGTCTATGCTGACACGTCGTCACATGATGCTGGGCGCGGCAGCGCTGGTGGCAGCCGTTGGGCTCGCCAAGCCCGCAGCCGCCATTACGCCAGAGGAAATCAAAGCGCGCGGCAAGCTCATCGTCGGCATTCAGGGCGACAACCCGCCATGGGGTTTTGTGACGAGCGCAGGCCAGCAGGATGGTCTCGACGCCGATATCGCCAATCTGTTCGGCAAAGAACTCGGCGTGCCGGTCGAATTCGTACCGCTTGAAGTGAACAACCGCATTCCCGCGCTGACCACGGGACGCGTTGACGTGCTGTTCGCGACCATGGCCATGCTGCCGGAGCGCGCCAAGGCCGTTCAGTTCAGCAAGCCTTATGTAGCGAATGCCATCGTACTGATCGGCCCGAAATCCATGTCGATCAAAACCAATGACGACATGGCCAATCTCACCATTGGCGTTGCCAAAGGCGCTGCACAGGACACGCAGGTTACCAAGAATGCGCCATCCAGCGCCACCATCCGTCGTTATGACGGCGATGCGCCGAGCGTACAGGCTCTGGCGTCCGGTCAGGTGCAGGCGCTTGGCGGCAACATCTTCTATATGGACCGCGTCGAAAAGGCCCGTCCGGGTGAGTTCGAAAACAAGCTGGAATTCCAGAAGCTCTATAACGGCGCTTGCACGCGTCTGGGCGAAAAGGAACTCAACGCTTCGATCAACACCTTCATCGACAAGATCAAGGACAATGGCGAGCTGAAGAAAATCTACGATAAGTGGATGAAAGTGCCTGTTCCGGAATTCCCGGAAAAGCTTGAAGGCGTTTCCTTCACGGCGAACTGATAATTCAGCGATCCTGATTGCAGACGCTGGCTAACAGCATTTTCGGCAAAAGCGCGAAGTCGCTTTGCGTTCAAGTGCATAAAACGAGAATTGGGGAGGCTCCGGGGGGCGCTTTTCCGATTAACAAACGCCAGCGTCTGCAACCGTTTCCTCATGTCGTAAAACGGCCCACCCGCCGTTTCGGGAAGCACCATGTCCAGAACCATCTTTATTTTGAACGGCCCCAATCTCAATCTGCTCGGCGAGCGCGAGCCGACAGTCTATGGCACCACGACGCTTGCCGATATTCGCGACCGCGCGACGCAAGTGGCCGAGACACTTGGTTTTACGGTGGATTTTCGCCAGACCAATTTTGAGGGAGAACTGGTGGAAAGCGTGCATCAGGCGCGCAAGCAAGCTTGCGGTATCATCGTCAATCCGGCGGGCTATACATTTACTTCAGTCGCCTTGCTTGACGCCTTGAAGATGTTCGACGGCCCGAAGATCGAGTTGCATATTTCGAACGTCCATGCCCGCGAGAGCATCTACCACAATTCACTTATTTCACGCGTCGCAACCGGCATCCTGATTGGCTTCGGCGCAAATGGTTATGAGCTGGCCGTGCAAGCCATGGCAAAGATGGTCGACAAAGACTGACCGACAGACATCTGGCCGCATCGGTCAATTGGAGCAAAGAGAACAACGGCGACCAGAAAGACGACGTCGCCCAAGGCTCAAGGCCTGTTGTTCAAGAGCAAACAGACAGAGCGAACGATGAATTATACTCTGGATTTCACGCCGGTCATCGATGGCCTCCCCAACCTGCTGCTTGCCTGTTTGGGAACCTTTACCATGGCCATATTCGGCATGTTGCTGGCAATCGTCATCGGCATTGGCGGTGTACTGCTGCGCGGCTCACGCTTCTGGTTTCTGCGCTGGCTGGTCATCGGCTTTGTCGAACTCATCCGCAACACGCCATTTCTCGTCCAGATCTTCTTCATCTATTTCGCATTGCCGCTTGCCGGTGTCCGGCTCGACCCGACGCCAACCGCTATCATCGCGCTGGGCATCAATGGCGGAGCCTATGCCATCGAGATCATTCGCGGCGGCGTTCAATCCATTCCAAAGGGCCAGATCGAGGCTGGCATCGCGCTTGGCCTGCATAAGGCACAGGTCTTCCGGCTGATCGTGCTGAAACCGGCCTTGCGGGCGATTTTCCCGTCGCTGACAAGCCAGTTCATCCTGTTGACGCTGACAACCAGCATTGCCTCGGCAATCTCGGCCTATGAACTGACTTCAGTTGCCCAGCGCATCGAATCCGACAGCTTCCGCAGCTTCGAGGTCTATTTTACCGTCACGGCGTTCTATCTGGTGATTTCCTGGGTCATGATGCGCCTCTTCTCCTTCATCTCGGCGCGCTATTTCGCCTATCCGGTCAAGTAGGAGTTTTCCCATGGGTCACGATGAATTTGTCTTCCTGCTGATCGGATTGAAGTGGACGGTAGTGCTCTCGGCTGTTGGCTTTGTCTGCGGTTGCACCGCAGGTCTCGGCATTGCCTTGCTGCGCACTTCGGGCATTCCAGCACTGGAACGGATGACGGCAACCTATATCGCGGTCTTTCAGGGAACACCGCTTTTGATGCAGCTCTTTGTGGTCTATTACGGCCTTGCGCTCATCGGGCTGAAACTCGATGCATGGCTTGCCGTTGCGATTGGCCTGACACTGCATGCCAGCGCCTATCTGGGCGAAATCTGGCGCGGGTCCATTGAAGCGGTGCCCAAGGGCCAGACAGAAGCTGCGAAAGCGCTCAGCCTTCGCTATTTCTGGCGCATGAAGGACGTGATCCTGCCGCAGGCGATCCGCATTTCGCTGCCTGCCACCATCGGCTTTCTGGTGCAGCTGATCAAGGGAACCTCGCTTGCCTCCATCGTCGGCTTTACCGAGCTGACACGGGCCGGAAACATCATTTCGAACCAGATTTTCGAACCGCTCACCGTCTTCGGCATTGTTGGCGCGCTCTATTTCCTGATGTGCTGCCCGCTGACAATCTTCGGTGCGCATCTTGAACGCAAATTTGCCGCGTCGAGCCGCTGACCACCACGACACTGCCCGGAGTGACCCGATGATCCACCAGCCCTCTGCCGAGAACTCCGATGCGATGATCCGCTTGCAGAATGTCGAAAAATGGTACGGCAATTTTCAAGCCTTGCACGACATCAATCTGGATGTACGCAAGGGAGAAAAGATCGTTCTTTGCGGACCGTCCGGCAGCGGAAAATCGACGCTCATTCGGTGCATCAATCATCTGGAAACCTACCAGAAGGGCGAAATCCATGTCGGCGGCATTCTGCTCGGCCATGCGGGCAAATCCATCGATGCGGTGCGTCGTGAGGTTGGCATGGTGTTCCAGCAGTTCAATCTCTTCCCGCATCTCACCGTGCTGCAAAACTGTATGCTCGCGCCGATGCGCTCGCTTAAGACCAGCAAGGCAGACGCGGAAAAGAGCGCTAAAACGCTTTTGAACCGCGTGAAAATTCTGGAGCAGGCCGACAAATTTCCGTCGCAGCTTTCAGGCGGTCAGCAGCAGCGCGTCGCCATCGCCCGCGCGCTGTGCATGAAGCCGAAGGTCATGCTCTTCGACGAACCGACCTCCGCGCTCGACCCGGAGATGGTCAAGGAAGTGCTCGACACCATGGTCAGCCTTGCGGACGAAGGCATGACGATGATCTGCGTTACCCATGAAATGGGCTTTGCACGGCAGGTGGCCGACCGCGTGATCTTCATGGCGGAAGGCGCGATTATCGAACAGGCTTCTCCGGACGAATTCTTCGCCAATCCGAAACAGGAACGCACGCGCAAATTTCTGGGCGAGCTATTGCATCACTAACAGTATCAAAGCGACGTTCCGCCTGTGCCGGCACCGGAGACTGAGCGGGACAGCGAAGCGCCGGAAACGTCGCGCAATATCTGGATGAGCATTTGCAGCGATCCCGAACTGACCGTGTCCGTCCGCATTGTCAGGCCCACCGGGCCGACAGTTTCGCTGGTATCGATCGGCAACATGACCAGTTTGCCTTCGGCCACATCGCGCGCGACGACACCTTCGGAAATGATCCAGATCGCGTCGCTGTCACGAACAAAAGCGCGCCCGAAAGCATCCGAAACAGTTTCCACCTGAATGGGCAGCGCGCCGATGCCGTTGGCGATCAGCAGTCGTTCCACAAAGGGGCGGATGATCGAATTCTGCGTCGGCATCAGCACCGGATAATCCGCCAGATGATCGAAGACAGGTCGCCCGTCAGTGAGCGGATGCCCTGCCCGGACCAGAAACCGCACTTGTTCGGAATAAAGATGCTCGAAGGAAAAGCCGGTCATCTTTTCCGGCGCGGCCAGACGCCCGACAACCAGATCGAGATCGCCAACGCGCAATTGCTCCAGCAGAACCGCATTCTCGCCCGTGACGATCTTCACACGACTGCCCGCCTTTTCCGCCAGAAACAGGCTCATGGCTTTTGGCATGATGCGCGTGGAAACGGTCGGCAGAGCGCCGATACGGATCGGCGGGCCGGAACCGTCCAGCTCGTGCGAGACGGAATCGAGCCCCTGCCGCAAGGCCGTCAACGCCGTTCCCGCATGGCGCAGAAACACCTCCCCGAAACGCGTCAGGCGAATACCGCGACCGTCACGCTCCAGAACCGGAACGCCCAGCACATCCTCCAGCTCACGGATTGTTTTGGTGACGGCGGGCTGGCTGATATTCAAAATCTCAGACGCCTTGACCACGCTCTTCTGCCGCGCCACTTCAACGAAGGTGTGCAGATGGCGAAACTTGATCCTGTTCCCGATCACGTGATTAGATAACCTATAAGTTATGATTTCGACTGATAATATCATTTTACTTAACCAATTGGAAAGCGCAACAGTGCTGATCAAGAGGAGAAAGCCGTGCAATTCGCCAACGTAAATGACGTCGTGCTTCACTATGATTTGCAGTGGAGCGGGGATGAAAAGCCTGTTCTGGTTTTCATCAATTCGCTGGGAACCGACATGCGCATCTGGGATGATGTTCGGGCAAAGCTCGGCAACGACATCCCGACGCTGGTTTATGACAAGCGCGGACACGGCCTTTCCGATATCGGCAACACCCCCTACTCCATCGCGCTTCTGGCGCAGGACCTGATCGCGCTTCTCGAAAAGCTGTCGATCCGCCGCGTGGTGTTGTGCGGCCTTTCGGTCGGCGGTCTGATTGCGCAGGGTGTCTATGCCGCCCGCCCCGATCTCGTCGCGGGCATGATCCTGTCCAACACCGCACACAAGATTGGCACTGCGGACATGTGGAACGCCCGCATCGACGCAATTTTGCAGAACGGTCTGGCAAGCATTCTGGACGGCACCATGCCGCGCTGGTTCACCGACGATTTCCGCAAGCCGGACAATGATGCCTTCCGCGCCTATTGCAACATGTTCGCGCGCCAGCCGCTCGATGGCTATGCGGCCACCTGCGCGGCCCTGCGCGATGCCGATTTCACGGATGCAGCGAAGGCGATTTCCGTGCCTGTGCTATGTGTCGTCGGCGATCGGGATGGCGCAACGCCGCCTGCGCTCGTCAAGGAACTGGCAAGCCTCGTGCCCAGCGCGACTTTCGCTGAAATCGCGCATAGCGGCCATATA
The DNA here is from genome assembly GCF_014138065.1 of Ochrobactrum sp. P6BSIII. Taxonomy (NCBI): domain Bacteria; kingdom Pseudomonadati; phylum Pseudomonadota; class Alphaproteobacteria; order Hyphomicrobiales; family Brucellaceae; genus Ochrobactrum; species Ochrobactrum sp. P6BSIII. The sequence continues at coordinate 20,694 of NZ_JACGXB010000002.1, read as the reverse complement.
CCCTGCGTGGAACAACCGGACGCCTATGTCTCGCTGTTGCGCGATTTTCTTTCAACCCGCCTTTCAAATTAAGCTTCCAGGGAGAATAACCATGGGTGACACTGCCGAGCGCTCCGAGCGTTACAAGCTTGGAATGAGCGTCCGTCGCTCGGTTCTTGGCGATGCGCATGTGGACCGGGCATCGAATGGTGCCACGGGTCTTGATGCACCGTTCCAGGAGCTTATCACCGAGACGGCATGGGGAACGGTCTGGTCGCGTCCGCAGTGGACCAAGCGCGAGCGTTCCATGGTAACGATTGCGCTTCTGGCCGCACTTGGCCAGGACGATGAAGTTGCAATGCATATCCGCGCCACGAAGAATACCGGCGCAACCAAGGACGACATCTGCGAAGCTCTGCTGCATGTTGCGATTTATGCGGGCGTGCCCGCATCGAACCACGCGTTCAAGATCGCCAAACAGACCTACGCACAGATGGAAGCGGAGGAAGCCGAGAAATGAAAAACACACCGCCGGAAACGAGCCCCTTTTTCGCTCGCGATCTGACCATGCATCCACCGGCCTATACGCCGTGGTACAAAACATCCGTTCTGCGTTCGCCCACCCGCGCGCTGCTGTCGCTGGAAGGCACCAAGAGCGAGATTACCGGCCCGGTTTTCGGGCATGGCATGCTGAACGAACTCGATAACGACCTGATCCGCAATTATGCGCGCCCCGGCGAAATGCCGGTCGGCCCGCGCATTCTGGTGCATGGTCGCGTGCTGGACGAAAGCAATCGCCCGATTCCGGGTGCGCTGCTCGAATTCTGGCAGGCCAATGCCGGTGGTCGCTACCGCCACAAGAAAGAAACCTATCTCGCCGCCATCGATCCGAATTTCGGCGGTGTTGGCCGTACCATCACCGATGAGAACGGCTATTACTGGTTCAAGACGATCCAGCCGGGCGCTTATCCGTGGCCGAACGGCGTCAACGATTGGCGCCCGGCCCATATCCACTTCTCGATCTTCGGACATGGTTTCGCGCAGCGTCTGATCACCCAGATGTATTTCGAAGGCGATCCGCTGATCTGGCGCTGCCCGATCGTGAAGACGGTCCCTGACAGAAGCGCTGTCGAGCGCCTCATCGCACCGCTCGACATGAATGCGACCCTGCCAATGGATATGCTGGCCTACAAATTTGACATTGTGTTGCGCGGACGCCGCTCAACCTTCTTTGAAAACCGTCCGGAGGGCAACTGATATGGTACAGCCACTGGGTTATCTCAAGGAAAGCGCATCCCAGACCGCGGGCCCTTACGTCCATATCGGATTGACGCCGAATTTCGTCGGCATCCATGGCGTCTTCGCGGAAGATCTCGGAACGAGCCCGCTAACCAACGACAAGACGCTGGGCGAGCGCGTGACCATCAAGGGTCGCGTTCTTGACGGCATAGGTGCGCCGCTGCGCGATGCGCTGGTGGAAATCTGGCAGGCCGATGCCACGGGACTGTACAACAGCCCTTCGGAAACCGGCGGCAAGGCCGATCCCAATTTCCGTGGATGGGGCCGCTGCCCAACCCATATGGAAACCGGCGAATTCACCTTCGAGACGATCAAGCCCGGTCGCGTTCCCTTCCGGGACGGACGCCTGATGGCCCCGCATATCCTTTTCTGGATCGTCGCGCGCGGCATCAATCTCGGCCTGCACACACGCATGTATTTCTCCGACGAGGCCGACGCCAATGCGGAAGATCCGGTGTTGGCGCGCGTCGAGCACCGCATGCGCGTCCCGACCTTGATCGGCCAGCGCGAAGGTGACATCTATACTTTCGACATCCACTTGCAGGGCGAAAAAGAAACCGTCTTTTTCGATATTTGACGCATGAGCATTTCGGTATTCGAACATCCGTTTCTGGCGGGACTTTTTGGCGATGACGAAGAGATTTTAAGTCTCTTCACCGCGGCTGCGGATATTGCCGGAATGGTCCGCTTCGAAGTGGCGCTATCGGATGCCCAGGCTTCGCTGGGGATTATCCCCAATGAAGCCGCCAATGCGATCAGGCTTGCAGCGGAGACTTTTGAACCGGACCTGTCCGTTCTTGAAAGCGGGACCGCACGGGATGGCGTCATCATCCCGGCACTCGTCAAGGAACTGCGTCAGGCGACCGGTCCGGAATTCGCGGCCCAACTGCATTTTGGTGCGACCAGCCAGGACGTTATCGATACGAGCCTGATGCTGCGGCTGCGTGAGGCAAACGCCATTTTACGCGGTCGGCTGCAACATTTGTCCGACCGCTTCAAATGGCTTGATGCGACCTTCGGCAAAAATGGCCTGACGGCCTATACCCGTATGCAGGCCGCCATACCCGTCACGGTTTCAGACCGCATCACGAGCTGGCGGGCGCCAATCGCCGATTATGAGCAGAAGCTCGCCGCTCTCGCCTTCCCGCTGCAATTCGGCGGAGCTGCCGGAACGCTGGAAAAATTCGGCGAAAAAGGCCCTGCACTGCGCGCCCTTCTCGCAGAAAAACTTGGCCTTCGCGACCGACCGCAATGGCAAAGCCAGCGCGCATTTATCGCCGAGTTTGGCAGTCTTCTGTCGCTGATCACTGGCACGCTTGGCAAATTCGGACAGGACATCGCGCTGATGGCCGAGCTTGGGGCAGAGCTTTCCCTGTCGGGCGGTGGCGGCTCATCCGCCATGCCGCATAAACAAAACCCGGTGGGTGCTGAAGTGCTGGTCAGCCTTGCCCGTTTCAACGCGGTTCAGGTTTCGGGCCTTCACCAGTCCATGGTGCATGAGCAGGAACGCTCGGGCGCGGCATGGATGCTGGAATGGATGATCCTGCCCCAGATCGTGACCGCCACCGGCAGCGCGCTCAATCTGGCCTCGGCGCTCGTGGACAAGATCGTGCGCATCGGTATCGAGTAAACACCTCCTCTTCGCATCAAAATTCGACCCTATCGCCGTCTGAATACGGAACCATTTGTGTTTTCAGGCGTTTAGATGCGTTGTTCCATACGGAGGGTTGCACATGAACATATTGAAAAAGGCATGCGCGGGGACCTTGGCGCTGGTCTTTGGTATCACATCTATCGTTCCGAGCATGGCTGCGCCGATGAACCTTGAGCGTCCTGCGCTTAATCAGAATGTCGAACAGGTTCGCGATGATCGCCGTCCGCCGCGGGGCCATGCCCAGCGTCATAAACGTCCGCCGAGCAATGCCCACAGGCCAGGCCGCCCGCCGCATCACGCCAACAGGCCGGGCCGTCCGCCACACAGCAGCCACCGGCCTTCGAACCGCCCCGGCTACTGGCACGGTCATCATGGCTCGCGCTACTATCGTAACGGTTATCGCCGCCACAGCGACGGCTGGTGGTATCCACTGGCAGCCTTCACCGCCGGTGCGATTGTCGGTGGCGCGCTGAACCAGCCGCGTGTTGTGCACACCAACAACCACGTGCGGTGGTGCCAGAACCGTTATCGCACCTATCGCGTTTCGGATAACACCTTCCAGCCGAACAGCGGCCCACGCAGACAATGCGTTTCGCCCTATCGGTAAGCGAACGATCAATGAACAGAAAGCGCCCTGCGGGGCGCTTTTTATTGCCTGGCGATATGCTGAAGGCGTTGTGGCAACAGTGATCGCAAAGCAACCTGTCGGCACATCTTTCTTCTGGACGCTTTGTTCAAACAGGAATAAGCAATCTCGACGTCCGTCCTGCCCACAATTGAGAATTTCTACAATTCGATTGCTTTGCGACATGACAGACGGTTTTGGAACATGCGTAGCAGAAAAAATGTGCTGAATTCGCTCTGCAACGCCGGTTCATCTTTCGCATGTCGGACCTTATCGCGTGCCCGCAGCATCCATTGTGCAGGCGGCTTTAGGCGTTCGACACAAGACCGAGTTTGACCCCGAGTTTGACATGTCGCAGACGACCGCCCCAGAGAGCCCCGTAACGAGCCCAACCCCTTCCAACGCTCAGTCGTTTGGTCAGCGCTGGGCCATGCCAATTCTGGTGGCCGGTGGCTTTGCCATCGCCAGTTCGCCGATTTTCGTTCGCCTCTCGGAAGTTGGCCCGCTTGCCACCGGATTCTGGCGCGTGGCGCTGGCGGTCATCCCGCTCATGCTGATGAGCGGACGTGAGCGCGGTGACATCAAGGACAATGCGCGCCTCACCCTCACGGACTGTCTGCTGCTTACTGTGCCTGGCCTGTTCATCGCTGCCGATCTCGGCGCGTGGCATTTGTCGCTGCATTACACATCGGTCGCCAATGCGACGCTTCTCGCCAATATGGCCCCGATCTTCGTAACGCTTGCGGCATGGCTGCTCTATAAGGCACATGTCAGCCAGTCGTTCATCATCGGGCTGGTCGTTGCTGTTCTCGGCGTGGTCGTGCTGAAAGGCGGCCCCGGCGAACTCCTGCATTCGCAATCATCCGGCGATGCGCTCGCGCTGCTCGCGGCGGTCTTCTATGCCGGATACATTCTATCGGTCGGGCGCTTGCGCAACCGCTTTTCGACCATGCGTATCATGCTTTGGAGCAGTGCCATTGCAGCAATCGTATCGCTGCCGGTCGCCTATTTTGCGGAAGGGCAGATCATGCCCACCACGCTCTATGGCTGGCTTGTGCTGGCGGGCCTTGCATGGCTCACCCATGCCGCCGGACAAAGCATGATCGCCTATGCTCTGGCCTTTCTGCCCGCTTCCTTTTCGTCGCTCACCTTGCTGCTTCAGCCGGTGGTGGCGGCGTTCCTCGCCTGGACTATTCTGTCCGAGCCGCTCGGCATGATGCAGGGGCTTGGCGGCGCGATTGTCATTGCCGGTATTCTCATCGCCCGCAGGGGATAAAAAAAGCCCCGCAAGAGCGGGGCTTTTCCATCTCTAGACTTACCGATTATTCGGCAAGCCATTCCTTGATGCGGTCCGGGTGGTCGGCGATATATTTATCGACGGCCTTCTCGTAAGACGTCTGCTGCGCATCGAACATTGCCGATTCAAGTTCGTTGATCGGAATGTCGATCTTGGTCAGCAGCGCCGCGACCTTCGGGTTTTCTTCCTTGAAGCCCTTGCGGACAATGGCGTCCACATGCTCTGCACCGCCCAGCGCGCCTTCAGGATCGGCAATATAGCGCAGCTTGTACTTGCCGAACATCCAGTGCGGGCTCCACGACGTTGCCACAAACCAGCCGTCCGAACGGGTTGCACGGTCAACCGTCGTCAACATGGCCGCTTCACTCGAAATATTGAGCTTGTAATCGAGCCCGTATTTCTTGATCGCTTCCTGCGACAGACGTGTCAGACCGGCGCCCGGATCGATACCCTGAATTTCGCCCTTCAGCTTTTCCTTCACTTCAGGCTTCTTCAGATCGGCAATAGAGCTGATCTCGCTTTCCGGGATGTAATCGGGAACGATCCAGCCAAGCTTTGCACCTTCATAGAGCGGTCCGAGATTTTCGACCTTGCCCTCGATGCGCTTGTAATAATCAGCGTGGGTTTCCGGCAACCAGGCCATCAGCATGGCATCGATATCGCCTCGGCTCACGCCCTGATAAAGCGGTGCAACATCGGTCTGCACCAGCTCGACCTTCTGGCCGAGATTGTCTTCGATCAGCTTCTTGGTCAGCTTGGTGACGAACTCGGCATCGGACCACGGGGCCCAGCCGATCTTTACCGTCTTACCGTCCTGCGCAAAGGCCGCGCCCATTGTCATGGTACCCGCCACCACTGCAGCCAGACCGAAACCTGCAAGTTTCTTCAACATGCCTACTCCTTTTCGATTGGATTCAGTTCCCGTTTTATTATTCTTTGGAGCGCATTTTTGCCCGAAAACCGGTTCCCACTTTTCGGAATGCGCTGCCGTTATTTTATTGTTCTGTCTCATGCTTCCTGCTTGCGAAAGGATGAGGCAGACTGTGTGTCTGCCGCCTTTCTCATTGATGCCAGCCTCTTGAAGAAGCCAGTGCCATTTCCCTTGCCGAAGCTCTGGGTGATGCGGTCGAGAATGACCGCCAGAATGACCACGGCCAGACCGCCTTCGAAACCAAGACCCACATTGAGGCGCTGGATACCGGTCAGGACCGTATTGCCAAGACCGCCGGCACCGATCATCGACGCGATGACCACCATCGACAGGGACAGCATGATTGTCTGGTTCACACCGGCCATGATCGACGGCATGGCGTTCGGCAGCTGCACCTTGAACAGAAGCTGTCGCGACGTACAGCCGAAGGCCAGACCCGCTTCGACGAATTCCGCGTGGACCTGACGAATGCCGAGATTGGTCAGGCGCACCACTGGCGGCATGGCAAAGATCACCGTTGCAATCGTGCCGGGTACAGCGCCAAGACCGAAAAACATCGCCGCCGGAATAAGATAGACGAAGGCTGGCATTGTCTGCATCAGGTCGAGCACCGGGCGCACGATCGACGCCACCATGTCGCTGCGCGCCATGGCGATACCCAGCGGGATGCCGATCACCATCGCAATAACGGTCGATGCCAGCACCAGCGACAGGCTTTCCATTGTGCCACTCCACAATTCCATGTGGATGATGAGCGCCAATGCGAGAATGGTGAAAATCGCGAACTTCCAGCCAACGCGCCACAGCGCGAGCAAAGTGAGGATGGCCACACCGGCGACAGGTGGGATTGCGATGAGAGCGTTTTGAATGCCATCGGTCACAAAACCGATGGCCGCTGCGATTATATCGAGTGCAGGCGTGAAATGGTCGAGAATGTAATTGACCACCACATCAGCCGCACCACCAACACTGAAATTCAAATCCATGTTTTACCGTCCATTTCCGTATTTCTGGACTGGGTGGGAAGCATTTCCAGCAAAAGTGCGAAGCGATTTTGCGTCCGGAAATGCGTCAATAAATGCATGCGAGAAAAATCTGGAGGCGGGCAATCAGCCCGCACGACCCAAAGTTTCAAGCAATGACGATTTGCTGATCGCGCCAACATAGCGGTTCTGCCGGTCGGTGACGGGCATCGGCCAGGGGCTGGCTGCAACCTGCGTCAGCAGACCGGACAACGGCGCTTCCGCCTCGATGGCGGCCACATCGTCAAGTCGCGTTCCGGCTTCGGCGACAGCGCCTTTGGCGAGCGCATCCCGGCTGACAAGGCCACGATAGGTGCGGTCGGCATCGACCAGCACGCCAAACACCTTGCCGCTGGCATCAAAACGCTCCAACGCAGTTGCAAGCTGGTCCGGTTCGAACACGATCAGTTCATCCTCACGGGCGACATCAGCGGCCTTGAAGACACGCGACACATCCACATTGCGGAAGAAGGACCGGACATAATCGTTGGCAGGCTCCGAGACGATCTCGTTCGGTGTGCCGACCTGTACGACCTTGCCGTGCTGCATGATGCAGATACGGTCGCCAATGCGCATCGCTTCATCAAGGTCATGGCTGACGAAGATGATGGTGCGGCTGTGCTGGGCCTGAAGGCGCTTCAACTCGTCCTGCATTTCCGTGCGGATCAGCGGATCGAGTGCGGAAAACGCTTCATCCATCAGCAGGATGGTCGGCTCGCTGGCCAAAGCCCGCGCCAGACCGACGCGCTGCTTCATGCCGCCAGAAAGCTGGTCCGGCATGCTGTTGGCATAAGGTTCAAGACCGACGGCGGCGAGCGCGCTCAGCGCCTTTGCGTGACGCTCGGCTTCACCCATTCCGGCCACTTCAAGGCCGAAGGCGGCGTTGTTCAGCACCGAACGATTGGGCAACAGTGCGAATGACTGGAAAACCATGCTCATGTCGCGGCGGCGAAGGTCGATCAGCTCGCGCTTCGTCATTTTGACGATATCGCGGCCTTCAACTTCGATGGAACCAGCGGTCGGTTCGATCAGCCGATTGAGCAGGCGCAGGAGGGTCGACTTGCCCGAACCGGACAGACCCATGATGACGAATACTTCGCCTTCATAAATATCAAAACTAGCATCGTCGACGCCAATGGTGGCCCCGAGATCGCTGTAAATCTGCGCTTTTGACTTGCCCGCGCGCAACGCTTCCATTGCACGCTCCGGGTCGTCGCCGAAGACTTTAAACACGCCATTCAAGCTTATCTTTGTCTTAGCCGGCGACTTCATACTTTCATCCTTGTATAAAATACCATGCATTAAGTTTAACCCCGCTGTGCTGGCGGACTTAATCTCCTTTTCAAGATTGATAAAACTTCATTCCAGCGCAAATTGCGCACACACGATCTGCGTTCCGCGAACGAAACGCATGGAATGATTAGCGAAAGATTGCCTGATTCTATATAGGTCATTTCCCGACATGTCCACCCACAGCCGTGAATTCATCCAAGCGCACCCATCCCCTTTAGTGATTTTTTGAAAGGTTGCGCGACGAAATATGCAGGCTGGCCGGGGCATTTTTAAGTAGGTCGAAGTCGGCCAGCATGAGGACAATAGTAGTCCTCCGCCACTCAATTGCACGAACGGCCTGCGACAAATATGCCATCAGCTGCGACATCGGCCCGATGACTATAGATTGAAGACGAAATAGCTATAATTTGAGAAAAACAGTATGATTATACTATGGATCGACATGTATTCGTCTATACATGAAAATAGGCGCAAACCGGCCTCATTTGCGCCCAAAAACACCTGAATCCGCTATTTTTTAGCGATATCTCATATAACCGACGAAGCCCGTAATTTTCCAACGCGTGCCATCGCGACGGCAGAAATAAAGCGTCTGCCAGTTGAGGCGATCGACCGAGCCATCTTTTTTTGCGATGGTGCCGTAAAATTTTTTCCGCGCAACTGCGACATCGCCCGTAATGTCGATAACGCTGAGATCGGTAGCGCGGAAAATGCCCTCTGAAAGAGATTCGGCAAATTCCGTCGCAGCACTCTCCGCCGCCTGTCGCAGCCACTCGTCGCGATAGGCCGCCAATGTCGGAAATCCGGCATCCCATTTATCGGGATCGGCTTCATGATGCGCATGAATGCCAAGAAAGCGGATTTCGTCGAAATCATCGGCCACCAGCGCCCAGTCCTGATTGACGAAAGCATCGATATCACGCCGCACCAGCATGTCCCAGATCTGTGCGCGATCCTGATCACCATCGAACGGATTGATCGTTCCCGTCATCTTCATCCCCTTGCTTGTCGCGGCTCTCTGTGCCTCGGCTATATGCATTACAATGATCTCAGTCGCCCAGCGGCAGACGCGGATCGTCGATTTTGAGCGTGTTCAGGCTATGTTTGATCCGGCGCAGGTTTTCCAGCACCTTCAGCCCGCGCGCCTCGGCTGTCGCTGTGGCGATCATGTCGAGAATGGCAAGCAGCGCAAAGCGCGAGGACGTCGGCTTGTAAATATTCCCGTCCTCATCAGCCTGAAACGGAATGATCCTGTCCGCCGCCCGGGCAAGATCGGAATCAGCCGCTGTAATGGCAATCGTCACGGCCCCATATTGCTTCGCCACCAGCACCGCCTCCACCACGGAGCGCGCAAAGCCCGAAACCGAAAACGCGATCACCGTCGTTTCGGGCGTAGTGACCGCGGCATACATGGGCTGCAACTGGCCATCCACCTGCGCGCTGACCGGAATGCCGAGACGAAACAGCCGGTTCTGCATTTCGGTCGCCAGCATGGAGGAGATACCGCCCGACCCCAGACACAGAACAGGACCACCAGCAGCCAATCGCTCGGCTGTTTTCATCACCCCGGCCATATCCAGCCCATCGCTCGCGCGCTGGATCGCGGCGATCGCAGCATCCGTTACCGCTGTCGCAATGCGGCTCTCGCCGATGTCGCGAGCGGGGAGTTCAGCGGTCAGGTATTGGCCGCCAATGGCCAGTGCCTGTGCCAGAAAGAACTTGAACTCACGCACCCCATCGCAACCGAGCGCACGACAAAAGCGCGTCACCGTCGGTTCGCTCACACTGGCCCGCGCGGCAATGTCGGAGATCGCGGCTTTTGACGCATAATCCGGATCGGCCAGCACCAGCGCAGCCAGTTTGCGGTCGGATTTTGATCCGTCCTGCGCCACGACATGCAACCGCGTTATGATATCGGCAACCTTGCTCATGACAATCAGCGCGGCAAGCCGCTGCCCTTTCCCATCGGCCTAGTTCCCTCCGAGAATATCGTCGATGAAAGGCCTGCTGCCAGCAGTCAACCCGGCATCGACCGGCAGGATCGCACCTGTAATCCCCGATGCGCGATCAGAGGCCAGAAAGGCCACCGCCTCCGCAACCTCACGCGTATCAACGATGCGCCCCAGCGGATAAAGGCGCTTCAAGCGCTCCAGCACGGCAGGGTTCTGCGCAATGCGGTGATCCCAGGCAGGTGTGCGGATTGATCCCGGACACACGACATTGGCGCGCACGCCCTTTTGTCCGAACTCGACTGCAATGGCCTTGGCGAAAGCGTTGATCCCGGCCTTCGCGGCTGCATAGGCCGGGTTGCCGAAATGCAGGACGGCATTGACGGAAGAGATAAACACGAAGACGCCCCGCCCGCGTGCCGCCATAGCCTGCGCCATGACGTTGGAAAAGCCCGCCACGGCTGTCAGATTGAGGTCGATTTCCGCTTCGATCTTGCTCTGGACAAGACCGTCGAATGTTTCCGCGCGCGTCCAGCCCGCATTGTTGATGACGATATCCGGCAGACCGTCCGCAGCAATGATTTGCGCTGCCGCTGGCTCCAGCATGCTGCGGTCCAGCAGATCAAAGGCATGGCGGCTATGAAGCTCTTCCGCCGTCAAATGGTCCAACGTCGTATCGCAGCCGATGACACGCGCGCCATGCGCTGCAAACAGCTTCACAAGCGCACTACCGACGCCACCGCCTGCGCCGGTGATCAGAACCGATTTTCCTGCAAATTCGCCCGCATGCGCCATGCCATTCCCCGTCGTGATGACGGCTTTTAACTGGTTTGCCGCCTTGATGTTTGCAGCAGCGTAAGAGCGAGAATGTAAGTTTGCAACAGAGATTTTTGCTCAACAGAGCCAATAATGTAATAAAATGACAGAACCACCTTTGGCGCGTCAGCGAGGGCGGGACTATGCGCCGTGAAACGAAAAAGGGGAGCCAAACCGGCTCCCCTTTTCTCGATAACGCGGCTTATTAAGCCCGCTCGATCACGATTTTCAGCACATTACGGTCGCCGTCCCAGTAAGGCAGCGCCTGTTCGGCTTCGTCGAACGGAAACACTTTTGAGATGAGCTTATCGGCATCTGCGCCGAGCTTTTCCAGATGTGCGACAACGGCCTCGAAATCAGTCAGCGTCGCATTGCGCGACCCCATAATGTCCAGTTCCTTCAGGTTGAAGAACTGGGTCTGGTAGGTCACCGGCGATTTCGAATAGCCGACATAGACCACGCGTCCCGCAAAGCAGGCAAGGTCGACCGCCTGCGTGAAGGTGATTGGCAAGCCAACCGCTTCGAAAGCGACATCCACGCCGTCGTCTCCGGTCAGTTCCATGACCTTTTGCACGACATCTTCGCCGCTCGCCAGAACATGCGTTGCGCCGAATTGCAGCGCCAGCTCGCGCTTTTCCGCGCTCGGATCGATGGCGATAACCTTGGCGCCACGCGCCACCGCGCCGATCAGCACACCCATGCCGATCATGCCGCAGCCGAGCACAGCCACCGTATCGCCCGCCTCGACGCGACCGCGCGCCACGGCATGGAAGCCCACCGACAGCGGCTCGACCAGCGCCAGATGGCGCGGTTCCAGCGTATCGTTCAGGATCAGCTTTTCAGCAGGCAGCACGATCTGGTCGGCCAGACCGCCATTCTGCTGCACGCCGAGCGTTTTGTTATAGCGACAGGCATTGAGCCGCCCCTTGCGGCAAGACGAGCACTCGCCGCAATTCGTATAGGGCAGCACGATGACCCGCTTGCCTGCAGCATAAGCCGCATCGACGCCCGCACCGGCCTCGATGATTTCGCCGCCGATTTCGTGCCCCGGAATACGCGGCAGCTGCACCAGCGGATTGAGACCCTTGAAAGTGTTCAGATCGCTGCCGCACAGGCCGACATGGCGCACCTTGACGCGCACATGACCGGGCAGCAGCGGCGCTTCATCGATCTCGGCGAAGCGGGTTACGTTTTCGCTCTCGATACGCAGAGCTTTGACCATCGGATATTCCTGTCGATTACATATTGAAAGATGCAGATCAGGTGACGGCGCCCACCTGCCATGGCACAAATTCATTGTCGCCATAGTCGTAGATTTCGCTCAGCGTCTTTTCGCCGGAGGCGGCCGCAATGATATATTCGAAGATGCGCGTGCCGGACTCTTCAATGGTTTCCGCGCCGGTGACGATGCCGCCGCAATTGATATCCATGTCTTCCTTCATGTGCTCGTACATTTCGGAATTCGTGGCGATCTTGATGCAAGGCGAAGGCTTGAAGCCCGAAACTGAACCACGGCCCGTCGTGAAGCAGATGACATTGCAGCCGCCAGCCACCTGACCGGTCACGGCAACGGGATCATAGCCCGGCGTATCCATGAAGACGAAGCCCGGCTCGGTGACCGTTTCAGCGAATTCATAGACGGCCTTGAGCGGCATGGAGCCGCCCTTGGCAACTGCACCGAGCGACTTTTCCAGAATGGTGGTCAGGCCGCCAAGCTTGTTGCCATGCGATGGATTGTTGTTGAGTTCGTCGCCGTTGCGCGCGGTGTAATCGCGCCACCAGTCAATGCGCTGCAACAACTTTTCCGCCACTGCAGGCGTCACAGCACGGCGCGTCAGAAGATGCTCTGCGCCATAGATTTCCGGCGTTTCTGCAAGAACAGTCGTGCCGCCATTGCGCACGATAAGGTCCGAGGCATAGCCCAGCGCCGGATTGGCCGAAATGCCGGAATAGCCGTCCGAGCCGCCGCATTCCAGCGCCACTTTCAGCTTCGACAGCGGCTGCTTGGTGCGCACCGCAGAATTGACCAGCGGCAGCATTTCCTTGATCTCGGAAATCGCATGATCGATGGTCTTGCGCGTGCCGCCATGCTGCTGGATCGTCATGGTGCGCAGACGCGTGCCTTCTTCCATGCGGTAATGTTCGAGGATCGGCGCGATCTGGTTGGTTTCGCAACCAAGGCCGATCAGCAGGATGCCGCCAAAATTCGGGTGCTTGGCATAGCCCTGAATGGTGCGGATCAACAGGCGATAGCCTTCCGACTTGGTGTTGATCGCGCAACCGCTGCCGTGCGTCAGCGCGACGACGCCATCGACATTGTCGAAACCATCAAGACCGCCCATGCGGTTGAAATAGTCGGCGATATAACGCGACACAGTGGCCGAGCAGTTCACCGACGAGATGACGCCGATATAATTGCGCGTGCCGACACCGCCAGCGCCGCGATCATAGCCCATGAAATGGCGGCGTTCGGCTTCCGGCAGCATGCCGCGTTCTTCGATATCGATGGAGAACTGGTGCTCATGTTCGGAAGGCAGCATGGCGAGGTTTTGCAGATGCACATGATCGCCGGCTTCAATATCCTTGGTGGCAACACCGATGACCTGTCCGTATTTCAGAACTTCCTTGCCTTCGGGAATGGCGCGAATGGCAACCTTGTGGCCACGACCGATCAGCTCGCGGGCATTGATGCCCTCCAGCCCGATGGGGTCGCCAGCGCGAACGGAAATGCGCGCAACCGCGACGTCGTCGGATGGATGCAGCAGGATGACCGGCGTTGCAGCCGGGGAAACGGAAATATTCATATGTCTGACCTCACTCCCAATTCATGTCGCCGCGAATGACCTGTCACGCGGCTCGTTATCCATCCAACGCTGTTTGGATTGCTCCAAATGCGTTCGCATGGCTGCCTGCGCCTGAAGCGGATCCCTCGCCTCCAGCGCCGCATAGATGATTTCGTGCTCTGCCAAAGCCAGAACCCACGTATCGTTATTCTCAAACCGCGTCCTGATCTGCGACGTCAGCGGGCTGTGCCGCTCGTCGAAGAGGTCGCGGATGATCCGCACCACCACCGAATTGCCCGCCTGTTCGGCCAGCAGCAGGTGGAACTGCCGGTCAAGCTCCATCGCCCGGCGGTCGACATGCACATTGGCCCGCATCTCGTCGAGCGTCGCGCGCAATGCGGCAAGCGGCTCCGGCGTCATGCGCGCACAGGCCATCACCACCACGCTGCCTTCAATCAGCTCGCGCGCCTGCATGATTTCCAGCGGGCTTTCGCCAATGGATACACCTTGCGTAACGACACGCTTTTCCGGATCGGCATTGACATAGATGCCGGAACCCATCCGGATTTCGACATTGCCGGCGATCTCGAGAGCGATCAGCGCCTCACGCAGCGACGGGCGCGACACACCCAGTTGCTGGGCAAGCTCGCGCTCAGCCGGAAGCCTGCTTCCCGCCGGAAACTGCCCGTCTTGAATCAGATTTCTGACCCGGTCGGCAATCTGCTGGTAAAGCCTGCGAGGTTCCGCTGTGGCCGCAAAGTCGCTCATCATCACTCCCAAATTGGCCTTACCATAATTCCAGCCAACGGGAAGCGCAATATGCCTGAATCGGTGCGAAAATGCGGCAAATCGCGCAGCGCTCCAGAAAAATTCAACCCTATTTCTGCGGCCAGAACCTATTGGCTTGACCAATTTGGCGCAGATCGCGTAGCACTACTGTTACAAATTCGGGAGCATGCCATGCAAAACAAGCCAGCGATTCTTCAATTCGGCACCAGCCGTTTTCTGCTCGCCCATGCCGATTTCTTCGTCGCCGAAGCGCTGGCGACAGGTGATGCAATCGGCACGATTGCCGTGGTGCAGACAACGTCCAACCCGCAGAGCGCGCAACGCATCGCCGCACTGAATGAAGGCAAGACCTATCCCGTCGTGATCCGCGGTCTGGTCGATGGCAAGCCGTCGGAAACGGAGCACAACGCCAAGGGCGTGACCGCCGCTTATTCCGCACATACCGACTGGGCCGAGATTCTCGATCTCGGCGCGACTGTCCAGGTGATCCTCTCGAACACCGGCGACAAGGGCTATGAGCTGGACGCGAGCGACGACGCTTCGCTGCTCGCCAATCCGCAGACCCTGCCGAAGAGTTTTCCCGCCAAGCTGCTCGTGCTTCTGCACCATCGCTGGAAGAACAACCCGGAAGCACCGCTCTCGATTTTCCCGTGCGAGCTGATTTCCCGCAACGGCGACAAACTGCGCGCCATCCTGATCGGGCTGGCGCAGGAATGGAAGCTGCCGAGCGGTTTTGTCGAATGGCTGGAAACGCGCTGCATCTTTGCCAATAGTCTGGTTGACCGCATCGTCTCCGAAGCGATTGAGCCAGTCGGCGCTATCGCTGAACCCTATGCGATCTGGGCTATCGAACAAGCGCAGGGCCTGACGCTGCCATGCCGCCACAAGGATATTGTCGTGACCGACGATCTGGCGCGCTATGAGCGGCTGAAGCTTTATCTGCTTAATCTCGGTCATAGCTTCATTGCCGAACGATGGGTGAAGGGAAATCGCCCCAAAGACGAAATCGTGCTGGAAGCCATGCAGGATGAAACTATCCGCAGCGAGCTGGAAGCCCTGTGGCGCGAAGAAGTGCTGCCGGTGTTTGCAGCCGATGGGCTAGGCGACGAGGCGGAAGCCTATGTGGTTTCCGTTCGCGAGCGTTTTCTCAACCCGTTCCTGAAGCACCGCATTGCCGACATTGCTTCCAATCACGAGGAAAAGAAGCAGCGCCGCTTTGCTCCGATCATTGCCCGCGCGGAAGAACTGGGGCTTGGACTGGAACAGCGCCGCTTGAAAGCCGCTTTAAACTAGCACTACAGTTGCAAATTCGTCAGGCCGCGGCGAAACGAGTGATTTTTGAGCACCGGAGCGGAGCGTACTTAAGGGTACGTGAGCACCGGAGCGCAGGAAATTGCTCGTTGCAGACCGGCATCACGAAGAATGCAACTATAGTGCTAAGCTGTACGCAGCTGCAGCACCGGCGCTTCATGCACAAGCCCCGGTGCGCAATAGCGGATATGACAACCGCTGGCACCCATATGCTCGACCTCCACATCGACGCCAAATACGGAACGGATACGCTCCGCCGTTAACACGTCTCGTGGTGCGCCGAGCGCCGCCAGCCGTCCCTTGTCCATCACCGCAATGCGGTCGCAGAACATGGCTGCATGATTGAGGTCGTGCAGCGCGGCCACCACGGTCAGCCCGTTGGTCTGGCTTTGCTGGCGGACGAGATCGAGAAGCCCGATCTGATGACCAATGTCGAGGTGATTGGTCGGCTCGTCCAACAGCAAGATGCGCGGCTGCTGCGCCAAAGCGCGGGCAATATGCAGGCGCTGGCGTTCTCCGCCCGACAGCGTATGCCAGTTGCGTTTGGCCAGATGGGTCATATCCACATGCGCCAGCGCATGATCGACGATGGCGTCATCTTCAGCAGACCACGGTGACAGAGCGCCGAGATAGGGCGTGCGCCCAAGCTCCACCGCCTGTCGCGCCGTGATGCGCTCAGTCGTTTCCGCCTGCTGTTCGACCAGCGCCAGCAGCCGCGCAATCTCGCGGCGGTTGAAACGTTCAATCGGTGTTTCGCCGAGTTGCACCGCACCGCTGCGCGGACGCTTCAGACCTGAAAGCAGCGACAGAAGCGTCGTCTTGCCGGAGCCATTCGGCCCGATAATGCCGAGAAACTCGCCTTCAATCACCTCAAGCGAGACGCCGCTCAGGATTTCCGCGCCGCCCGCCATCCAGGAAACATTGTGCGCCGACAGCATCATGCGCGCGCCCTCCTCTGTCCGAGCAGCAGCGCAAAGGCCGGAGCGCCGACCAGCGCTGTCACAACCCCGATGGGCAGCACCTGTCCCGGCACGATAATGCGCGACACGATATCAGCCGCGATCATGAAGATTGCACCGATCAACGCACTAACCGGCAATAATGCGCCATGCCGCACGCCGACAATCATCCGCGCCGCATGGGGAATGACAAGACCGATAAAGCCGATGGACCCGACGATGGAAACCATCACCGCCGTCATCATGGCGCTGGCGCCAATCAGCACCGCATAGACGCGCCGCACCGGAATACCGAGCGAAGCGGCGGATTCCGCACCAAACGTGAAAGCATCGAGCGCACGGGCGTGCCACAGGCAGACGACCAGGCCAATCAGACAGGCAGGCAGCGCCAGCGTAACATCGGGCCAGCGCACGCCGGAGAGATTGCCGAGAAGCCAGAACATGATACCACGCGCCTGTTCGGCATTGGCCGCCTTTGTCACGATGAACGAGGTCAGCGCGTTGAAAAGCTGCGAGCCGGCTATACCGGCAAGAATAATGGCGCTGTTGCCGCGCCCGGCTTTCAGCGCCAACAGTGAAACCAGAACGAAGGCGAGTATCGCCCCGATGAATGCGCCGAGCGAAAGCGTGAGAACGCCAGCGCCGATGCCAAGAATGGCGACGCTGACGGCCCCGGTCGAAGCCCCGGCGGAGATGCCCAGAATATACGGATCTGCGAGCGAATTGCGCAGCAGAGATTGCAGCACAACGCCGGAAAGCGCCAGCGCCGCGCCGCAGCATGCCGCCACCACGGCGCGGCTGAGACGATAGCTCCATACGATCCCCTCATCGATGGGATCGAGCACATAGCCTGCATGCCACAGCCGGTTTGCGACGGTCTTCGCCACCACATCGAGCGGTATGGCGGTTTCACCAATCGCCGCACCAAACCAAAGGGCGGCAAGCAGCAGAATGAGCGCCAGAACCCCGGCGCTCACCTTGTTGCTGAAAGGAAGCCTTCCTATGGCCACCAAAGCTGTCATTTGTTGAGGTCCGAAGCAGCGATGGCTGCGGCCAGCGTTTCAATACCCTCAATCACCCGCAGCGATGTGCTCATCGACTGCGCATCTATGTCGAAGACATGACCGCCCTTGACGGCTGGCATCAGGCTTGTCACCGGATCGCTTTCGAGGAACTTGTGCTTCACGGCAATATCGTCCGCCGGATAACGGCGACGGTCCAGCTTGGCAGCCACGATCATCGACGGGTTGGACTTTGCAATCGTCTCCCAGCCGACCGTCGGCCACTCTTCTTCGCTGTTGACCACATTCTTGATGCCAAGCGCCGACAGGATATAGGCCGGAGCGCCAAACTTACCGGCGATATAGGGATCGGCGTCGATCTGCGTGCTGGAGAACCAGACCGCAGCGGAGAGCTTACCGCCGCTGGCGCCAATCTTGCTGCGTGCCGCTTCTTCGCGTCCCTTCAGCTCGGCAATCAGCTTTTCACCACGATCCTGCACGTTGAAGATCGCGGCCAGCTCGCCGATTTCCTGATAAACGACATCCATCGTGAAGGCCGCCGTGCGCACGCCATCGCCTCCGCCGGAATTATCCTTGCCGACGCAATCCGAAGGCGACGTATAGGCGGGTATGCCCAGTTCCTCGAATTGTTCCGGCTTGGCGACGATGCCGTTCGGTCCGACATGCCACTGGAAATCCGCTGTCACGATATCAGGCTTCTGCGCCAGAACGCTTTCAAAGCTCGGATCATTATCTGCCAGCCGCTTGACCTTGGCATTGACCTCTTCAAAGCCCTTGAGCACCGGGCCAAACCAGACCGCCGTGCCCACCACTTTGTCGCCAAGACCGAGGCTGTACAGAATTTCCGTGCTGCTTTGACCGACAGCCACCGCGCGCGTCGGGGCCTGTTTGAATGTGACGTCTCGTCCACAGTTCTTCAGTGTCAGCGGATAGTGCGTTTCTGCAGCCTGAAGTGCTGGCACGACTGCGAGCAATGAAAGAGCGCATAGCGCTGCGCGAAACGACGTCTTGCCGTGGAATGTCATGAGAATCCCCGAAATGATGAAAGATGTGGCCACGTCAGCAAGCAGCGGCGATAAGGCACCGTGAGCAAACGGAGATATCCGGGGATATGAATGACGATGTAAAAAAGCGCCTTGCAGCGCGATGTGCTGTCATAACCTGCTCCTGCTCCGGGCATCCCCGCCCGTGACAATGGATGATGGTGGGCTCAAGGCCCTATGACGGCAGGTCTCCTGGCTTGCGGATGGTCGCTTCCATCTGCCTTCCCGTGTCGTTCAGCTTTCGCCGATCAAACACAGTGGCATGACGCCTGTCAGCGTCACGAGGATGGACAGCAATCCGCTTACAGTTGCGGGGGCAGCCACGGTCTCGGTCCCTTTTCGGGTCGTCCTCACCGTGTTCCCTATTAATCCCCTTCACTCTCGGTCGGGGAACCGTCGTAACACTATTACGTTCCGATGCCGGAACGGTCAAGTGTTTCCATCGAGTTCTGACGCGTTTGGCACACATAAAGCCATGGTTAATAAAGTGTTAATATCACATTGATTTTATTTAATGTTTCAAAATGCTGCCATTCATCTTCCGTTCATTCGTCTCCCAATAGTGTCAACCCAACAGCAAAGGAGAACATGATGTTCAAAAAAGTCATTCTTGCAGCCGTAGCCCTTTCCTTCATCGGCGCGCCACTGGCAGCACAAGCGCAGGATTATCAGCGCAAGCCGGGTCCGCATCGCATGGAGCAGAAGCCACGCCCGTCGCACGGCAAGGAATTTGGCCGCAATGATCGTCGCGATCATGGCCGTCAGAACTGGTCCAAGGGCCAGCGTTACAATGATTGGCGCCGTCATCCGGAAGTCCGTGATTATCAGCGTTATGGCCTCCGCCGTCCGGGTCCGGGCCAGCGCTGGGTGAAGGTCGACAACCAGTTCCTGCTGGTCACCACCGCAACGGGCATCATTGCTGGCATTCTTGCTGGCCGCTAAGGGCAGCAAAGCCTGAAGCTATCGCCATTATGCAAAACATCGGCCAGAGCTTAGCTCTGGCCGATGTTTTTTGATCTTCTAAAAGCGCAACCGAAACCGGCTCATAGAACGCGCCCAGCGGACGCCTAAAACAGTCAGTGAAAGCAGTCTATCGGTTGCGGGCCTTCATCAATATCCAGACAAGGACCACCATCACGACCAGCCCGATGGCCAACCCCACAAGACCGCCATAAACTGCATCAGTGCTGCCGCCGATCAATGCACCAATGCCAGCCCCTAAAATCAGCAGGATAAGCGGCGGCAAGCATCCGACCATTGCGATGTCCTTGAAAATAACCTTCAAAGCCGCATATCTAGCCAAATTTACCGCAAGCGACAACGGCTTCACGGCGAGATTGTCCAATCCCGCAGTAAACTCAACGTGTTAGTGAAATGGCCTGGGAGAGAAATGGTACGGTCGGTTGGTATCAAACTATTCCATACACTATTGTTTTTATTATCTTATTTTAATTACGAACCCGAAATTGTAGCACAGTTTGTAACACAGTAAATTGCACGATTTGTAGCACGTTCATGCACGGCAATTTAGCGTCTTGACGACGAACTCCAATGAGAACAAAATGAGAACATCTAAATTAGCAGGAGGAAGCCATGAACGCTCTTGTGCAAAATTATGAAGACGAAATTCAGCAGGTACTCGCCTACCACAGGGGAGATGTGCACGCGGCTATTGAGGCGCTCCTGAAAGACCGTGACTTTCTGGCGCGCGAAGTCGAACTTTCTCGCCTCGCCATTACGCATGGCCAGCGCGCCGACCTATTTAAGAAGGCAGCGTGATGAAAACGTTCCAAGTCGCCTTACCCGAGGCTTACGCTGTTGATTTGTACTGAGAAGTGACCCGGCATTTGCGCCGAGAATTGACCCGCCTGTTAGTTATGTTTCGGGTCGATAGTAGTGGTCAAGTTCCTACTTTTCTCCTT